>NZ_NKRF01000083.1:0-92092 GCF_003408955.1 Pseudomonas sp. GL93
ACCCTTCAAATGTGGGAGCTGGCTTGCCTGCGATAGCGATTTGTCAGTCACCGCATGGCTGTCTCGACCGCCGCCATCGCAGGCAAGCCAGCTCCCACATTTGAAGGGTTTTGCTAGATGATCATTTTTCCTTACGCACCGTGGCCACATCATCGGCCTTGATACGAATGCGCTTGCCGGCAATATCGGTGAACTCGTAGAAGCCATCGGCCGTTTTGGCGTTGGGCGTGTCCTTGGTCAAATATTGCGTGCCATTTTGCAAGGTCACTACGGTTTGCGTGGAGCAACCGGCCAATACCAGAAAAGTGAGTGCAACCAGTGGCAGACCCAAATTCTTCATGTTCATAACCCTTACCTTTAACCCTGAAAAGTCCCGCAGCGTCTGGCTGCGCGGCCATAAATATTACTTGATCAACCCCCTCATCAGATTGTTTTTTTGCAAAAAGTTGCAGGCGCCATTTATCTATTACTGATTGCAACAACCGCTTTGCCCCGGCAATCTGTATGCATAACCAGTATTTGATTGCTCTGCGCCATGGCCAACCCCCTCGAAGACCCCTTGTATTACTTGCATAACTTCCGCCAAGTCCTGGTTTGGTTGGGGCAGCGCTATGCCGATTTGCTCGATGCGCACGAACAGCATTTCATTCAGCAATTTGACAGGTTGCCTCTGGCGTCCCAGGCGTTGTTGGTGCGGATGGTGATGCGCAAGGGCGTGCATTTTCGTGCCGCCAAGCTCCATTACCTGGAAATCGGTTGCCCTCATGCGGCGGCGGGGCCTTTGCGTGAGTTGGGATGGGTAGAGGATCAAAGCCCGCTGCCGTTTGCCACCCTGTTCGCGCTGCTGCAAAAAAATGAACTGCTCGGCGCCTTCAAACCCTGGATCAATCAACCCAAGGGCAACAAGGCTGACTGGCTTGAGCCCTTGGCCGCGCAATTTACCGAGCCGCGCAGCTTTGCCCAGTGGTGTCCCGACGTGGACGATGTGCTCTATAGCCTGACGGTGATGGAGTTGTGTGATCGCCTGCGTCTGATGTTCTTCGGCAACCTGCACCAGGACTGGTCGGAATTCGTGTTGGCAGATCTGGGCATCTACACCTATGAAAAAGTCGAGTTCTGCGCCGAGTCTCGTGGTTTACGCAGCCGTGACGACGTGCATGGGTTTCTATTCCTGCACCAGTGCCAGCAAGCCTTTGAAGCCGGTGAGGCGCTGGATACGGTGTTGGCGCAGGTCGCCACGTTGTGCACCGACAACCCCTGGCTGGAAAAGCGTCGCGCCAAGCTGCTGTTCCAGATCGGCCAGTATTGCGAACGGTGCGCCGAGCTGGCACTGGCCGAACAGATCTACCGCAATTGCACTCATCCCGGGGCGCGGGCGCGGCTGATCCGCGTACTGGAGCGCCAGGAGGATTACGCCCAAGCCATGGCCCTGGCGACCGAGGCGCAACAGGCCCCACACAGCGCAGCGGAACAACAACACCTGCTGCGCGTAGTGCCGCGCCTGCGGCGCAAACTCGGCGGGCCGGCGCTGCCCAGGGCCAAGCCCCAAGCGGTGGCACGCCTGGACCTTTCGCTGGTGCAGGAACCGCTGCTGTCGGTGGAATCCTGCGTGCTGGCGCACCTGAGCGAACCGGATGCACCGGTGCATTACGTCGAGAATGGCCTGATCAATTCGCTGTTTGGCTTGTTGTGCTGGGAGGCGATTTTTGCGCCGCTGCAGGGGGCGTTCTTCCACCCGTTCCAGCGTGGGCCGGCGGACCTGCACAGCGAGGACTTTTATCAACGCCGGGAAGCCTTGTTTGCCGCGTGCTTTGCGCAACTGGAGGACGGTCGCTACAAGGCCAGCATCCGCCAACGCTACGTAGACAAATGGGGCATTCAGTCGCCCTTTGTGTTCTGGAACCTGCTCAGCGAAGACCTGCTGGAGCAAGCCCTGGCCTGCCTGCCCGCCGAACATTTGCGCCATTGGTTTACGCGGTTGTTGCAGGATATCCGTGCCAACCGGGCCGGGATGCCGGACCTCATCCAGTTCTGGCCCGCGCAAAATACCTACCGCATGATCGAGGTCAAGGGCCCCGGCGACCGCCTGCAGGACAACCAGTTGCGGTGGCTGCAATTTTGCGGCGAGTACCAGATGCCGGTCACCGTCTGCTACGTGCGTTGGGCGGAGCAACCCGCTTGAGTTACAGCGTGGCCGTGCGGGCGCTGTGTGAGTTCACGGCCAAGGTCGGTGACCTCGACCTGCGCTTTACGCCGTCGCCCAGCGCCCAGGAAGGCATCGTCGGCCATCGCACGGTGGCATCCCGGCGCAGCGCGCACTATCAGCACGAGGTCCCCCTGGAGGGCGACTACCAGCAACTCAAGGTGCGGGGCAGGGCGGACGGCTACGACCCGGACGCCAACCGCCTGGAAGAAGTCAAAACCTACCGTGGCGACCTCGCTGCCCAGCCCGCCAACCATCGGCAACTGCACTGGGCCCAGGTCAAGGTGTATGGCTGGCTGATGTGCCAGAAACTCGGGCTCGATCATATCGACCTGGCGCTGGTGTACTTCGACATCGTCGGCGAAGGCGAAACCGTGCTGAACCAGCGATTCGATGCGCCAGACCTTGAGCAGTTCTTCAATCAACAATGCGCGCTGTTCCTGGACTGGGCCCGGCAGGAGATGCAGCATCGCGCGACACGCAACGCTGGCGCGCAGAGCCTGGCGTTTCCCCATGCCGACTTCCGTACCGGGCAGCGCGACTTGGCCGAGTCGGTCTACAAAGCGGTGACTACGGGCCGGTGCCTGATGGCCCAGGCGCCCACGGGTATTGGCAAGACCATCGGCACCATTTTCCCGCTGCTCAAGGCCCTTGCGCCGCAGCAACTGGACAAACTGTTCTTCCTCACCGCCAAGACGCCCGGCCGCAAGCTGGCCCTGGATGCCGCCCAGGTGCTGTACGACAGCAGCCCCGAGCTGTCACTGCGTGTGCTTGAACTGGTGGCCCGGGACAAGGCGTGTGAACACCTGGACAAAGCCTGTCACGGTGATTCCTGCCCGTTGGCCAAGGGTTTTTACGACCGCCTGCCTGCCGCCCGCCAGGCCGCGTCCAAGGTGCGCCTGCTCGATCAACGCAGCCTGCGCCACGTGGCGCTGGCCCATCAGGTATGCCCGTACTACCTGAGCCAGGAAATGGCGCGCTGGAGCGACCTGATCGTCGCCGACTACAACTATTACTTCGACTTTGGCGCCATGCTGTTCGGCTTGGCCCAGCTCAACCAATGGCGCGTCGCGGTGCTGGTGGACGAGGCGCACAACCTGGTCGAACGGGCGCGCTCGATGTACAGCGCCAGCCTGGACCAGTACAGCCTCAAGACCTTGCGCGATAACGCGCCCGAGCCCCTGAACAAACCCTTGCAGCGCTTGAACCGTGAGTGGAATGCCTTGCACAAGGATCAACTCGCACCGTATCAGGCGTATGCGGCCAAACCTGACAAACTGCTCCAGGCCCTGAGCCTGTGTACCAGCGCCATGGGCGACTACTTCAACGACCACCCCGAAGCCCTCAACGGCGACCTGCAAGCCTTCTACTTCGACGCGCTGCAATGGGCCAAAGTGGCCGAGCTGTTCAACGAGCACTTTATCTTCGATATCACCAAACGCACGTTCAGCGGCAAGCGCAGCAGCTCGACCCTGTGCCTGCGCAACGTGGTGCCCGCTGAGTTCATCCGGCCCAGGTTGACCGCCGCACGCAGCAGCGTGCTGTTTTCCGCAACCCTGAGCCCGCGCCATTATTATGCGGACTTGCTGGGCCTGCCGGCGGATACCGCCTGGGTTGATGTGGCGTCACCATTCAAGGCCGAGCAATTGCAGGTCAGCATCATTGACCGCATCTCTACACGGTTTGTGCATCGCCAGGCATCGCTGGAACCGATTGTGGAACTGCTCGCCGGGCAATTCGCCGCGCAACCGGGTAACTACCTGGCGTTTTTCTCAAGCTTCGATTACCTGCAACAGGTGGCCCAGTTAATGGCCGAACGGCACCCGCAGATTGCGTTGTGGTTGCAGGCGCGGGGCATGGCCGAGGCCGAGCGCCACGCCTTTTTGGAGCAGTTCACCCACCACAGCCAGGGCATTGGCTTTGCGGTGCTGGGCGGTGCGTTTGGCGAAGGTATCGACCTGCCCGGAGCGCGCCTGATCGGTGCCTTTATCGCCACCCTGGGTTTGCCGCAGCTCAACCCGGTGAATGAACAGATCAAGGCACGTATGGGCGCTGTTTTCGGCGCGGGGTATGACTACACCTACCTGTATCCCGGTATTCAGAAAGTTGTGCAGGCAGCGGGGAGGGTGATCCGCAGCCAGCAGGATCGCGGGGTGGTGATGCTGATCGACGACCGCTTTGGCGAGTCGCGGGTACGCCAGTTGCTCCCACGTTGGTGGGCGATCAACCCCCTGTAGGAGCGAGCGTGCTCGCGAAAAACGTCAACGATAACGCGGGCTTTCTGAATTAACGCGGCGCCGGTGAGTTTTTCGCGAGCAAGCTCGCTCCTACAGGTTGTGTTAGACCACCTCCAGGTAGGAGCTTTGTATCTCCCGCGCCAGCTCGCGCACGGTGTCGATAAACTCTGTCAGCCGAGTGTGCAGCCCATCTTCCAGAATTTCATCAATCCCCGTGTACCGCAGCCGCGCCTCGAACTCCGCCGCCAGGCGTTGCGCCGTGCGCCCATAACTGCCGGGCAGGTCGGCCAGGATATGGCTCAACTCCTCGATGCAGGCATGCAGCGAACGCGGCACATCACTGCGCAACAGCAACAGCTCGGATACCGAGCGTGCATTCAAGGCATTCGGGTACAGCTCGGTATAGGCCTCAAACGACGACAACGCGCGCAGCAGCGCGCTCCACTGGTAATAACCGCGTGCCGATACGTCGCTGACTTCTTCCGACTCTTCGCCGAACATCTCATAGCGCGCGTCCAGCAGGCGCAAGGTGTTGTCAGCACGTTCGACAAAGGTGCCCAGGCGAATGAAGCGGTAGGCGTCATTGCGCATGATGGTGCCCGAGGTTGCGCCACGAAACAGGTGCGAGCGTTGCTTGACCCAATCACAGAAGTGGCTGATGCCATGCCGTGCCAGGCCACCGGCGGCGATGCTGCGCATTTCCAGCCAGGTGGCGTTGAGGTTTTCCCACATGTCGGCGGTGATGCGTCCGCGTACCGCATGGGCATTGCCTCGGGCGGCGCGCAGGCAGTTGTAGATGCTGGCCGGGTTTTCTTCGTCGAGGGCGAAGAAATGCAGCATGCGCTCGGCATCCAGGGTTTGGTGACGCTCAAGGTAACTGTCCAGGGTGCCGCTGCTGAGCAACGACATCGCCAGTTCATCCAGACCATCGCTGCGCCCGGCCTGGGGCATCAGTGACAGCGAATAGCTGACTTCCAGCATGCGCGCCAGGTTCTCGGCGCGTTCCAGGTAGCGCGACATCCAATACAGGTCCGCAGCGGTTCTACTCAACATACTCAGCCCTCCACCACCCAGGTGTCCTTGGTTCCACCGCCTTGCGACGAGTTGACGACCAGCGAGCCTTCCTTCAGCGCCACGCGGGTCAAGCCACCGGGCACCAGGCGGGTTTCCTTGCCCGAGAGCACGAAGGGGCGCAGGTCGATATGCCGGGGCGCAATGCCGTTTTCGACGAAGGTCGGGCAGGTGGACAGGCTCAGGGTGGGTTGGGCGATATAGGCATGGGGACGGGCCTTGATGCGCTGGCGGAAGTCCTCGATCTCGGCGGCCGTCGACGCCGGGCCCACCAGCATGCCGTAGCCGCCGGAGCCCTGGGTTTCCTTGACCACCAACTGCTCGAGGTTGGCCAGCACATGGGACAGTTCATCGGGCTTGCGGCATTGGAAGGTCGGCACGTTTTGCAGGATCGGTTCCTCGTCCAGGTAGAAGCGGATCATGGCCGGAACATAGGGGTAGATCGACTTGTCGTCAGCCACTCCGGTGCCGATGGCGTTGGCCAGCACCACATTGCCGGCGCAGTAAGCCGCCACCAGCCCGGGCACGCCGAGCATCGACTCGGGGTTGAACGCCTGGGGGTCGAGGAAGGCGTCGTCGATGCGTCGGTAGATCACGTCCACGGCCTTGGGGCCGTCGGTGGTGCGCATGAACACCTTGAGGTCCTGCACGAACAGGTCGGCGCCTTCCACCAGTTCCACGCCCATTTCCCGGGCAAGGAACGCGTGTTCGAAGAAAGCGCTGTTGAAGCGCCCAGGGGTCAACACCACCACATTCGGGTTGTCGAGGCGGCTGGCGCTCTTGAGGGTCTTGAGCAAGAGGTTGGGGTAGTGGTCCACCGGGGCAATGCGCTGCTTGGCGAACACTTCCGGGAACAGGCGCATCATCATCTTGCGGTCTTCGAGCATGTAGCTCACGCCGCTGGGGGTGCGCAGGTTGTCTTCCAGCACGTAGTAGGTACCGTCGCCGTCGCGCACCAGATCGACGCCCGAGATGTGCGAATAGATGCCGCGGTGCAGGTCGAGACCGACCATGGCTTTCTGATAGCCCTCATTGCCCAGGACCTGGTCAGCGGGAATGATCCCTGCCTTGATGATGCGCTGGTCGTGGTAGATATCGGCGAGGAACATGTTCAGTGCATTGACCCGCTGGATGCAGCCGCGCTCGATCAGGCTCCATTCACTGGCGGGGATGCTGCGGGGAATGATGTCGAAGGGAATCAGGCGTTCTGTGTCTTGCTCGTCGCCATACAGGGTAAAGGTGATCCCGGCGCGATGGAACAGCAAATCCGCTTCACGGCGACGCTGGGCCAGCAGTTCCGGCGGCGTGTTGGCCAGCCAGCGAGAGAAGTCCTGATAGTGCGCACGGCATACGCCATTTGCGTCATTCATTTCATCAAAGAAAGATCGAGCCATTCCAGTACCTTGTCAGTGCCCAGTGTGGCTTTGGGTGGCACTGCCGCTTAAAAAAACGCATGTTTTTATGAGCCCGTGGCTGAAGGTGCCAACAGACCTGGTCCTTACTTTCTTATGGGGGCGGCTCTGGGTCGGGGGGTAACGCATGCTCCTGTTTTCCGGCTGGTGAATGGATAAAGCAATGCCTGTGCCGGAATGCGGTTAATCACCGGTAAACCTCCTGTAGGAGCGAGCTTGCTCGCGAAAAACTCACCGGCACCGCGTTTATTCAGGAAGCCCGCGTCATCGTTGACGTTTTTCGCGAGCAAGCTCGCTCCTACAGAGGGCGGTGGTCGCCCCAAACTGGTGCGTCAACCCACTTGAACTTCACCGAGCCCCGATTCTTCTAAGGAGTTTCGTCACCTTGTGGAGCATCGTCGTGTCCAGAATCATCTCCCCCCACACTCCGGAAGCGGCCCTGAACGACCACAGCGAACACAACGCAAAGATATTCGGCTCGCCCAAGGACCGCCTCGACTTTTACCGGCGCGAGATCCAATACGAAACCAGCATCCTGGCCAACCGCACCGACGCCTACCTGACCGCGCAATCCTTCCTGGTGATTGCCTTTGTCTCCGGCATGGGCAACCTCAACCCGGAATGGGGCAAGCTGTTCACGCTGGTGGTGCCGATCTTCCTGGTTTCGCTGGGTATTCTCAGTTCGCTGAATGCCTGGCCCGGTATCCGTGCTGCGTATGAAATCATCGACCACTGGCACTACAAGCAAAGCGAATTGCTGCGCAGCGAACCGGTGATGGGCATGGCCTACGATGAGTCGCCACTGTTTTCTGAGATGGAGTCGAGCCACAAGGGCTATCGCAAGTCGTTGTTGTTTTCCATGCGCGCGCCGTGGTTGTTCATGGTGTTCTGGTTGGTGTTGGGTATCTATGCGTTCTATATCCAGGTGGACAATCCGCTGCGCTGAGCAATCGGACGGAACTTCACTGGGGCACGTGGCGCCTTAGCTTTACGCGGTAAAGATTTATCACCGGTCTGTGAAGAGGTATGCCATGTCTACATCCAACGATCCCCAAACCAGCAACCGCAATGACCCTGCCATCGATGGTGGCGAGCCCGCTCCGGGCACCGCTGCCGATGCGCCCAAGGACCCGACGCCTGCCAGCGACCCCAAGGCCAAGGAAAACGACTACAGTCCAGACTTCAAGCCTGAGCGCGAGCACAAGCCTGAAACCGATGCCGATATCGATACCCAAGGCGGTTAACGGAGACGGTCATGTCAAAAGAACTCGACGAAGAACTCAACGACCCCGGCAATGAAGATCCGGGTTCGCTGATGGATGATGCGCAAGTGCCGCTCAACGATCTGGATGAAGCGGCCGACGTCGGCAATACCGACAGTCAGGATTGATCCGGCGGCGGGCCAGAGGGATCGGTGAACTTGAACAGGAGATCTCCTTCCTGTGCTTGATCAAGCGAGACCTGCTGGCCCTGTACGCGGTTATCCATCACGCCAAGCCCGGCGCAGGATTCATTTTTTGTGCGCGGCGCGTCGTTCGTAGCACGCCAGCAAGGGCTGGGTGCTGAGGCCATGCACCATCACGCTCAGCGCGATCACCGAGAGGGTCAGGTTCACCGCCACGGCGCTGCTGGTACCTATCAGCCCATGGTTGAGCGCATAGAACAGGTAGTAGAGGCTGCCGATCCCGCGAATACCAAACCAACTGACCAGGCTGCGTTGCCGCCGATCCAGCAGGCTGCCCCAAGGCATCGCAAACACGCTGAGCGGGCGAACCACGCAGAACAGCAACGCCGCCACCGCCAGCGCGCGCCAATCCCAATGGCTGACCAACACGATGCCCAATACGCTGACCAGGAACACCTCCATCGAGCGCTCCACCAGGCTGCCGAAAGCCAGCATGTCGCCCATCATCACGCCGGCGGCGATCTGGGTGTCCTTCAACTGGCTGACGTCACCGTGCAGCGCCTGCTCGGGGTCGATCTCCCGATGGCCCACCACCGGCTGGGCCAGGTGCTCGGCCGGCGTTTGCGCATAACCGGTGGATTTGACCTCGGCCTGGCGCAGCCCCAGGCCCGCCGCGAACACCGACAAGAAGCCGTAGCCGCCGACCGCTTCAGCCGTCACATACGCCAGGGCAATCAGCGCGAGGGTGAGGTAGTCATTCGGTGACAGGGTGCTATCGGCATTGATCAAGCGCAGGCGCAGGGTGATACGGCCAATGCCGCGGCCCATCCAGTAACCCGTCAACAGCCCGGCCGGTACCGCCCACAGCAGGTTCTTCAGCACCCAGCCGCCGAACCAGTCGCCGTCGAAACCGCCATGTTGCATGAACAGCAGGCCAAAAATCACAAAAGGAAACGCAGTGCCGTCGTTCAACCCTGCTTCGCCGGACAGGCCGAATCGCAACGCGTCATAGTCCTGGGCATTGTTGACCTGCACCAGGCCAGCCAGTACCGGATCGGTGGGCGCCAGCATCGCCCCCACCAGCAATGAAACGCCCCAGGTTAAATCGAACAGGTAGTGCAGTAACAGGCAGCTGCCGAGGATGGTCAGCAGCATCACCGGCCCAGCCATGCCAAAGGCGATGCGCCAGGTGCGGTGCTTTAGCGGCAGGCGCAGTTTCAAACCGCTGACAAACAGCGAAAACAGCACCGCCACTTCCGTCAGGTGCTCCATCCAGCGCGCCGAGCCCTTCACATCCAGGTGCAACAAGTCCACGCCCAGCGGGCCAATGGCGATGCCCAGCAACAGGCACACCGCTGAGGTGGTCACCGGCATCCAGCGCAAATAGGAGGAGGTAAGGGCGAGGGTGAGCAGTACGGCGCCCAATACGGCCAACCATAGAATGAAAGTCATCGTGCGTACATCCGGCCGTGGTTCATTCAGCTTGGAGGGCCGTGGCCAAGGGCGGGTTCAAACAATCGCCGCCCTGAAGTGTCGATCAAGCCGCCTATCCGCCGAGGTCAGGCCCTCGCAACTCTGTGGGAGCGGGCTTGACTGTGTTTGGCCTGGGGCTGGAAGGGTCACAAGTAGGAATCGACAAAGGCAGTCAACTGTGCTGTTGACATTGCAGCTACCTTGGTTGCTGCGAGTTTACCATCTTTGAACAGCATTAAGGTTGGGAGGCCCCGAATGCCAAACTTAGCCGGCACATCCCTATTGTCATCGACATTCATTTTGGCAATGACCAATCGGCCGTCATATACGGCCGCCAACTCGTCCAGCAGGGGCGCAATCATCTTGCACGGCCCACACCACTCGGCCCAGAAGTCCAACAATACCGGGAGGCCTCCTTGGAGAACATCCGCCTCAAATGACGCATCAGTGACGTTTTTGATATCGCTCATGAAAATCTCCTTTTATCTTTAAACAGCATCACAACCGGCACTTCACGCACGCCGTATCGCGCCGCAATTGCCGGGTTTTCATCGATGTCCAACGTGACAATGGTCAATCGGCCCGAATAGCGATCGGCAAAATGTTCGAAATAAGCCGGCGGTTCGCAAGAGGCGTCTTTGTAATAGACCAAAACCGCACCTTCAGCCTCTAGCACCTGGGCCTGGAAACTGACGTCGTTGATCTCTTTCAGCGCTGTGCAGAACATGGGGTTTCCCTCCTGTGTCATGCACTAACGCTAGCGCCAGCCACTGCTATGCGCAGCTGTGAAAACTGACAGTTTTTTATATTGATCGGCGATAAAACCGAGCGAGGTCACACATCGCCATAACAGTCCCTCGGCATTACAAACCTCTGCGATCCCCCAACGGCGGCAAGCGCCGTTTCACCGGGGTTTTCTTCACAATCGCAGTATTGGTTTCGGCATACCCATTGATCCGGTCCAGCAGGCTGTCCAACTGGTCCATGGTGCGCACATGCAGGCGGGCGATGAAGCAGTCCTCGCCGGTGACCTTGTCGCATTCGGTGAACTCAGGGATCGCCTGGATCTGGCGCTCCACTTCCTGCAGTTTGCCGGGCAGGGGGCGGATGCGCACGATGGCTTGTAGCAGGTAGCCGAAGTGTTTGGGGTCGATGTCGACGGTGTAGTGGGTCAGCACGCCGCGTTCTTCCAGGCGCCGCAGGCGTTCGCTGACGCTGGGCGAGGAGAGCCCGGTGATCCCTGCCAGGGCCTTGAGGGACAGCCGCGAGTCGTCCATCAAGGCGGCGATCAATTGCTGGTCGATGGTGTCGATCATGGTCTGTGCCTAATAAGAAAAGGTGATTTCGGGATTTTGCCTTTTTTAGTCGCTGTAGCCGTCACCAACAGATTGCCATACTGAAGCCTCACTTGAGGAGCCTCAATCATGGATTCATCCATCCGTCGCGGGTCGTGGGAAATGGTCGCCGCCATGCTGATCTCGGGCAGCATTGGCTGGTTCGTGCTGGTGTCTGGCGTGTCGGTGATCGAAGTGGTGTTCTGGCGCTGCGTGATCGGTGCGCTGACGCTGGTGCTGGTGTGCGCCTGGCTGGGTTACCTGCGCCTGGACCTGCTCAGTTGGGCAAAACTGGGGCTGGCCGTGCTCAGCGGCGTGGCCATTGTCGGCAACTGGTTGCTGCTGTTCGAATCCTATTCCCGTGCCTCCATCGCTATCAGCACCGCGGTGTACAACGTGCAGCCGTTTATTCTGGTAATGCTGGCGGCGCTGTTTCTCGGTGAAAAAATCACCGTGCAGAAACTGGCGTGGTTGAGCGTGGCGTTTCTGGGCATGTTGGCGATTGTCACCGCCCATGGCGAACAAACGGGTGGCGGTGATTACCTGGTAGGCATCGCGCTGGCCCTGGGTGCGGCATTTTTGTATGCGGTCGCGGCGTTGATCATCAAGCGCCTCAAGGAAGTACCGCCGCATTTGATGGCGTTGATCCAGGTGGCCACTGGCGCGCTATTGCTGGCGCCGCTGGTGCCCTGGAATGGCCTGCCAGCATCCACCACGACGTGGGCGGCCTTGGTCACCTTGGGAGTGGTGCACACGGGTTTGATGTATGTACTGCTGTATGGCGCGATCCAGAAACTGCCGACGGCCATTACCGGCGCACTGTCGTTCATCTACCCGATTGCGGCGATCTTTGTGGATTGGATCGCGTTCGGGCATCGCCTGGGGTGGCTGCAATGGCTGGGTGTGGCGGCGATTCTGCTGGCAGCGGCGGGGTTGCAGCGGGGCTGGTGGTGGCCCCGCAACCTCGGTAGGCGCGAGCTTTCTCGCGAAAAACTCCAACGATAACGCTGCGCATTTGGTTAACACGCGGCGTCCTCAGGTTTTTCGCGGGCAAGCCCGCTCCTACAAAAGCGGTTAGTGCGTGCCCTGATAGATGAGGTTTTCCGGGTTGAAATGCTCCACGGCGCTGCCTGGCTGCGGCAGGCCGAGGATATGCCCCTTGATCTTGCCCACCACATGCATCTCGCAGGGTTTGCAGTCGAACTTCAGGGTCAGCACTTCGTCACCGTGGATCAATTGCATCGGCGCCACCTTGGTCTTTACCCCGGTCACACCCTTGGCCTGTTTAGGGCACAGGTTGAACGAGAAACGCAGGCAGTGTTTGGTGATCATCACCGGCACTTCGCCGGTTTCTTCGTGCGCTTCGAAGGCCGCATCGATCAGCTTCACGCCGTGACGGTGGTAGAAGTCCCGGGCCTTCTGGTTGTAAACGTTGGCCAGGAACGACAGGTGCGCTTCGGGATACACCGGCGGCGGCGAAGTTTCAGCCTTGCGCCCACCCCGCGGATGCGCGGCGACGCGTGCGGCGGTCAGTGCTTCGATCACTTCACGGCGCAACGCCTTGAGCTGCGAGTTGGGGATGAAGAACGCCTGCGGCGCATCCAGCTCAATGCGGGTGGCGTGGTATTCGGTGGTGCCGAGCTGGCCGAGCAGGTCGCGCAGGGTGTCCAGTGCCTGTTCCGGCTTATTGGCCACGCCAAACGGGCCGGGCAGGGTGACGCTGGCGCTGATGCCTTCTTCGCTGGTCGCGGTGATTTGCAGCTGCTCTTCACGCAGGCACGCGACCCATGACAAGCCGATACGGCGCTCGGCCGACGTCTTGAGCAGGGCCTGTTGCCAGTTGTGGTCCAGGTTGCGATTGAGCGGGTGATGCGGGCGCAGTTGATGCAGGCCGGCTGGCATTTCGTTGGGCTCGACGCGGTAGCGGTAGCGCTTCTCACCGTCTTCCTCGAACTCACCCTTGGGCTCGGCGATGTTGGCGCGGAATCCCACCACTTCACGCTTGATCAGCACATTGAGGCCGTCGCCGTTGGACAGCGGCTCATGGGTGACCACCTGCAAGTCGCGCTTGCCGGCTTTTTCCACGGTGCCTACGGGCAAGCCGGTAAAAGTCGGGGTATCAAAGGCGCCGATGTCGATCTTGCGGTCGCTGACAAAGTAATCGGTGCTGCCACGGTGGAAGGTTTTTTCCGGGTCGGGCAGGAAGAAGTGCGCGGTACGGCCGCTGGAAGCGCGGGCCAGGTCCGGGCGGTCTTCGAGGATCTCGTCGAGGCGCTGGCGGTAGTAGGCGGTGATGTTCTTCACATAGCCCATGTCCTTGTAGCGGCCTTCGATCTTGAACGAACGCACGCCCGCTTCGACCAGGGCGCGCAGGTTGGCGCTCTGGTTGTTGTCTTTCATCGACAGCAGGTGCTTTTCAAAGGCCACCACGCGGCCTTGGTCATCTTTCAGGGTGTAGGGCAGGCGGCAGGCCTGGGAGCAGTCGCCACGGTTGGCGCTGCGGCCATTTTGCGCGTGGGAGATATTGCACTGCCCGGAGAACGCCACGCACAGGGCGCCGTGGATAAAGAACTCGATGGCGGCATCGGTCTCGTCGGCAATGGCGCGGATCTCTTGCAGGTTCAACTCGCGGGCCAATACCAACTGCGAGAAACCGGCCTGGTCGAGAAACCTGGCCCGGCCCAGGGTGCGGATGTCAGTCTGGGTGCTGGCGTGCAGCTCGATCGGCGGAATATCCAGCTCCATCACGCCCAGGTCTTGCACGATCAGCGCATCGACACCGGCATCGTAGAGCTGATGGATCAGCTTGCGTGCGGGCTCCAGCTCGTTGTCATGCAGGATGGTGTTGATGGTGGTGAAGACGCGGGCGTGGTAACGGCGGGCGAATTCCACCAGTTGAGCGATATCGCTCACCTCGTTACACGCATTATGGCGAGCGCCGAAGCTCGGCCCGCCGATATAAACGGCGTCGGCGCCGTGCAGGATAGCCTCACGCGCAATGGCGACATCGCGGGCAGGGCTGAGCAATTCCAGGTGATGCTTGGGCAAGGACATAGTTTTTTTAGTCAGGCTTGTCACGGTTGAGGCGCACATTGTAGCCGTGAAATGCCTGGGCGGCATCTACCGCAGGGCTGTCGGGCCTAATGCAAGTCCGTTAAGCGAACGCAATGCTCAACGCAACGAAGACCCAATGTGGGAGCTGGCTTGCCTGCGATGGCGATGGAACATTCACCACCGCTATCGCAGGCAAGCCAGCTCCCACCTTTCTGACCGAGTTCGACATTCCGATCAGTTCGGTTCTAAAGTCGTTACAGATTCAAGCCTTGGCAGCCATCGCCGTTACTTCTACCCGCATACCTTCCACCGCCAAGGCGGCAACGCCTACTGCTGCCCGCACTGGCCAGGGCTTGGCGAAAAAGCGCTTGTAGACCTCGTTGAACGCCGCGCGGTCGGCCATGTCGGTGAGATAAATAGTCAGGTGCATGACCCGGTCCATAGAGCTGCCGGCTTTTTCCAGCGCGACTTTCAGCGCTTGCAGGGTGCACTCGCTTTGCAGGGTGATATCGCCCAACTCCAGGCTGCCATCGGCGCGGGTGGGAATCTGGGTGGAGACCAGGATGCCGTTGAAGCCGATTACATCGGAGGAGATGGAGTCGGCGTCCGGGTCAGGGGTATAGGACAGGTCGTGGTTGGCCATGGGCACCTCGTGTTGGCAGGAACAGAAAGGCGCCATGGTCGGTGAAATTCACCCCAGGGGCAAACCCCGGCTCATAGCCAGCGTCGGAACAGCACGCTGGCGTTCACGCCGCCAAAGCCGAAGCCATTGGACAGCGCATATTCAATCGGCATGGGCCGGGCCTCATCGCGCACCATGTCCAGGCCGTCGGCGAGGGCGTCCGGGTTTTCCAGGTTGAGTGTCATTGGCGCGATCTGGTCACGCAGGGCAAGTACGGTGAAGACGGCTTCGATGCCTCCCGCAGCACCGAGCAAGTGGCCGGTGGCGGATTTTGTCGAGCTGATCGCCGGGCTGCCGCCGGTACCGAATAGCGTCTTGATCGCCGCCAGTTCGCCTTTGTCGCCCACAGGTGTGGAGG
Organism: Pseudomonas sp. GL93; assembly: GCF_003408955.1. NCBI lineage: Bacteria > Pseudomonadati > Pseudomonadota > Gammaproteobacteria > Pseudomonadales > Pseudomonadaceae > Pseudomonas > Pseudomonas sp. GL93. Next base: position 15,230 of record NZ_NKRF01000083.1, read on the forward strand.
TCGCGTGGGCATTCAGGTACTGCACCTGCGACGCCTCGATGCCCGCCTGGCGCAACGCTTGAGTCATTGCTCGACGCGCACCGTCACCGTCTTCAGGCCCTGCGGTCATGTGATAGGCGTCCGCACTGGTGCCATAGCCCACCAGTTCGGCAATCGGCTGAGCACCTCGCGCCAGTGCATGCTCCAGTTCTTCAATTACCAGAATGCCGGCGCCTTCGCCCATCACAAAGCCGTCGCGCGCCTGATCGAAGGGTCGCGAAGCGCGCTCCGGGGTGGCATTGAAATCGCTGGACAGCGCCCGCGCTGCGGCGAAGCCGGCAAGGCTGACGCGATGAATCGCCGCTTCGGCACCGCCGCATACCGCGACGTCGACTTCTCCAGCGCGGATCATTCGCGCTGCGTCGCCGATAGCCTGAACCCCAGCGGCACACGCGGTTACTGGCGCACCCAAAGGGCCTTTCAAGCCATAGTTGATCGACACATGCCCGGCAGCCATGTTGCTCAGAAACGATGGAATGGTGAAGGGCGACAAACGACGCGGGCCCTTGCTGTCAGTGGTGCGCACCGCATCGGCAATGGCTGGGAAACCACCGACACCGGAGGCGATGATAGTCGCCGTGCGCGCCTGCTCCTCGGGTGTTTTGGGGGCCCAATTGGCTTGCTTCAGGGCTTCATCCGCGGCCGCCAGGGCGAACAGGATAAAGCGGTCCATCTTGCGCTGTTCCTTGGCCGCCAACAGTCGATCAGGATCAAAACCGGCTTCGGGGTCTTGCAACACACTTTGCACCTGGCCGCCGATGCTGACCGCCAGATCCCCGATCAATTCTTGCGGCAAACGGCGGATGCCCGACTGCCCGTCCAGCAAGCGCCGCCAAGTGGATTCCACGCTCGACCCCAGCGGCGTCAGTGCGCCCATGCCCGTCACGACGATACGTTTACTCATGCTCAATCGACTCCTGTTGCTTGAAGGATACACAGCGTATGGACGTCACTATCATCATGAAAGTAACATGGTGTCATACAAGTTTGTACTCGCACACAGGAATACCTATGCAGCGCAAATCCCTCATCAGTGCCGAATGCCCCGTCGCCCGTAGCCTTGAACGGGTAGGGGAGTGGTGGAGCATGCTGATCATGCGCGACGCCTTGCACGGTTTGCGCCGTTTCGACGAGTTCTCGCGCAGCCTGGGCATCGCGCCCAACATGCTCACGCGCCGCCTTAATGGCTTGGTAGAAGCGGGGATGCTGGAGCGCCGCGCCTACAGCGAGCGGCCGCCACGCTACGAATACGTGCCGACGGCCAGGGGCGAAGACTTTCGTATGGTGCTGATGGCGTTGGTGGCGTGGGGCAATCGGCATTACGCCGAGGAGGGCATCAGTGTCGAGGTGGTGGAACGCGAGACGGGCCGACCGGTGCAGCCGGTGATGGCGACGGAGGAAGGTGGGTTGGTGGCGATGGATCAGTGCGTGGTACAGCCCGGCCCGGCCGCCAGCGCAGGGATGCGCCAACGGCTGAACCGTGAGTGATTGATTACTCTTTTACATCCATGAACTCTTCGGCCCACGCCACATAACTCTCAGGCAAGGTGTAGGTATGGGTCAATTCCGTCGCACTGAGGTTCGAAGTGCTGTGGGTCAGTTGACGCTGGGCACGCAGGCTGTCGTAAGTGGCCTTGATCGCGGCGAAGTAGGCGCCATGCCCGGCCACCACGATGCGTACGCCCAGGCTGGCCAGGCGCTCGCTGTCGTGCAGTTGTGGGTTGCCGTAGGTCACCAGCATCAGCGGAACGCTGAGGTTCTCCGCGATCTGTTCCAGGTGGTCGAAGTCCTTGACGCCGACCATGCAGATGCCGTCAGCGCCGGCCTTTTCGTAGGCCTTGGTCCGCGCAATCACGTCGCTGGTGGGCAGCACGCCGGCGTTGGTGCGCGCAATGATCGACAGCGCCGGATCGACACGTGCCTCCAGCGCGGCCTTGACCTTGCCGATGCCTTCTTCGACGGAAATCAGGTCTGTGGATTTACGCCCGAATTGCGCGGGCAAGAGGGTATCTTCGATGGTCAGCGCCGCGACGCCGGCGCGTTCCAGTTCTTCGACGGTGCGCATCACGTTCAGGGCGTTGCCGTAGCCGTGGTCGGCGTCGGCGATGAAGGGCAGCTGGGCAACACGACCGATGCGGGTGGCTTGCTCGACGAACTCACTCAGGGTAATCAACGCAAAATCGGGGGCCGCCAGCACCTGCAGGGAGGCGACTGAACCGCCCAGGATTCCCACTTCAAACCCCAGGTCGGCCGCGATGCGGGCAGACATGGGATCGAATACGGAGGCGGTTTCAACGCAAAGAGGCGTTGCCAGCAGGTCACGGAAGTTACGGCGTAGCGCTGAGTGAGAAATCTTGGGCATGGTCTTTCCTGGCTTTGGTCATCGTCAAGTGACGATCAATGTCTATTCGTGGTGCCGGGAGATTACCACGCAGATGCCCCTGTGATTATGACGTTTGAGCAAGGCGAGGGTTATCGAGCGACTGCACTGTACGACGTACCCAGGTCGCGGGCCCAGCCGTCGAGCACGTCCTTGACGTTGTCGGCGGTCATGACTTGCTTGTCATTGGCCAGGGGAGTGCCGGTGCCTTTACGCACCATGGCCGCCACGACATCACCGGTCGAACCATCTTCCAATGACAGCTCCGTGGCGATTTCACTGTCTCGATCGCGGATACCAGTGGCGGTGCTCACGCCCGCTGCGACCAGGGGGATCGGCAGCCACTCATAAAACCGCAGTCCCTGGGGGCTGGTGGCGATGCGGGTGATGGCGGGGCGTACTGTGAGGGTGTCAGGGCCAGGTTTTGAGGCCAGGTAAACGTATTTGCCAAGTTCCGAGCGCAGTACCAGGTCGTAGTAGCCGGTGACGTGGGAGAGCGTGCTTTGCGGGATCTGAGCGGTGGGTTCAACAGCCGGGAAAAACTGGCTGGGCGCCAGATAGACCTGCTTGTACCGGCCACGCTTCAAGGCCGGGCTGACCCAACTCTGTACGGTCTGGCCCGACGGGCTCTGTTGCTCTTTAAGCAGGCTGTAGTCATGAAGAAAGCCTGTATATCGCTCGGGTTCGACCTTGTTGCTGCTGCAAGCCATCAGGCTCAGGGTGGCCGCCATCAGTAGCAGGAGTGAGCATTTACGGGCCATCAATGGGTTGCCTGTTCGTTTGGCTTGTCGTGTGAGGATTCGATGTGCAACTGGCCATGGGTCATGATCCAGTGGACAAGCTCGGCGATGGGAATGGAGTGGGCGTACTCGACCCAGCGCCCGGCCTGCGGGCTGTAGTGCTCGAAGTAGCGACGCAGCACGATACGGTCCGCGTTCAGCCCCAGGCAGGATTCCTGGAACAGCATCGGGCTATCCTGTGCGGGGGAGGAGGTGCGCTGGCTCAGCACCAATGGCCGCGCATCGCCAGCTGCTTGCTCGGTGTACCTGCTGCTCGAAACTTTCATAGGCGTCTCCTTGAGTGGAAGGCGTGCAGCATGCCCGACAGGTTTTGCCCAAAGATGTCCGGGTTGTGTCCGTGGCGAAGGAATGTTGCTCGATTGAAATAAATGACCCCGGCGCCGGAATGGTTTTAGATGTCGTCTTTTTTTGGCCTGGGAAATCTGTGAACGTGAGCAGACTGCTGATCGTTGATGACGACGTGGAAGTGCTGGCATTGCTGAAGAAATTTTTCGTCCAGCACGCCTATGACGTCGACGTGGCCGCCGACGGCGAGGCCATGTGGGCGGCCATCGCCGAGCAGCGGCCGGACACGATCATTCTTGATCTCATGTTGCCCGGCGAAGGCGGCCTCAGCCTGTGTCAGAAAGTGCGGGCGCAGTTCGGCATTCCTATCATCATGCTCACGGCCATGGGCGAGCTGAGCGACCGTATTGTTGGCCTGGAACTGGGCGCTGACGACTACCTGACCAAACCCTTCGCCCCGCGCGAGTTGCTGGCCCGCCTGCGCGCCGTGCAACGGCGTGCGGGACAGTCGGTCAGTGCGGCCGACGAGCGCTCACGCCCGGTGATTGCCTTCGCCGGTTGGCATCTGGATATCACCTGTCGCGAGCTGCGTTCGCCCGAGGGCGTCATGATCCCGCTGTCCGGTGGCGAGTTCGATTTGTTGGTGGTGTTTCTCGAACACCCCCAGCGCATTCTCACCCGCGACCAGTTGATCGACCTGACCCACGGCCAGGGCCACGATGCCTTCGACCGCAGTATCGATGTGCAGGTCAGCCGGCTACGACGCAAGATCGAACCCGATTGCAAGCGCCCGGACCTGATCCGCACGGTGCGCAATGGCGGCTATCTGTTCACCGCCCCGGTGACCCGCTCATGATCCACCGCCTGATGCGCCGCGACACGCTGAACCGGCGGATCGCCCTGACCATTCTCGCCGCAATGCTCACCTCACTGGCCCTCAATGCCTTGTTCGTGCAGGTCGCCGGAGTGTGGGCGCGCCCGCCCATCGACCGCACGGGGCTGCTGGAGCAGATGGCCGCGACGTTGAAAGTGATCGAGGCCGCGCCTGCGCCGTTGCGCTCGCAACTGGCGGCAGCGGCCAGCGATACCCGGTTGCAGGTGACGTGGCACACCGACCCCGTGGATTTCGGCCTGCCCAGCGGCGGTAACGCGCTACAAGCCGGCGAAGTCCCCGGGATACAGGCGTTGTTTGGCACAGGGCGCACCATTCAGGTGTACAGCCCGGACGATTGGCCCCGTGGCAGCCCCGACGCGCATTATGTGGCGCTGATGCAGTTAAGCGACGGCAGCTGGTTGGCCTTCATCCCGCCCGAACGCAGTTGGGGCCTGAGCGCACCCACGCGGATCGCGGTGATCATCATCCTGGGGTTGATCGCCACCTTGCTGGTCGCCTGGGTCGCTACCCGGCAATTGGCCAAGCCATTGCAGCGTTTCGCCAGCGCCGCCAGACGCTTCGGTGGCGATCTGCGCGCACCGCCCATCGACATTGAAGGCCCCGACGAAATACGCCAAGCCACCATCGCCTTCAACACCATGCAGGCGCAGATCCAGCATTTCATCGGCGAACGCACCCAAATGCTGGCAGCCATTTCCCATGACTTGCGCGCGCCCTTGACGCGGATACGCCTGCGCTGCGAGTTCATGGAGGACCTGGACCATCAGCACAAGCTGATTCGTGATGTCGAGGAAATGCAGTCGATGATCAACGCCGCGCTGGCGTTTTTCCGCGACGATACGGTGCTGGAGCACAGCACGGCATTCGATCTGTCGGAACTGCTGCAAACCATCATCGACGACTATCGCGACCAGCAACTGGTGGTCGACTTCCGGGGGCCGCCCCATCTGGTCTATCACGGCCGGCCACTGGGGCTTAAACGGGTGGTGGTCAACCTGCTGGAAAATGCCGCCAAGTACGCCCGGCACCCCAGCATTGCGCTGAGTGTTGACGACCAGAGGGTGTGCATCGAGGTCAGCGACGAGGGCCCGGGGATTCCCGAAGCTGACCTGGAGCGTGTATTCGACCCGTTTTTTCGTCTTGAAACCTCACGCAACCGCAACACTGGCGGTGTGGGGCTTGGGCTCTCGGCGGCGCGGGCCATTGTGCGCGAGCAGGGCGGTGAGCTGAGCCTGAGCAATCGGCGTGGTTCGGGCTTGGTGGCCCGGATTGAATTGCCGCGCTAGCGTGATGCATAGTGCGCATTATTATTGAATTAGGTTATGCGTTATCAGTATTTTACATCTCGCCTTCAGCCCGCAAAAATAGCCCGCACACCCCATAGCCACAGACAATAACCTTTTAAAACCGAGACCGTACGCGCGGATCGACTTGAATGCCCCACAAGGCATCTGGAGACGAACGTGCGTTACCTCAAAACCCTGGCGGCCGGGTTGGCCGCCTCTTTGCTGTGCCTGACGGTGCAGGCTCAAACCTTGGTGGTCGGCGACCAGAGCTACAACGCCCAGGCCGTGATGGAAGCGGCGGGGGTGCTGGATGATCTGCCTTACACGCTGGACTGGAAGCAGTTCACGGCCGGGTCTCCGGTGGCCGAAGCGCTCAACGTCGGCAGCCTGGACCTGGGCCTGCTTGGGGATGCCCCGGTGTTGTTTTTGGGCGCCTTGGGCGCACCGATCAAGGTGATTGCCGTCAGCCGGCAGAATCTCGACGGCGTAGCCATCCTGGTAAAAAAGGACTCCTCGATCCACAGTCTGGCCGATCTGGCAGGCAAGCGCGCCGCGATCTGGAAGGGCTCCTGGAGCCAGCAACTGTTGCTGACCGCGCTGGACAAGGCCGGGGTTGCGCGGGATTCGCTGGAATGGCGTTACCTCAGCGCCCTGGATGCCTCCCACGCGCTGGAAGGCGGTGCGGTTGACGTGATCGCCACCTGGGAACCCTACGTCACGCAACAGGAACGCCAAGGTGCGCGGGTGCTGGCAACCGCTGAAGACTTGATCCCGGCCCAGAGTTTCATTGCCGCCAACGCCAGTGCTGTGGAGGCCAAGCGTGAGCCCATCAGCGACTTCCTCCAGCGCCTGAAAAAAGCCCGCGACTGGGCCCGCCAAAGCCCGGCCAACGCCAACGCGTATGCCGATGCCTGGGCCAAGCGCACCCGCGCTGATGCCGACATCGCCCGTGTCTGGTTTGCCCGCGCACGCACCACCGTCGAGCCGCTGACGCCTCAGGCGCCCATCGAGGCGCAAAAGACCGTGGACTTTTTTGCCGGCCTGGGCCTGGTCAAGTCTTACTCGGCCGCCACGTTGTTCGACCCTTCATTCGCGGCCGCCTTGCAGCCCACCGTCGCCACGACCCAGCCCTGACCGCTTGAAGGACTACTGCGCAATGACTAAAAGACAGCTCAAACTGGGCGCCCTGACCATGGGCTGCGGTGGGCCGGGCCGCCATAACCTGTGGCTTGACCCGCAATTGCCAGCCGATGCCAGCGTCAACGTCGATTGGTACATCGAGATAGCGCGCCAGGCTGAGGCGGCGCTGTTCGACCTGATGTTTATCGTCGACAGCCAGTTCATCACCGAAGGTTCACCTTCCCATTACCTCAATCGCCTGGAGCCGCTGACCTTGCTGTCGGCACTGGCCGTGAGCACGCGGCATATCGGCTTGGTCGGTACGCTGACCACCTCGTATAACTCACCCTATAACGTCGCCCGGCGCCTGGCCTCCCTGGACCTGATCAGCAAAGGCCGCGCCGGCTGGAACGTGGTGACCAGTGGCGATGCCGGTACCGCCGGCAATTACAGCCGCGACGAACACTACGACTACGCCACCCGCTACGGTCGTGCCGCCGAACATGTTCAGGTGGTGCAGGGGCTGTGGAACTCCTATGAAGACGATGCGTTTGTGCGCAACCGTGCCACCGGGCAGTTTCTCGACCCGAGCAAGCTGCACAACCTGAATCACCAGGGCGAACATTTCTCGGTGGTGGGCCCGCTGAATATCCAGCGCTCGCCCCAAGGCCAGCCGGTGATTTTCCAGGCCGGCGACTCGGAACAAGGCCGCGATCTGGGCGCCGCTACCGCCGATGTGATCTTCACCCACGCGGCCAGTATCGAGCAGGGCCAGGCGTTTTATCGGGATATCAAGGGCAGGGCGGCACAACGGGGGCGCGATCCGGAACAGGTACTGATCATGCCCGGTGCGGAAATCTACGTGGGCGACACCGATGCCCATGCCCGGGAAATCGAGCAGCACTATCATCAACTCGACCACAGTTTTGCGCTGGCACTCAAGGAGTTCGGGCGCAATTTTGGCTGGCATGATTTCAGCCAGTACGACCTGGATGCGCCATTCCCGCAGGAGAGCCTGGAGGCGGCGCGCAGCAGTTTTTTCACCGCTGCCAAACGCATTGCCGACCAGGCCCGGGAAAAGGGCTTTACCCTGCGCCAGGCCGTCGAATTTGGCCGGCAATTGCGCCCAGGCGCGTTCGTGGGCAGCGCTGCCACGGTGGCGCAGAAACTGGCGGATTGGTTCGAGGCGCGGGCGGTGGATGGGTTCAATATCTACATCGGGCACCCTGGGCAGTTCGAGCGTTTCACTCAGGAGGTGATCCCTTTGCTGCAGGAGCGCGGTGTTTATCGCACGGCCTACGAGGGCTCGACCTTGCGTGAAAGCCTGGGCTTGGCAATTCCGAGGTTTGCGCGCACTCCCTCACCCTAAGGGGTGATTTCGATGACTTTGCGGGTGTGGGACTATCACTTCAGTCCCTGGCGCCAGTGACCTGGTGTCGCACCCAACCGTTATGACGGCGAGTCTTCGAAGTGGAAAATGATCGACTGTCTTCAGCCCAGTGGTTCGAACAGATAGCCAGGGTCACCGAGAGCATCGGGCACGCGGGGTTTGCCGCCACGTTGTTCGATGCCCTGGGGTGTATCCGCCCCATTCAGGCCACGACCTTGTACCTGTACCCCCACGACGGCATGCCCAGCGCAGTGTTCGAACTGGACGGGCCATGGCTGCCCCAGGGCAATGTGCGCCAGTACCTCTCCGGTTTTTACTTGCTCGACCCGTTCTACGGCGCCTGCGTGGAGGGCGCGGCTTCCGGTTGCTACGACCTCGCCGACGTAGCCCCCGATCACTTCGAGCACAGCGAGTACTACCAGTCGTTTTACCGGCATTCGCACCTGGAGGATGAGCTCAACTACATCCTGCAGGCCAGCAACGGCTTGAGCCTGGCGGTGTCGCTGGCCTTTACGCAGAAGCTCGACGCGACCACCACCGAGCAATTCAAGCGCATAGCGCCTTGGGTACTGGCGGTGCTGGGCAAGCACTTCGTCGGCCTGGAGACTCAGGGGGCGCGTTTCGAAAGCCTGTTGGAACAGCGCATTCACTCGGCACTCAACAACTTCGGCTCGTCGCTGCTCACCGAGCGCGAATGCCGGATCACCCAGTTGATCCTGCGCGGCCACTCCACGCGTTCACTGGCCGAGCGTCTCGGGGTCTCCGAAGACACCATCAAGTCCCACCGCAAGCACATCTACAGCAAGCTCGACATCGGCACGCAATCGGAGCTGTTTTCCCTGTTTATCGACTCGTTGGCCGAGGCCCAGGGCGGGCTGAGTAAAGACCCCCTTGAGCGCTACATGAGCAAAGGCCGTTGACCGGCTGCATGACCACCCACAACAAGAGAAAATGCCATGAACCTACCCTTTGAACCGCAACGCCAGACCCGGGACTATCAGGCCTCGGACGCGGCCCACCATATCCATGCCTTTGTGGATCAAAAGGCGCTGAATGCCGAAGGCCCACGCGTAATGGTCCGCGGTGAGGGCCTGTACCTGTGGGACAGCGAGGGTAAGCGTTACCTGGACGGGATGTCGGGCCTGTGGTGCACGCAGCTGGGTTATGGCCGCAAGGACCTGACGGCTGCGGCGGCGGCGCAGATGGATCAGTTGGCGTACTACAACATGTTCTTCCACACCACCCATCCGGCGGTGATCGAGCTGTCCGAGTTGCTGTTCAGCCTGTTGCCAGGGCACTACAGCCATGTGATCTACACCAACTCCGGTTCCGAAGCCAACGAGGTGCTGATCCGCACCGTACGCCGCTACTGGCAAGTGCTCGGCAAGCCACAGAAGAAGATCATGATCGGCCGCTGGAACGGCTATCACGGCTCCACCCTGGCGGCGTCTGCCCTGGGCGGCATGAAATTCATGCATGAAATGGGCGGCTTGATCCCGGACGTCGCGCACATTGATGAGCCTTATTGGTACGCCCAGGGCGGTGAGTTGACCCCGGCCGAGTTCGGGCGGCGCTGCGCCCTGCAACTGGAAGAAAAGATCCTGGAGTTGGGCGCGCAAAACGTCGCCGGTTTTATCGCCGAGCCTTTCCAGGGCGCCGGCGGCATGATTTTTCCGCCAGAAAGCTACTGGCCAGAGATCCAGCGTATCTGTCGCCAATACGATGTGCTGCTGTGCGCTGATGAAGTGATTGGCGGTTTCGGCCGTACCGGTGAATGGTTTGCCCATCAGTATTTCGGTTTCGAACCCGACACTTTGTCGATCGCCAAGGGCCTGACCTCCGGTTACCTGCCCATGGGCGGTTTGGTATTGAGCAAACGCATGGCCGAAGCTTTGGTGGAGCGGGGCGGGGTGTTTGCCCATGGCCTGACGTATTCCGGGCACCCGGTTGCGGCGGCGGTGGCCCTGGCCAACCTCAAGGCCCTGCGTGACGAAGGGATCGTGCGTCAGGTGAAGGACGACACCGGGCCGTATTTGCACACGCTCCTGCATGAAGTCTTTGGCAACCACCCGCTGATCGGCGAGATCCAGGGCACCGGCCTGCTGGCAGCCTTGCAGTTTGTCGAGGACAAGGGCACGCGCAAACGCTTTGCCAATGAAAACGACCTGGCCTGGCAATGCCGCACCTTTGGCTTTGAAGAAGGCGTGATTATTCGCTCGACCCTGGGCCGCATGATCATGGCGCCGGCCCTGGTGGCCAGTCGCGCGGAGCTCGATGAGCTGGTCGACAAGACCCGCATTGCGGTGGACCGCACCGCGCGGATCGCGGGAAAGCTATGAAAGGCTGAGCCCCTGCATGCCGCTTCGGTTGAACCGGGTGGGCGCCCCATAGCGGCTGCCCACCGCTCCCAATGGATGACTCATCAAGGGCGTCGATTTGATCGAACGCCGCGGCGCCCTGCATCCCACTTCCCAGGAGTCAGCAATGAATACAATAACAAACGTAGCCGATACTCCCGCCCATCAAACCCCAACCCAACCAACCTCATCGCGCCGCTTTCGACAACCTCTGGGCCTTGTCGGCCTGGTGCTGTTCGGCCTGGCGTATATGGTGCCGCTGGCGGTGTTCACCACCTACGGCCTAGTGACCCAGATGACCAAAGGGCACCTGGCCACTGCTTACCTGTTGACCTTGGCGGCCATGTTGCTGACGGCCTACAGCTATGGGTGCATGGTCAAGGCGCACCCGTATTCGGGCTCGGTTTACACCTATACGCGCAAGGCGTTTGGCGCCTCTTTCGGTTTTATCGCCGGTTGGACCTTGCTGCTGGACTACATCTTCCTGCCGTTGCTCAGCTATTTGCTGATCGGCATCTACTTGTCCGAATACTTTCCCAGCGTGCCCACTGCCGTGTGGGTGCTGGGCTCCATTGCCCTGGTGACGGCGCTGAATCTGGTGGGTATCGAGTCGATTACCCGGGTCAATTGGGTGCTGATCGTGGCCCAACTGGTGTTCATCGTGGTGTTCGTGGCGTTGTCGATCCACAACCTCAGCGGGCAAGCCGAGCCGGTGTCGCTGCTCAAGCCGTTTCACCATGAAGGTTTCAGTGTGCCGCTGATCATGACCGGCGCGGCAGTGCTGTGCTTGTCGTTCCTGGGTTTTGATGCGGTATCGACCATGGCCGAGGAGACGCCGGACCCGCGCCGTACCATTCCGCAGGCGATCATGGCGGTGTCGCTGATTGGCGGTTTGCTGTTCCTGGGGGTGTCGTATTGCGCTCAGATGGTGTTCCCGGAATGGGACAGCTTCGCCGATCCGGACTCGGCTTCGGTCGATGTGATGCGTAGGGTCGGGGGTGAATTGCTGGTGAGTGCGTTTACCGCAACCTATGTAGCGGGCTGCTTTGCTTCTGCGATGGTCTCCCAGGCCAGCGTGTCCCGCGTGCTGTTCGCGATGGGCCGCGACGGTGCATTGCCCAGGGTATTGGGCAAGCTGGTCACGAAAAAGCGCGTGCCGGCCAACGCGATCATGCTGGTCAGCCTGTTCTCGCTGATTGCGCTGTTTATCAGCCTGGACACCGTGGCCAACATGATCAGCTTTGGTGCACTGTTCGCGTTTTCGGCAGTGAACCTGGCCGTGATCAAGCATTACCTGGGCGACCAGAAGCTGCGTGGTTCCCGCAACTATCTGCTGTACGCCGCCCTGCCAGGCCTGGGGTTTCTCAGCACGCTTTGGCTGTGGACGAGCCTGTCGGGCCTGTCGTTCACCATCGGCCTGGGCTGGATGGGCCTGGGGCTGGTGTGTTTGCTGTGCCTCACCCGAGGGTTCCGGGTGGGGATGCCCGAATTGCACATGGCCGAATAAGAAAAAAACCGGCGTTCCCTAATGCCAATCAGTCAAGCGCAGGCCCCCTGTGGGAGCGGGCTTGCTCGCGAAGACGTCGGCCCAGCAAACATTGATATTGACTGATACACCGCATTCGCGAGCAAGCCCGCTCCCACATTGGCACTGCGTTGCCTTGAGCATTGCGTTCGGCGTCGGGCTTGCCGCCGCGTGGATTAGACCCAATTACATAGGAGTACGACATGTTCAACCTCGACTACTGGCAGCAACGCGCTGCCCGTCAAAACTTCATTCACACCGCCTTGATCGACGGCCATGCCGTCGCCGCACTGTCCGGGGCAACCTTTGACGCCATCAACCCTGCGACCAACCAGCTCCTTGCACGTGTCGCCGCCTGCGGTGAGGTTGAAGTGGACTTGGCAGTACGCTCTGCACGCCGCGCCTTTAACAACGGCTCCTGGCGGCGCATGCCCCCGGGCGAGCGCAAGAAAATCCTGCTCAAACTCGCTGACCTGTTGATGACCCACCGCGAAGAGCTCGCACTGCTGGACTCCCTGAACATGGGCAAGCCGGTAATGGACGCCTATAACGTCGACGTGCCCGGCGCGGCCCATGTTTTCGCCTGGTACGGTGAAGCTCTGGACAAGATCTACGATCAGGTCGCGCCGACTGCCCACAACGCGTTGGCAACCATCACCCGCGAAGCCCTGGGTGTGATTGCCGCCGTGGTGCCGTGGAATTTCCCGCTGGACATGGCCGCCTGGAAACTGGCACCCGCATTGGCGGCAGGCAACAGCGTGGTGCTCAAGCCCGCCGAACAATCGCCATTTTCCGCGCTGCGCCTGGCCCAACTGGCGCTGGAGGCTGGCGTCCCCGAGGGTGTGCTGAACGTGGTGCCGGGAATGGGCGAGGGCGCTGGCAAGGCTCTGGGGTTGCACCCGGACGTCGATTGCCTGGTGTTCACCGGTTCCACCCAAGTGGGTAAGTACTTCATGCAGTACTCCGCGCAGTCCAACCTCAAACAGGTGTGGCTGGAGTGTGGCGGCAAGAGCCCGAACCTGGTGTTTGCAGACTGTCAGGACCTGGACCTGGCGGCGGAGAAGGCGGCCTTTGGGATTTTCTTCAACCAGGGCGAGGTGTGTTCGGCCAATTCGCGCCTCTACGTACAACGCTGCATCCACGACGAGTTCATCGAGCGTCTGATCGACAAGTCCCGTGCCTGGATGCCCGGCAACCCACTCAACCCCACCAGCGCCGCCGGTGCAATCGTCGACAGCGGGCAAACCGCACGCATCATGCAAGCCATCGGGCAGGCTCGCGCAGACGGTGCCACGCTGTTGACCGGTGGCCAACAGTTGAGCATCGAGGGTTGTTCAAACTTCATCCCGCCGACGATATTCGCCAACGTCACCACTGACATGAGCCTTTCCCGTGAGGAGGTGTTTGGCCCCGTGCTGGCGGTGAGTGCTTTCGATACCGAAGAACAGGCCATACAGCAAGCCAACGACAGCCTCTACGGCCTGGCGGCATCGGTGTGGAGTGATGACCTGAACCGTGCGCATCGTGTGGCCCGTGCCCTGAATGCCGGCACTGTGTCGGTCAACACCATTGATGCGCTGGATGTGACCGTGCCTTTCGGCGGCGGCAAACAGTCGGGGTTCGGGCGCGACTTGTCGCTGCATTCGTTTGATAAGTACACGCAGTTGAAAACCACCTGGTTCCAGTTGCGTTAACTGCCCCGTTTCGCATAACTGCTGTGCCGTCACAGGCATTCATCCGCCAGCGCGCAATGCCTATAGTCCACTCACCCCGTGCAGCGCTTCAACCGCGCTGCGCGATCCAGCCCAAGACTGAGGTGAGCCTGATGAACCGTGAATTCGACCCCGCACTGACGGATATCAACCAAGTGGACGCCGAGTACTTCGAGTACAGCAAGGCGGCGAATCCCATCAGTGCCAATCTGATTTCCCGCATTCCCTACCACAGCTTTCCCGCCTCGCTGTATGACAATGGCCCCTCGCGCGTGGTACCGCTGGACCTCAGCGAGGCGTTGGGCTGCGAAGGCCCTGCAACAGGCCCCGGGTTATGCGCGAACTTCATGCGCCTTAACCGTGGCGACACGCTGACCCTGCAACCCAACGCCACCTCCCAGGTGTTCTACGTGATTGCCGGGGAGGGCAGCGTGGTCCAGGGCGAGTATGAGATTCAATGGTCCAAGGGCTGCTTCATCGCCCTGCCGGGATTACAGCAGGCGCACTTCAGTGCCCGCGAGGATGCACGCCTTTACTATGTGCACGATGAGCCGTTGCTGCGTTACCTGGGGGTGACACCCCGCGCCGATCGCTTTGCGCCGACCCTGTACCCAGCAGCACTGGCCAACGCGAAGTTGCGTGAAGCGGCCGATGATCCCAGGGCACAGGACCGCAGCCGCATCAGCATCCTGCTGGGCAACCGCCATTTCCCGCAGACGCGCACGGTGACCCACGTGCTGTGGGCCATGTACGGGATTCTGCCGGCGGGATCGGTGCAGAAACCCCATCGGCATCAGTCGATTGCACTGGACTTCATTATTGATTGCCCCAAGGGCTGTTATTCATTGGTGGGCACCGAGCTGGACGCGGATGGGCACATCCGTAACCCGCAGCGGGTCGACTGGTCGCCCGGCCTGGCGTTTGTCACGCCACCCGGTTACTGGCATGCGCATTTTAATGAATCGGATAGCGAGGCGTTCCTGATCCCGATTCAGGATGCGGGGCTGCAAACCTACTTGCGTGCGTTGGATATCCGCTTCAGTTGAGTCACTTCCAGTCCGGTGTTTCGCCCAGTCGTTCAACGATAAAGTCGATAAAACACCGGACCTTGGATGACACAATGCGCTTGGGCGGGTACACAAACCACACCGCAAACGCCCGCTCCACGCCCTGGATATGCCATTCGGGCAGCCACACTGCCAAGTCGCCGGCCTCGATACTTCGCGCCACGAGCCAGTCCGGCAACAGCCCAAAGCCCAAGCCTTGGCGCACGGCGATGAGTTGCGCGTCCAGGTCATTGATTCGAATAACGCCGTCATGCTGCATCGGGAACGCGCGGCCGGCGGATACAAAACTGATATCGCCGGTGCTAGCCGTGCCCAGCACCGCAGGCACAGCGGCCAAGTCCGTGGGCGTGGACGGAGGGGGGTGCTGCGTGCCAAACGCCGGGCTCACCACCAAGCGGTAGCGGCCGTCGCTGAGCTTGCGCGCTTTAAGGCTGGAGTCGGCCAGCGTGCCAATGCGGATGGCCAAGTCGACGCCGGCATGAATCAAATTGACCTGGGTGTTATCCAGCACCAGTTCCACGCTGATCTGCGGGTAGCGCACCAGAAAGTCATTCAACGCCGGCAGGATGTGATGACGCGCAAACGCCGGTGGCAGGTTGAGTTTCAATACGCCCCGTGGATGCTGGTTCAGCGCAGACGTGGCGGCCTTGGCGTGTTCCAGCTCATCCAGCACCCTGCGTGCGTGTATCAGGAAGGTCTGGCCGCCTTCGGTCAGATGCAGGGTGCGCGTGGAGCGGTTGAACAGCGCGATGCCCAAGTCCTGCTCAAGGTCCTTCACATAGCGTGAAACCGTTGAGGCCTTGATCCCCAGGCGCTCGGCGGCGCGGGAGAAGTTGTTGCCTTCGGCGGCTTCGATGAAGGCGGTGAGGGCGGTGAAATAGTCCAAGGGCAGCCTCAGGGCAGGGCGGTGAGAGGTGCAGGTTGTTGAGTTTTGCCGGGTGCTGTCAACTCGAACAGGCAACGCGATTGGCTGACACAAGATTGATCTTGATCAGCTAACCCCGCTGGCCCGCTCTATAACCTTGGGCTTCCATCGATGGCCAGGGACGGCTCAACGAGCACTCTGGTCGCACATTCTCAAGGAAGAGTCAGCCATGCGATCACTCAAGATCCTGTTGTTATCATCGGCATTCAACGGTTTAACCCAACGGGCCTGGCTGGATTTGCGCCAGGCGGGTCACGACCCCAGCGTTGTAGTGTTCACCGATCAAACCACGGTGTGCCAGCAAATCGAGGCGTCAGGCGCCGACCTGGTGATCTGCCCATTTTTGAAGGACCGTGTGCCGCACCAACTGTGGAGCCATCCGCAGCGCCCGGTGGTGATCATCCATCCGGGCATCGTCGGCGACCGCGGCGCCAGTGCGCTGGACTGGGCCATCACCCAGCAGGCCAGCCGCTGGGGCGTCACCGCCTTGCAAGCGGTGGAGGAAATGGACGCCGGGCCAATCTGGTCGACCTGTGAATTCGACATGCCCGCCCAGGTGCGCAAATCCGAGCTGTACAACGGCCTGGTGAGCGACGCCGCGATCATCTGCATCCGTGACGTAGTGGCGAAATTCGCCAAGGGCTTCGTGCCGACACCGCTCGATTACACCCAACCCAGTGTCATCGGGCGCTTGCAGCCGAACATGACCCAGGCTGACCGCACCTTCAGTTGGTTCGATTGCGCAGCCTTTATCAAGCGCAGCATCGACGCTGCCGATGGCCAGCCCGGCGTGTTGGCGAGCCTGTCGGGCGGGCAATATTACCTCTACGACGCGCACTTGGACGCCCGCCAGGGCACTCCCGGAGAAATCCTCGCGGTACAGGACGACGCTGTGTTGGTGGCGGCCGCAGATCACAGCCTGTGGATCGGCTCGCTCAAACCCAAAGGCCCAGAGACCTTCAAGCTGCCGGCCCGGCACGTTCTGGCGCAAAAACTGGCCGGCGTTCCGGTGCTGGACAGTACAATCGCCCGCCAGCCGTTCAACGAGCGGGTCTATCAGCCGATTCGCTACCAAGAGTTCGGCCACATCGGCGAACTGACGTTCGAGTTCTACAACGGCGCCATGAGCACCGAACAATGCCAGCGCTTGGTGGCTGCGTTGCGCTGGGCCAAGGCGCGAGATACCCAAGTGTTGCTGATCAAGGGCGGGCGCGGCAGCTTTTCCAATGGGGTGCACCTCAACGTCATCCAGGCCGCCGACGTGCCAGGGCTGGAAGCCTGGGCCAACATTCAAGCCATCGACGATGTGTGCCTGGAGCTGCTCACCGCCAGACAACTGGTGATCAGCGGCCTGACCGGCAGCGCAGGCGCAGGCGGTGTGATGCTGGCGCTGGCCGCCGACATTGTATTGGCCCGCGAAGGTGTGGTGCTCAACCCGCACTACAAGACCATGGGACTCTACGGCTCCGAATACTGGACCTACAGCCTGCCACGGGCCGTGGGCAGTGAAATCGCGCATAAGCTCACCGAAGAATGCCTGCCCGTCAGCGCCATCCAGGCCCAGCAATACGGCATGGTTCAGGCCATCGGCCCGCGTTGCCCACAGGCATTTGGCCTATGGCTTTTGCAACAGGCCGAGTGCGCGCTGACCGATGAAAAATATCTTCACGCTCGCACACGTAAAACCACGCTGGAGGGTGAGCAGCTCGAACGCTGCCGCGAACACGAGTTGGCACAGATGCAGTTGGACATGGTGCATAACCGCCAACAGTTTGCCGAAAAGTGCCGTAACTTCGTGCTTAAACGCAAAACCTGTCAGACCCCGCAGCGGTTGATTGCGCCATGGGCGTTGAGGTACGAGGCTGCGTTGCCCGAAAGCCGGATGCCGAACGTGTGATCGGTTGACTGTGGCGGTAGCGAGGTGGGTGTTCACACAAGGCCTGGACCTTTCAACGGCCAGGCTGATCGCCTGATGGCTGTCAGTCAATTGCGATACTATCTACGCTCGTAAAGTCCACCGTGGGAACGGATTGAATGAATCGTGGTTTGTTTGTTTCACTGGATGGGCCCAAGGGAACCGGCAAGACCACGCTGTTGGAGGCCGTCACACAAGCACTGAGGGCAGGCAACCAAAAAGTGGTGCGACTGTGCGAGAAAAAAAGTGATCCCTACAGGGCTGAAACAATGGCCCTCGTCAACCAACTCGTCAGAAGCCCCAGCCGGGACTTAGAGATTGAGGTGTGTGAACGCTTTGCTGAGAGCCGTCGCTGGATCTCCCAGCACGTACTGAGTAAACAACCTGCTGGCAGCATCATCCTGATGGACCGCTGGTACCCGTCCGATGCTGCGTTTCGACGGCTGATTCCGTTTACCGACATTCTTCAGATGAACCTTGATCGACAGGTGCGAGTGCCAGACCTGCATGTTGGGGTGGTGACCGCTGCCCAGATTTCGTGGGCCAGGGCTGCAGCACGACCGCGGGGGTTGAGCAGTACGGTGATGCATAGGCTGGAGGAGCAGATTGTTTGTACCGAGGCGTTTGAACGAGCTGTCGTCGATAACGGTTGGGTGCTGTGCCGGAATGAAGGAACGGTTGAGGAGGCGACTAGGCAGGTGGTTTCGCACATCTATCGAGTGCAGAGTGATGAGGCGGCTGCAAATGGCGAGTTTGTATCAAATTTTTTCTGATGCATAAAAATTCCACCGTGTCACCACTCAAGATATGTTTCTTTCTTGAAAAATCGGTTTCCTCCGTTATATTGGTTCAGGACAGGACGTCGTTGCGCTTTAGGCGTACCTGGAAACAGCCAGACAAGGAGCAAGTCATGAATCAGAAAACCCAGCAGGGTGTGGCCGCACCCAACCATCAAGACAACGAAAAAGTACTCTTCAGCAAAGAAGAGTTGCAGGCCTTGAGCGACGCTATCAAGAAGTCCAAGACCGGTGCTTGCGAAACCAAGGCGGCGAGCTGCGCGTACCACCGTTGAGCTGACCCCGAAAAAGCAAGAAAGGACTTTCTTGCTTTTTCGTTTTTTGGGTAACGCGTATTCAATTGTCAACCAGGGAGGTGGGCATGAGGGCGATCTTTATCGGCCATCAAACGTGGCTTGTGGAACATGGAAGCACCAGGATCCTGATTGACCCGCTCTTATGTGAGGACTTCGGTCTGGTCCGCGAACACCGGATCGAAATCTATCCGCCACGTACTGTCGATGCCACCGCGCTGTCCGATATAGACCTGATTTTCCTCAGTCACGAACATTCCGATCATTTCGATATCCAGTCGCTGAATCTGTTGCCACGTTCAGCAAGGTTTGTGGTGGGTGCGACCATCGTCGAACCGGTCAAGCAATGCATCCGCGACCTCGGGTTCAGCCTTACCCAAGTTAACGACACCGAGCCAATGCGGATCGGCGACCTGAGCCTGCGCTTCTATCCGGCGGATCCGAAGACCGCTTTCTGGGAAAGCCGAGTCACACAGGTGCATATCGAGGAGGCGGAGCAGCCAAGTAATGGCATCTTCATTGCTGTGGACGCATTGGTGTCCGAAGTGTTCAAGACCGATATCGTCGAAGGGCGACTGGCGCCCCCCAAGCTTGTGATTGTCTCGAACAACTCCAGGGTCTCGCCTCCGGGAGCCTTTCAGTCCCTGGAAAACTGGGGCAAGAATGCGAGTGACAGCAACCGTAAGGTCGGTCCGCTGGGGATCGGTGTGCTGAGCGCCGTGCTGACCAGCTATATGGACGATTTTCCGGTGCAACCCGCAAACATCGCTCTGTGCGGCGGCGGGTTCATCAAGCGCTTGGGCGAGTTCGCCGCATTTCCATTTTCCGACCAGCCTACATTGAGCAGGCTGGCCAACCGGCTCAGCCTGGACACCAATATTGTCGGCCTGCTGCCAGGCGAAGCCTTTGCCCTGGACCCTGAGCCCTGCCAGCAGGGCGTTATCGACTGGGTCCAGGTGAACACCGTGCAGCACAACTTGCTGATCGGGGAACTGGACCAATTCATCGAGGCACGCAAGACCGTCGAGGTGGTCGCTTCGGTATGCCCCGACGTGCAAGACGTTCAAGCATATGAAGTGCTGCTGCGGCGGGCGCAAGCCGAGCTGCAACGCCTGGCGAAAAGCCTGATGCTGTTTATTACCGGGCGCAAGGCGTTGGCGATGTCTCACTACAAGGGGTGCAAGCTCGGTCCGAAAAGAATCGTTTTCAGTTTTGTATCGCATGCCTTGGGGCGTCAGGACAGCTATGCGCTGAACCTCATCAGCGGCCAGTTCGAGGCTGAAAAGCACAACCAGCTCGAATCGCTGGTGGCGCAGTATCCCTTTGGCGTATGCCTGCCCCTTGTGGACTTTGTTGGAATGGTCGAGGGGGACCTGCAGATCTGGGACATCGTGGGCGTGTCTGTTCAGTCCTGGTTCGAGGGTGGCATTTTTGACGGTTTAATCCCGTTTTTCTACAGCTACTACGGCGAGAACGGCAGCCCGGAGCTATTGGCGAAAATCATCGGGCGCAACATGCGCAATCTAGAGGCGTGCCCATGAAGCTGACAATGATCGGCCATGAAAGCTGGTCGCTACAGGCTGGCGACAGTCACGTGCTGATCGACCCGGTGCTGGGTAGTGGCTTCGGTTCTGATGTCGACCGGCAGTTCGAGATAGTCCCAGCACGCAATGTCGACCTGCAGCGCATGCCCGCGGTAGATGGCATTGTCTTGACCACCGAGCACCTGCAGCACTTTCACCCCGCCTCGTTGCGTCGCCTGTCGTCGGATTTCGGGCATTTGCTCAAACGCAGGGTGGTCTATGTCCCGGAGCTTTTTCCCGGCGCGGCCGAAGCAATTGCTCGCGCCTGCGGTTACGAGGTGCAGCGAGTCGATACTCAGGCCGAGTTTGTCATCGGCGCGCTGAGCCTGCGCTTTTACATGCCCTGCACCGAGGTACTGTTCTGGGACAGCCGCGTGGCGTCGCTGCATGTCGAGCACCAGGGCCGCGAAGCGGTTTTCATCCAGTCTGATACCCGTATCGCCGACACCTACTTTGCCGATGTCAATAGCGCAGCCATTACGTCGCCGCAGGTCATGGTGATGACTAACAATTTCCAGAGTAGCGGGGCGCAAGGTCCGGTTGGCCTGGACAACTTATTGCCGCTACCCGATCAGCGCTACACCCGGTTGTCCGGCCTGCGCCTGTTGGACGAAATCGTACATAAGCCGATGCGCCGGCTGAACCAAGTACCGACCCTGATTCTCGCGGGCAATGGTTATCACGATCCTTTAGGCAAGATGCACCACCCTTGGTCGAACCTTGAACTGGCGCAGATTTGTAGCGAACTATCGTTGTTGCGGGCGGTGCACTCACTGACACCCGGCGAAAGCTTTGACGTGTTGCCGGCACAGCCTGGGGAACCAGCGGACTGGATCTACGTTTCGCAGGGGCAGGCAGACCCCCGCCCGCCGCGAGAACAACGCCGGCTGATCTCGCTGGACACACAGCAAATCAAGGCTCATCTGGACGACATGGCCAGAACCTGGCTGATTACCCACTACGGGCAGGTGCTGATGACCCAGAGTAGTTACCTTGGGCGCCCGGTTGGCCAATGCCGTGCGGTACTGCAATTGACCCGGGATGACGGCGTCGGCCAACAGTGGCTGCTGGATGTGTCAAAGGTTGAGTTCGTCGAGGTGCCGGACGAAGGCGAGGGCGCAATCAAGCGCTATCCCTACGGTATCCGTGTCGACCATAGTGATTTTTGCCAACTGATTCTCGGCGAGTTGCAGATATGGGAACTGCTCAACCTGTCGGCATCACAGTGGTATGTCTGCGATCGCTATGACAGCCCGCTGGCGTTCTGGCTCGAGTATTACAACGAGCAAGTGGACTATGGTCGCGCGTTGCGCAGTTATGAACAGTCGCTGGCGACTGCGTCATGAGCGGGCAAAGAGCGTTTGAGCACGTGCATCTGGAACTTCTCGCAGCAGATCAGGTAGAGCTGCAGCACCAGGCGCTTGCCGAGCTGTTGGCCGAGCGTTATCAGGTTCTGCGTGTACTCGGCCAGTCGGTGAAGTCCCTGGTTTGCTCAGGCCTGTGCATGGCCTCGGGCGAGCAGGTGGTGATCAAGCGTTACTTCGACGAGGCGGCCTATGCCGCAGAAACTAGCGGTTATTTGTTGTTCCGCTCGGGGCCGATCGCAGGCGTGCGTTATCAAGATTCGCAGCATCAGGTACTGGTGCTGGAGTTTCTCCAAGGCCGCATGCCCGGTTTGGCCGACCTGCCTGAAGTGATTAAGGCCTATGCAGCGATGCACGCCACGGCCCTGGCGAATATCCAGCGTGTCATGGGCCACCACAGCACCCCTGAATTCGTTGATCCCTGCCTGTCTTCCCGGTGTCGTTTTCCCTCGTTTGACCTGCAGGGCATCAGCGTCGGTGACGGCAAGCCGGAGCATTTGCTCGTTACGCCGGATGGCGTGCGCATCCTCGACCTGGAGACTCATTCCCTGCAGCGCAGCGTGTGGTTCGACATCTTGTCCTTGAGCCGATTCCTGGGGGCTGTGCCTTCATGTCCGTGGAGTCTGGAGGAGTGGGTGGCCTGTTACTGCGCATGCAGAAAGATTCCCGCCCACTACTACGATCTACACAAAATCCAAGACTGCCTGCAGCGTGTGCAGGCCATGGAGCCTGGTCGGGTGTACTGCGAGGAGGCGCTGTCGTGAAGTGGATGTACTGCTTTACCCCAGCGTTGCGCTATCGGCCGGCCGTTCGCTGCGAAGAGCGAGCGTTCGCCACTGGCTTTTTCGGCCTGGCCTTCAGCCTTGCGCCGTGGGCGACCGGCGCTTATGTACTGGTGTCGCTGTTGCAATATAGCGTGCCACTATTGTTCATCTACACGCTGAGCACACTGGTGAGCGCCCAAAGCAGTGCCGATACTGTGCTGTGGGATATCGCGCTCCTCGCGTTCTTGGCCATCAGTGGGTTCTTGCTGGTGGTGAGCGAGCTCAACCTGGAGCGCTACATCTGCCTGAGGCTGTGCCGCGAGTTCGAGAGCCTTCTGGCGCGCAAGCTGCACCCCCGCGTTGAGGTTTCGGTGCTGGAACGGGTTGTGTCACGGGATTTCAGCATCATTCTAGATGGCATCGGTACTAGCATTAACCTATTGGCAATTCCGGTTTTCCTGCTGCTTTCGATCCTGCTGGCATTGCTGATTTTCGGCACGGCAGGCTTCTGGGCCGTTGCAGTGATCAGTATGTTCCTGCCGCTTTCTTATCTGCTTTCCTGGCTCTCGGACCGTAACTACCAGCGAATCATGGATGTGACCGCGCAGCGTATCGAACAGTGTTCGGCATGGTTGCGCAAAGGGCCGTGGCTTAAGCAGTTCGCTGACCAGAGCGCCTTGCAGAGTATTGAGCACGCACTGGCGGGCGAACGTGACCTTCGCAACCTGGACACATTGCTGCGTGGCGCCGACAGCTACATCATCGGTTTCGGCCGTTTGATTCCCTTCGTATTGCTTGGACTACTGGGCACCTCGGGATCAGCCTCGGTCTGGGACGGGGCGATTTTCTGGCTAAGTATTCCGTTGCTGGCGGCGGTGCTCGCGTTGCCCCGCGCGTACGTGAGTTACAAGGCCGTAGGCCGCTCCTTGGAGGCACTTAATAGCCTGTATCAGCATTCGTCCAGTCAGCCGGTACCTCGAACCGCTGACGCCGATCAGCCCTGCGGCGTGATCGATTTCGATGCTGACTGGCCGATATGGCCCGCAACGCTGGTCGAACTGATTCCTGGCTCGCTGGATAGCCAGCGCGAGGACTTGCAGGCGTTGCTGGGCGCTTTCCGCTTGGTACCCGAGTTGGGGCAAGACCCACAGCACGTTATGCAACTGCCCATTGAACTGGACGCAAGCAATCTCTCCACCGGGCAGCGCCTGCGTCTGCAACTGCTGCGTGGGGTGTTTCTGGCCCGAGTCCAGAATGGAACCCTGAATATCGACCACGACCTTTCGGTGTTGGACGCCGCAGCCGTCCTTGCCGTCAAAGGAGCCTTGGAGCGTCTGTCCTGGGTGAGCTTCAGCCCATCGGCTGCAAGAGCGATAGCGCAGCGCCAAGGGGCACCGGCGCAGGTCGCTGAGCGTATCGCTTCGACGGTGTCGCAGGGGGCCCCGGTGCTGGAGCGTTTTAGCCTCGGCGATCTCTTCAAGTATTGTCGTTGGGGTGTGCTGATGTTGTTGGTGCCGGCGCTGATGATGAGCTATGCCGCCAACTTGACGCTGCCAGAGGCAGGTTTCTCGCCTTGGCAGGTTCTGTTGTATGCCATAGCCGGGGTAGGCGCAGGAATCGCTGCCGGACTGTTCATCGAGGATATGTTGCGCAGCCGCTTTTCCCGTTTGTTCATCGATGGCCTGCGAGACATCCGAGTCACAGGGCTGGCCGATGCGCTGCAGACAGTTTCGCGCGACGTCACCACGACATTTGAACGCATCGCCTGGTATGCCCACGACATCGCCTGGATCATTGCGCTGTTGCTGTGCAATGGCGTGGCTTTGTGGATGGGGTTCGGCCTGTTCGGCATTGTCGTGGCACTGCTGTTCAGCGGGTTGCTGGCGGTGTTGTACCGGCTTTCGATCAACGAGCTATATCGTACCCGGGTGGAGAGCGTGAAGGGATTCGATTCCCTGCTGCGCTCGGCCCATGTGGCGTTTGCCGTCTCCCGTGCCGGTGGGGCGGGTTTCGAACGCCTGGGTGACTGGCTGACGTTCACTCAGCGCGGAGCGTTAGCCGAGGGGCTGAAGCATTTCTATACCACCCGCATGCGCAGTGTGATCACCCGTACCGTCACGGCGGCCAGTTGTGCGTTGCTCAGCGACCTGGTGATTGTCCTGATAGTCCTGATGGGTAGCCTCTACCGAACGAGTGATTCAGCGTTTGTGCTGGCGGTCACGGCCTTGCTATTGGTTCGTTCCGATCTGGCCAATGTATTTCTGGCCATCACGGGTTTCAAATCGCAGTCGGTGTCGGTGGCGCGTCTGCAACACTTTGCCCGGCCCAAAAGCTTGGTGGCCGTGACGATTGCCGGGCAGAGCCTGAGCATCGCGCCCTTTATCGCTCAACGTGCCTATCGTGCCTTGAACCTGCAGCGAGGCCGGCTGTATTTGTTATCGGGCCACTCTGGCTCCGGCAAGAGCGATTACCTGAAGGGCGTGGCCGGGATAACCGACGTGATCATCGAAGAGCCGGGCGTGGTGCAGGCGACGACATCAACTCGCTATTACCTGGACCGTGAAGCCCTGGCGCTGCTCGGCGGTGAGCCAGGGGCAAGCAACTGGATGCATACCTGGCTGAGTGCGTTACCGGAAGACCGCCACTGTCTGTTGTTGCTGGATGAGCCGTTCAGCGCTTTGCACGCCGAGCAATTACCGGAGCATGTGCAGGCGTTGCACCGTTATGCCGAGCGTAGCGGCAATACCCTGGTACTGGTGGATCATCGTTGCCGACTGGAACATAACATCGAGCTGGACGAGCTGACTCGCTGATTGCCCGATGCAAGGACATACTCATGGATGAGCCGATTCTGTACCTGGGTGACCGGGGGTTTCTCAAACGTTACGCCAGCCCCTACTCGGCGCAGCAGGTCGAGGAGATCGCGCGCCGGGTATTGGCCAATTCCAACCTGGGCATGGCCAGCGGCGACTGGCCCACAGCCAAGGCTGTCAGCAATGCCTTGGCCGGCGGCCCACGAACGCGGCATATCTATCATTCGCGGTTTCTTCTGCGGGTGACCGAGCAGGCAACAGGGCAGGGCGTCAGTGTCCGTCAGGTCCAGGCAACCCCGGCGTACTACTACACTGCACTTGGCTATACCTTCACCGCCGATGCGCAACAAATAGCCGAAGACCTCGAAATCATCCGGTGCTGCCAGCCTGGTTTGGTGACCTTGGGTGGCGACTGGCTGGACATACTACTGGCGCAA
The DNA here is from genome assembly GCF_003408955.1 of Pseudomonas sp. GL93. Taxonomy (NCBI): domain Bacteria; kingdom Pseudomonadati; phylum Pseudomonadota; class Gammaproteobacteria; order Pseudomonadales; family Pseudomonadaceae; genus Pseudomonas; species Pseudomonas sp. GL93. The sequence continues at coordinate 40,976 of NZ_NKRF01000083.1, forward strand.
CAGCAATACGCGCTGCTTGAGGCGATCCTGCGACAGATGGAGGCGGCCATTCCGGCGGCCTCGCGGATTCTCCTGGGGTTCCATCCCAGCGCCGGCTTCCTGCAGGTGTTGAAAGAACGGCCGTTCGCTGGCGCTGCGGTGCCAGTCAACCTCTTGAATATGCAATGCGCGAGCTACGCGGGCTATCTACATCAGATCAAGGCCCGGTCGCGGCTTTACGCAGTGCATTGTCTGGCGGGCGGCGATATTCCTTTGGAGCCTGCGCTGGACTACGCCTTTCATCATCGCCAGGTCGATGCTTGTATTGTCGGCGCTACCCGTACACAGCATATCGAGGCATTGGCGGCCTGCGAGGCTGGCTTCAGGAACTTGAAGAGATGAACGTGATCCTCATGCGCCGTGCGCGCCAGCTCGACGAGGCTTTATTGCAAAGCCATCTACAGACGCTACAACGGGCACATGGCGACCTGCTAGTGCTGTCCGGCCGCTCTGCCTGCTATGCCCCCGTGCTGGAGCTGGCTGGCAACCTTGAGATCCAGACGCTGGTCTTCGAGCAGGAGTTCTACGATCCGCAGCAGGTGCATGGGGCCCGCAAGATGGACTGGTTGTTCGATGCCTACGCCGGTCGTAACGGCAGCGAGAGCCTTAATACTCTGTTTCATGCGCTTGCCCTCGAACTGGAAGCGATTCTCCGTCGGCACAGCGAAAGAACCCTCGTGATCTATCTCGACCAGTTGTTGCTGGAAATCGCTTACGCCGTACTAGCCGGTCTGCCCCTGCAGACGCTACAGAGCTTTTCGCTGTACCTCGAAGAACTGAGTATCGCGATCCTCGCCAGAGTCCCGTTCAAGGGCGGGTTCCAGACCCTGCTGCTGAAATCAAATGTAACCCCGGCGCAAGCCTTCGTCGGCAGGCCCGAATTGAAACTGGTCAGGTGACGCCGCCACCCTGTTGGCGTGATCGCCGAGCCTACCCTGAGTGAAGTGAAAAGGAGTATTCATGGACCCGCAACGCAAGGACTATTTGGCGACAGAAGCGGTTTACACAGGCGACTCGCTGCGCATCGGCGATGAGTACGTCATGCATGAATGGGAGAGGCCACTGATCCGTAGGATGGTCGAAGACCTCAAACTCACGCCCGATGACCATCTGCTGGAAATCGGCTTCGGCATGGGCATCTCGGCCAGCATTCTGCAGGAGTTCGGCCCGGCGTCCCATACCATTGTCGAACCCCACCCCCAGGTGCTGGTCCAGGCTGAGCGCTGGAAGGGCACACGCACGAACATTCAGTTGCACTCAGGCTACTGGCAACAGCTGGACGCCGGGCCCCAGCGTTATTCGGCGATCTTCTTCGATCCGTTCGCCGACGACATGGCGGCGGTTGACGACGAGAACCTCAGGTTCCTCAAATTCGCCGCACAGTCGCTACTGGGCGATGGAGGGCGTCTGGCCCTGTTCTGCATCCGGCCCTTGCTGCCGCGGGAGTACCAGCGAGTGATGTTCGAACATTATCGCCGGGTGGAAATCAGCTCGGTGCAGGTTGCCCCCAGAGATACCGCCAACCCTACGGCGGAGCTGGACGGACGAATGATCTCAGTCGTATTGCACAAATAGGAAAAGCCTCAAGCCCCCTTTCAGGCCTGCGCGCCTAACGTGCCTGGCCGGACAGAATAAATAAGCCATTAGTTACGATAACGGTGATAGCGATGAACAAGCTCACAGCACGTCTTGGACTGGTCAGCCTTCTGTGTTTTTTTGGCAGCCAAACATGGGCTCAGACTGAGGCCCCGACAGCTGCAGCCCCGGCTGCAACTTCCACCAGCAAGGCCATGACTATCATTTTCGAGCCGCCCAAGGGGCAGGAGGAGGCGTTCCTGAATTCCTTCGTCACCTCTCAAGCTGCCTACATGCAAACTTATGCTGGCAAATCGAAGGACGGGGTCAAGGTGATCAACCTGATCCCCACCGAATTGGGCGAGCCGTTGATCCACCTGATGATCTACCGGGACCCGGCGACCTTTGAGCGGGCCAAGCAAATATTTGCTTCACGCGAGGCTATGAGCGGCTACATAGACGGCCATGTGAAAGCCTACGGCGGTTACCACATTCCCAAGGAATACCTGCGCCACACCAAGGTGTACATGAGCAACGTGCTCACCGAGTAAAACGGCCGACAAAAAACAGAGAGAGTCCCAGCCTATGCGCGTGGTCATCGGGTCGTTGTTTATCGGCCTAGTTTTTGCGGTTCCAGGTGTGCAAGCCGGCAATCGCGGCGAGCCCTTCATGTTGAGCAACGGCTGTATCAATTGTCACGGTTTTGAGGGGCGACGTACGCCGGGGGCTATTCCTTCACTGGCGGGCCAGCCCGAGGCCTACCTGTACAAGACCCTCGCGGCGTATCGCGACGGCACGCTCAAGGGCACCATCATGAACCGGGCGATGGAAGGGTACGACGACCGGACACTCCGGCAGTTCGCCAAGTATTACAGCGGCCTGTCGAAAGACACGCCGGGGACGGCCATGTCCAAGGTACCCGGGCAAGGGGAGGGACTGTACGTTCAACACTGTTCCGGTTGCCATGAAGGGCAGGCGGATACGCCGTATTTGAAAGGGCAAAATGCGCAGTACATGGAAGACGTGCTGAAAGATATGGCCACAGGCCAACGAACGATACCAAGGGAGATGGCCAGCGCGATGTCCGCCCTCAAAGGTGAGGAATTACAGCAGTTGCTAGGTTACCTGCAAGGTTGCTCGCAGGAGGCTTTATGCCACTGAACCCACAACGAAGGCTGTTGCTCAAGTGGCTGGCCACCGGCATCGGCGCCTCGTCGATCCAGGCCCTGGCGAGCACCGTGACGCCCGTAACGATCCCTTCCTACCGCGTAGTGGTGATCGGCGGCGGTTTTGCCGGCGCAACTTTCGCTCGTACACTCAGGCGTCTGGATAGCAAGGTCGGCATCACGCTGGTCGAGCCCAGCCGGGAGTATCACTGCTGTCCGCTGGGGGTCGAATACCTGGTAGGCAAGAGGGACGAAAAAACCCTGATATTTGGTTACGAGCAGTTATGCGCCGAGGGGATCGAGGTGGTCCATCAAAAAGCACGCTTGATCGATGCCAAACGAAAGCAGGTGATGCTCGCCGACGGTTCGATGCTCGGCTATGACCGTTGCGTAGTGGCCACGGGCATAGGCTACAAGTACGACAGCATCGCTGGTTACAGCGAGGCGGTGGCACAGCGTGTACCTCATGCTTGGGACGGCGGCGAGCAACTGCGCCTGCTTCGACAGCAACTGGAGGCAATGCCCAACGGCGGCAACGTGCTGATCTCAGTTCCCGTGGACGACTATCGTTGCCCGCCCGGGCCGTATGAACGGGCTAGCCTGATTGCCGATTATCTGAAGACCCACAAGCCCGATTCACGCGTGATCATCCTGGATGCCAAGCCGAAGTTCGCCAAGCAAGCGCAATTCGAGCAGGCCTGGAAACGCTTCTATGGCTATGGCACCGAGCAGGCCAACATCCAGTGGATCGGCGCTTTGCAGGGCGGGACCGTGCAAGGTTTCGACGAAGCTAAAGGGCAGCTGCTGACCGAGGGAGGGCCGGTCAGTGGCCAAGTGATCAACATCATTGCGCCTCAGCAGGCTGATGATTTTTCACGGTACAACGGCCTTGCTGCCGAACATGGCTGGTGTCCGGTCAACACCCAGACCCTGGAATCCCTGTTAGTACCGGGCGTGCATGTGATAGGAGACGCGGCCTACGCCGAGAAACTACCCAAGTCTGCATTCGCCGCGACCTGCCAGGCCAGGGTCTGTGCCTTGGCGATCCATAGCCAGATGCACGGCCTGGCGCTGCTCAAGCCGCAGTATATGAACGTCTGCTACAGCCTGTGTGGCGACAACTACGGTATCTCGGTGCTGCTTCACTACCAGCATGACGCAACCAGCAATATCATCGAGATCCAAACCTTGCGGGTCACACCCCTGGACGCCAACGACGAAGATTACCGTCGTGAAGCGCTGTCGGCCTACAGTATGTTCGACAGCTTGGTCAAAGAGGCGTTTGGCTAGGCCAACGGGCATGGCCGGATGCTCTACACATAGGGATGATGAAGATGGCTTCGATTCAAATGGATGGTGAGGACAAGACAGCGAAGGGCGAAAATCCCTATCAGGATGCCGCTACAGGAAAGAAGACTTATCGGTTGATCTGGACTAAGTGAGGCTCATCAACTTTGAACTAATCAATAAGCCTGTCCACCTAACGCTTTGCACGTTGCCTCAAACCCAGGTTTTTCCTGGGTTACCCAATTACACACGAAGGTTTGGTTAATCATGAAGAGCGAACAGGTAGAAGGCGTTGTAGAAAAGGTTGCTGGCAAAGCGCAGAGCGCAGTCGGGAAGCTATTTGGTGATTCGAAGTTGGAAGCTGAGGGCGCTGGACGCCAGGCTGCCGGTCAACTGACGCAAACTTATGGCGACGCACTGGACAGCGTTTCTACATTCGTCAAAGAGAAGCCGGTTGCTGCACTGGCAATCGGGGCTGTTGCTTTACTGGTGCTGAAGAGATTGCTTGGTCGCTGAACCTCAACAAGATTTCCCTCGTACTTCTTGGAGTTCCGCGCCAGGAGGTACGAGGGCGGTAAGCCATAGCCCTTAAACCAAGCCTTCGCGTGTGTATTGATTTGCCGAACTGTCAGCGGGCTTGGGTTTTCTGGAACAGGTCAACTGGTAAGCAATTGCCAACCATATGAACCAACCCGGCATGACCATCAAGGCAATTCGGGTGTCTGGTCTCAATGCCAGCAGACAAAGAACAAAGCCCAGAAACGCCAAAGAGAACCAAGCCATCGGCGCGCCGCCAGGCATCTTGTAGGTCGATTTTGCATGCAGGTCAGGGCGAGTGTTGCGATAGGCAATGTACGACGCGAGGATCGTCGACCAAGTGAAAATCACCAGAATTGCTGACACGGTAGAGACGATGGTGAACGCGGTCATGACTTCTGGAACGATGAACAGCAACAACACGCCCAGCAGCATCAACAAGGTGGTGAACGCCAAACTCAGCAGAGGCACGCTGTTGCTCGACAGACGCCGGAAAATCCCCGGAGCGTTGTCCTGATTGGCCAGCCCGAACAGCATCCGACTGGATGAAAATACGCCACTGTTGGCCGATGAGGCGGCGGATGTCAGCACCACAAAGTTGACGATACCGGCTGCTGCGGGGAACCCCGCAACCAGAAACAGCTCGACGAAGGGGCTCTTGTTGGGCGAAACCTGTTGCCAGGAAGTCACTGCAATAATGCAGGCCAGTGCCAGCACATAAAACAAGATGATTCTGAGCGGAATCGAGTTGATGGCTTTAGGCAGGGTCTTTTCGGGGGAGCGCGTTTCGGCGGCTGCGGTGCCGATCAGCTCGGTGCCCGCAAATGAGAAAATCGCCATCTGAAACCCGGCAAAGAAACCGAACAAGCCGTTGGGGAATGCGCCCTGTTTATCCAGCAAGTGGTTCAGGGACGCAGTGACGCCACTGGGTGAGACAAAGGAGCTGGCAATCAGCACCATGCTCACGCCAATCAGGGCAACGACGGCAATGATTTTGATGATCGCGAACCAGAACTCCACTTCACCGAAGAGCCTGACAGTCAGCACGTTCAAGGCGAACAGTGTTATCAGCATGCCGATGGCCGGTATCCAGGCGGGTAAATCAGGGAACCAATACTGAAAAAATCCACCCACCACAACTGCATCACCTATCACTGCAACGCTCCAGCTTAGCCAATATGACCAGCCGAGAAAGAATGCTGCGCGTGGGCCAAGATAGGCCCCGGCAAAATCAGCGAAGGTTTTGAAGTTCAAGTTGGAAAGTAACATTTCGCCCATGGCACGCATGACGAAGTAGACGAACAGACCGATGATCATATAGATGAGGATGATCGACGTGCCGGAGAGGGCGATGATCTTCCCGGACCCCATGAACAGGCCTGTCCCGATAGCACCTCCCATGGCCATTAACTGAATGTGACGATTGCTGAGCGTGCGCTGCAGCGCGGGCTGTTCAACCCGTTCGGACGGAGTCGATTTCATTACAAAACCTCTTGATTTTATGTTTTTGAGTTTTGGTAGAAAAGTGGGAATCACGTGACCTTGATAGAGATGTAATGGCTACTGACGGTAGTGGTTTGCGGAGTTTCAGGCCCGTTTGCTCTCGTAGCCATGCAGCACATTGACTGCATTGATCCCGATTTCATCGACCATGTACCCGCCTTCCATCACAAACAGGGCAGGGCAGCCCACGCCGGCTATCAACTCGCCGATGCCGATGAAGTCTTCGCTTTCAAGCAAAAAGTGGCTGATGGGGTCGTCCTTGAAGGTGTCGACGCCCAGTGAAATAACCAGCACGTCAGGGGCAAATTGCTGGAGTTTCTTGCAGGCGTGAAGCAAGGCGTTGCGGTAGCTTTCCCAAGAGGTGTTCTTCGGCAGCGGATAGTTCAGGTTGTAACCTTCGCCGTGACCAGCGCCGACTTCGTGGCTGTAGCCTGAGTAGTACGGATAGGACACCGTCGGGTCGCCGTGCAGCGAGACAAACATGACGTCACTGCGCCCGTAGAAAATATTCTGGGTACCGTTGCCATGATGAAAGTCGACGTCCAATACCGCGACACGCTTGGCGCCTCGGGTAATAGCCTGTTGTGCGGCAATGGCCGCGTTGTTCAGATAGCAATAGCCGCCCATGTATTCACGTGCTGCGTGATGGCCGGGCGGGCGGCATAGGGCAAAGGCACTGTCGTGACCTTCATCGATCAGCGCCAGTCCGGTCAGCGCGATATCGGCACTGGTTTTTACCGCTTGCCAGGTGGTGGCGGTAATGGGGGAGCCGGCGTCCATGGCGTAGAAACCCAGCTTGCCGTCGATGAAACTCGGAACTTGCTCGTTGGCCAGATCACGCACTGGCCATACCAGCGGCAAGGCGTCGTGGGTGCGCCCGGTTGCACACCATTCAGACCAGGCAGATTCCAAAAAAGTTACGTAGCGCTCGCTGTGCGCGTTGACATAGCACGACCGATCAAATGCCCGCGGTTCGATGATCTGGCCAAGACCTACCTGTTTGACCCGATTGTGGACGGTATCGGCCCGACTGGGCTGTTCGAAGGACGGCTTGAGCACGCCGTCTTTCAATTCGGTGCCGTGGTGCAAACGGTGGGAATCACTGAAAACTGTAAACATTGTGCGCATCCGTTGATGTGAGCCAGTGCAAATATTCTGTTCCGGCTCTGATGCGCTTTCTTTGCTTTGTTTTCGTGGTTTACTGGATTATTCGGGCGTTTTTACTCAGGAATGACGTAATGCAGAAAAAAACATCCAAACGCATCAGTCTCGACGACACCGACCTGGCGATTCTCGCGTTGCTGCAGGAGGATGCGGGTATTTCCAACTCTGAGCTCAGTGAGCGCTTGTCGTTAAGCCTGACACCTTGTTGGAGGCGGCGTAAGAGAATGGAGGAGGCGGGCGTGATTAAAGGCTATCAGGCGAACCTTGATCGACGAATGCTGGGGCTGGATATCATGGCGTTCGTGCACATCCGTTTTTCCACCCACGCCGACCACGCTCCCGATGATTTTGAGGCGGTGATCGCTCAACTGCCTGAAGTGTTGTCCTGTCACAAGATCACCGGGGATGCCGATTACGTGCTGCAAGTGTTAGCAGAGGACCTTGATAGCTACAGTGACTTTATCGAGCAGGTGCTCAGGCATCAGGTGGGTATTGCGTCCATCCAGTCCAGTCTGGCTTTACGCGAAATTAAGACCAGTAGCCGTATCGCGATACCCAAATCGATCAAGGCGTGAATGGGCAGGGGGTAGATCACGAAGTGGAACCCTGTATTTAGCAGCGATTGGCGCATTTGTATCGTTTTGTATCTGCGCTTTGGATAGATACACAGCGATTCCTTTAAGTCGGTTGATGACACATACGGGATACCTGCGGGGCTTTAAATGAACCCATCGAGAAGGTGCAAACCTTCTCCCATGGATGACTCATTTAACTCGCGGCTATCTCTGCGCGTTTCGCGACGTTGTCGACCAATGACTTATAGGAAATTCAAAATGCCTGCAGCCACGTTCGGTTTCACCTGGCGCCATTGTCTGGCTTCTTCCGTGAGAATGGGTGTTTTGGGGTTGGCCCTGATAGCCGGCAGCGGTGGTGCCTGGGCTGCTGGCCCGGCCGCCGATGCGTCAGTTGCCAGCTCGGCCTCGACCAGTCCCGAATCGATTAGACCTTATCGAATTCACGTCGATGAAGCTCAATTGGCCGATCTGAAAAAGCGCATTGCGGCGACCCGCTGGCCGGACAAAGAGACCGTCAACGACGTTTCCCAAGGCGTGCAGTTGGCCCAGGTCCAGGCGCTGGTGAAGTATTGGGGCAGCGGCTATGACTGGCGCAAGGCCGAAGCGAAGCTCAATGCGCTGCCTGAATTCATCACGAGAATCGACGGCGTCGATATTCAATTCATCCATGTTCGCTCGCCAAACCCCAACGCGATGCCGCTGCTTCTGACACACGGATGGCCTGGCTCACAGTTTGAGTTCCTGAAGACTATCGGCCCGCTGACGGATCCCGTTGCTTACGGCGGTAAGGTTGAGGATTCGTTCGACGTGATCATTCCATCGATTCCGGGACACGGTTTTTCCGGTAAGCCGACTGAATTGGGTTGGGGGCCGGATCGAGTCGCGAAGGCTTGGGATGTGCTCGTCAAGCGTCTGGGTTATACCCATTATGTTTCCCAGGGCGGAGATCACGGTTCGGTCATATCGGATGCATTGGGCCGCCTGAATCCGACGGGGCTGTTGGGCATTCACTTGAACATGCCGGCCACCATCCCGCCCGAATTGGTCAAGCCGATCAATAGTGGTGACCCGGCCCCTGACGGGCTCACTGAGCCTGAACGCAAGGCGTTTGATTCCTTGAGCACCTTCTTCGGCCGCAATGCAGCATACGGCGCGATGATGGTTACGCGCCCGCAGACTATCGGTTACCTGCTGGCCGATTCGCCCACCGGCACTGCGGCGTGGATGTACGAAAAAATCGCCGCGTGGACGGACAGTGATGGCCAGCCTGAACGGGTATTGACCCGTGACGAGATGCTGGACGATATCAGCCTGTACTGGCTGACGAACGCAGGCGCATCGTCATCGCGTTTCTATTGGGAAAACAACAACAACAATTTCAGCGCTGCCGCGCAGAACACCGCAAGCATCAAGGTGCCGGTGGCGATCACGGTCTTCCCGCACGAGATTTATCAGGCGCCAAAAAGCTGGGCGCAACGCGCTTACCCATCACTTTCCTACTACAGCCAGGTTAACAAGGGCGGCCACTTCGCTTCCTGGGAGCAACCTCAATTGTTCAGCGAAGAGTTGCGGGAGGCCTTCCGGCCGCTGCGCGCCAAGCTGAGCGCAACGAAGACAGCCCAGTAGCTCACACGCAATCGAGTCAACACACCGGGCCGCTATTCGGCGGCTCGCTACGGAGAAACACCATGGAGATGACCTTGCTGAACAATCAAAATAAATCCAGCCGCCTGCGGGGTCTTGCCCCATCGCTGTTGGCAGCAGCGGTGCTGCAATTCGCGGCGGTAGCTGTCGGTTTTTCCCAAGCCAGCGCGGCTGATGTACCCGCGTCCACCATTGGGGCTATCACCCCGGGAGCTCACACCTCTCTCGGTGCTCTTAAGCATGTGAAAGCGGGGCTGCTGGACGTTTCTTACGCGGAACTCGGCCCAGCCGATGGCCCTGTGATCATTTTGTTGCACGGCTGGCCCTACGATATCAACGCATACGCTGATGTCGCTCCTGCTTTGGCGGACAAGGGATATCGAGTGTTGATCCCTTCTGCGCGTGGTTATGGCGATACGCATTTTCTCTCGGCCAAGACAGTTCGCAATGGTCAACCTGCTGCGCTGGCGACCGACCTGATCGACTTCATGGACGCGCTGAAGATCAAGACGGCGGTACTGGGTGGGTTTGACTGGGGCGCCCGTACTGCAGATATCGTTGCGGCACTGTGGCCGGAAAGAGTGAAAGCCCTGGTCGCTGTGAGCGGTTACCTGATAGGCAGCCAAGAGGCGGGCAAGGCGCCATTGCCGCCAGCCGCCGAACTGCAGTGGTGGTACCAGTTCTACTTCGCGACCGAGCGTGGGCGCCTGGGCTACGAGAAAAACACCCATGACTTCGCCAAACTCATCTGGAAGCTGGCGTCGCCACAGTGGAATTTCGACGACGCCACTTATGAGCGCAGCGCGGCGTCCTTGCAAAACCCTGATCACGTGGCCGTGTCGATTTTCAACTATCGCTGGCGCCTGGGGTTGGTCAAGGGCGAGGCCAGATACGACGCGCTGGAGAAGAAACTCGCGACATTTCCATCCATCAGCGTGCCGACCATCACCCTGGAAGGTGATGCGAACGGCGCACCGCACCCACCTGCCGAAGCGTACGCCAAGCGCTTCACTGGCAAGTATGAGTACCGATTGATCACCGGTGGTGTAGGCCACAACTTGCCGCAGGAAGCGCCGAAAGCCTTCGCCCAGGCGGTGATCGATGCCGATCATCTTTGAAAACCGGCTGAGAGGATGGCGATGATGAAGCTGAAATTTCTGGCCGCGATGTCGGCTGCCATTGCAATCGCAGCGTTGAGCGCTACCGGTGTTGCCTCGGGCGACGCCAGTACTGGCGACGCCTCACCGATCTATGGCGTGAAATTGCCTGAAAACTACCGCCTATGGCCGCTGATTGCGCCGGCGCAGGAAGCAGCACCCCTGAATGAACTGCGAGCCGTGCTGGGCAATGACTCGGCCATCAAGGCTTATCAGGATTCAACGCTGCCATTCCCTGATGGCACGGTGCTGGTAAAGCTGGCGTGGAAACATGTGCAGTCTCCGGAATTCGAGCCGGCGTCCATCCCGGGGCCGGCCACGACCGTGCAGGTGATGGTCAAGGACTCGAAAAAATATGCAGCAACCGGTGGTTGGGGATTCGGGCGGTTTATCAACGGTAAACCGGCCGATGAAGCCCAACACGCAACCTGCTTCGCCTGTCACCAGGCGCGAGTGCGTAATCACGACTTTGTCTTCACTCGCTTCGCTCCCTGATTTCCCGCCAAACCCGGAGTCACCAATGAAAAAAGTATTAACCGCACTGGCCGTCGCCGTCAGCCTGGGCATGGCGACACACGCCTGGTCGCAAACTGAAAAACCCACGATTGTGCTCGTACATGGCGCCTTTGCCGATGCGTCGAGTTGGAATGGTGTCGTGAAGATTCTCGAGAAGGACGGTTACCCGGCGGTTGCCGCTGCCAACCCATTGCGCGGTGTAAAGAGCGATGGTTCGGCAATCTCGGCATTGCTGACGAGCATTCATTCGCCGGTGGTGTTGGTCGGCCATTCCTATGGCGGCAACGTTATCAGTGATGCGGCCAACGATCATGCAAACGTCAAAGCCCTGGTTTACGTCAGTGCGTTTGCACCTGAGGCCGGGGAAACCGTCGCCGGGCTGGCCGGCAAATTCCCGGGCAGCACGCTGGGCCCAACGCTGGCTGCGCCTGTACCGCTGGCCGATGGGGGCAAGGACTTGTACATCCAGCAGGACAAATTTCACAACCAGTTCGCCGCTGACGTCCCCGCGAACGAGGCGGCATTGATGGCCGCCACCCAACGCCCGGTAACGGAAGCGGCGCTCAACGAAGCGTCCGGCAGCCCTGCCTGGAAGCACATTCCGTCCTGGTACATCTACGGCGACAAAGACAAGAACATTCCCCCGCAAGCCATGGCATTCATGGCCAAGCGCGCCGCTGCCAAAGCCGTTGAAGTGGTCAAGGGCGCTTCACATGTGGTGATGGTTTCGAACCCGGAACCGGTTGCCCGCCTCATCGAAAAAGCCGCCACGGCGAAATGACACGCCAACGGCGAAGCAGCGTTTTCAGCGCTCTACGCCGAGGCGGGTTTTACACGGCGCCCGGCGGGTTTCGTTTGCTCTCGGGCCGCTGGTCAATCGCGCCCAATTCGACTGCGTATAAGCTTTCATCCGGCGCGGGCAGACGCAAGGCGCGCCGTTGATTATCGGCGGGGAGGGCAGACCGACCGGCTTGGACAAGGGCTATTTCGTCAGGCCTACGGTCCTTGTCGACGTCAGCATTTCTTGAGGCCAAAAGCATCGTGTCCGATTAGCCTGGGGTGGGCGGGAGAGTGTGGTCGCGCAACCCAGGCCGCAGCAGAAAAAGCTAATGGCCCACAGCGCGTTGCCTGTGGGCCATGGATTTTCAAGGGTTACGCGGCTGGAGCTTTCGCCTCCTGCAGCAGTTGCTGAATCATCTTTTCCTGCGTCTCGTAGCGACCTTCTCCGAAGTGGGTGAAACGCACTTGCCCTTTGGCGTCGATCAGGTAGTGCGCGGGCCAGTACTGGTTATCGAAGTTGCGCCAGATCGCGTAGTTGTTATCGATGGCTACCGGGTAAGTGATGCCGAGCTTTTTCACCTCATCCCTGACATTGCTGATGATGCGTTCAAAACCGTATTCCGGGGTGTGGACGCCGATTACCACCAAGCCATCCTTCTCGTACTTCTGCGCCCAGTCCTTCACGTACGGCAGGGTGTGCTGGCAATTGATGCAGTCGTAAGTCCAGAAATCGACGAGCACCACCTTGCCTCTGAGCGATTCACTGGTCAGTGCGGGCGAATTGAGCCACTCCACAGCGCCGGACAGCGACGGCATCGGGCCTTGGGCGTTGTCGAGGGTGGGTTCGGCTTTGGCCTTGCTTACCAGGGACTCGACGACTTTGGGGACGCTTTGCAGCACGCCTTTTTCCAGCACGCTGACGCCTTCGGACGACGCCCCGGCCAACAGCGTCTTGTCGGCACCGGTAGAAATCATCAGCGCTGCGGCCAGGACCGCAAAACCGGTGACGCGCCGCAGCCAACCAGTGACCGGAATCGAGGCCTTCAGGCGATTGACTAAACCGCGTCCGGCGAAAATCAGCGTACCCAACGACAGTGCACTGCCCAGGCCGTAGGCCACCAGCAGCAGGCTGGTTTGCGCATTGGCGCCTTGCAGCATGGCGCCGGTAAGGATCACCCCGAGGATCGGCCCGGCGCACGGCGCCCAGAGCAGGCCGGTGGCGACGCCGATCATCAGCGAACCCAGCGGCCCGGACATTTTGCGCGTCTTGGGGGCGAGGCGATTGCCCAGTAACACGAACGGGCTGGCCAGCCAGCCACTGATTCGTGCCGAGATCAGCGACAAGGCAAACAGCGCCATCACCACCAGTGCCACATGACGCCCGGCGTTGTTGGCCTGAATCACCCATTCACTGCTGACCACGGCCAGACTGGAAACCAGCGCGAAGGTCAGGACCATGCCGCCAAGGGTGAGCAGGATCGAGGAGCGTGTGCGGTCGATACCGGCGAACAGAAATGGCACGACCGGCAGGATACAAGGGCTGAGGACGGTCAATAAGCCGCCCAGGAATGCGATGAGGAACATAAGGGTCTCCTGATGAAATGTGGGCCGGGCTCAGTTATCGCTGTGGCACTCGGCAAATTTGCGGTAGTTCAGGATCTCGGTCTTGCCCTGCGAGTTCAGGTAGGTCAGTTGGGCATCGACAATGCCGCAGGCAGCCCCGGCATCCTCTGTCAATGCCACCACTTTCTGGATGTCCAGATGCGTGCCGTAGGTGTAGGTTTGCGGCGTGACGTCGGCTTCGGCGCGGGCCGAGAAGGTGCAGATATTCAGGGCGGCAAACAGGCAAGTGGCATAGAGGGTATTGGTGTTCATGGTCGTTTCCTCAAGGCTTCAAGGGTTGGGTCGTTCAGTTGAGCCGAGGCGCTTGGGTTGGCCTCGATGTGGCTCATTAGAAGCCCGCGAGGTATCTCGCCTGTGTCAAAAACAGGCGCGGATAAATCGGTTCGTATCAGGACCCCGTCCCGATACACAGCCATACAAAACCTAGGAAATTGTTGTTTTTGCCTCTGCATGTATCCTTCGCCACAGCAGATACACTGCAATACAAACCGCCGCGGGCGAACGGGCTCAGCCTCTATAGACTGAGCCGCAATTTCCAATGACAGAGGCTTGGCCCATGGAACACGTTGATCACATCCTCATCGTGGACGATGACCGTGAGATTCGAGAGATGGTAGGCAACTACCTGAAGAAGAACGGCCTGCGCACGACCCTGGTTGCCGATGGCCGCCAGATGCGCTCGTTTCTCGAGGCCACGCCGGTGGACCTGATCGTGCTGGACATCATGATGCCCGGCGACGATGGCCTGGTGCTCTGCCGCGACATTCGCGCCGGCAAACACAAGGCCACGCCGGTGCTGATGCTGACCGCCCGCAACGACGAAACCGACCGCATCATCGGTTTGGAAATGGGCGCCGACGATTACCTGGTCAAGCCGTTCGCCGCCCGTGAATTGCTGGCACGCATCAATGCTGTGCTGCGCCGTACGCGCATGCTGCCGCCCAACCTGGTCGTTACCGAAACCGGACGGTTGCTGGGGTTCGGGCGCTGGCGCCTGGACACCTCCGCCCGCCATCTGCTTGATGAGGACGGCACCATGGTCGCCCTCAGCGGCGCTGAATATCGCCTGCTGCGGGTGTTCCTCGACCATCCGCAACGAGTACTCAATCGCGACCAGTTGCTCAACCTGACCCAGGGCCGTGACGCCGACCTGTTCGACCGTTCCATTGATCTGCTGGTCAGCCGCCTGCGCCAACGCCTGCTTGACGATGCCCGCGAGCCGGCTTACATCAAAACCGTACGCAGCGAGGGGTATGTCTTCTCGCTGCCGGTGCAAGTGCTTGGAGCACCGGCATGAAGCCTTCGCTGCATTGGCCTCGTACCCTCATCTCGCGGCTGTCGTTGATCTTTCTGGTAGGGCTGACCCTCGCGCAGGCCTTGTCCTTCGGCGTGCAGTATTACGAGCGTTACGAAACCGCGAAAAACACCATGCTCGGTAACCTGGAAACCGATGTGTCGACGTCCATTGCCATCCTTGACCGCTTGCCCGCCGAGGAACGCATGAGTTGGTTGAAACAACTGGATCGACGCAATTACCGCTATTTGCTCGACGAAGGCTCGCCAGGCGTCGCTCTGCGTGACACGCCGATTGCAGTGACCTCGATCAAGGAGGCCATCGGCAAGGATTACCCGATGACCGTGACAGACATTCCCGGGCCGATCAAACATTTCCAGGTCCATCTGAAACTGGCCGACGGCAGCCCGGTGACCATCGACGTGCGCCCCTCGATGGTGCCGTTGTCGCCGTGGCTGCCGGTGGTTCTGCTGGGCCAGTTGGCCTTGATGATTCTATGCACGTGGCTGGCTGTGCGTATTGCCATACGCCCGCTGACCCGCCTGGCCCAGGCCGTGGAAAACCTTGATCCCAACACTCACCCGGTGCATCTGGATGAACAAGGCCCGACCGAAGTCGCACACGCTGCCATCGCCTTCAATGCCATGCAGGCGCGCATTGCGGCCTATCTGAAAGAACGCATGCAACTGCTGGCGGCGATTTCCCACGACCTGCAAACCCCGATCACGCGCATGAAGCTGCGTGCCGAATTGATGGACGACTGCGGCGACAAAGACAAATTGTGGAATGACCTCGGCGAGATGGAACATCTGGTGCGTGAAGGCGTTGCCTATGCCCGCAGCGTGCATGGCGCCACCGAGGAAAGCCGCCGTACCGATCTTGATTCATTCCTCGACAGCCTCGTGTTCGACTATCAGGACATGGGCAAGGACGTGCAGCTCAGCGGCAAAAGCAACGCAGTGATTCACACGCGGCCCCACGCGCTACGCCGAGTGCTGGTAAACCTCACGGATAACGCGCTCAAATTCGCCGGTGCCGCGCAGCTGCGGGTCGAGCCGGAGGAGGGCGACAGCCTCTCGGTGACCGTGATGGATCGTGGTCCCGGCATTGCCGAAGAGGAGCTGGCCCGGGTGATTGAGCCATTTTACCGCGTGGAAAATTCGCGCAACCGCAGCACCGGCGGCACAGGCCTGGGCCTGGCTATCGCCCAGCAACTGGCACAAGCCCTCGGCGGCACCCTGACCTTGAGAAATCGCGAAGGCGGCGGACTGTGCGCTGAACTGAGATTACCGACGCGCTTATCGTAGGAGGAGCGAAGCGTCGCTAGTCAACTGTGCTTTGAATCTGGATGTGGAAGAGTTGATCAACACGAGTTTCATCAAGCGCTTTCGCCAGCGCCAGCGTCAAACCGAGTCGACATCGAGGGCTTCAAGGTACTCGCCGCCAAGCATCATTGAACGCGCGGCTCCTGAGTCTGAGTTGGACGTACATGAACGGGACAAGCATGGGCAACGGCGCCGCGTCACCAGCTTGCACGAGCAGCGGTACTCGTTGACCTGAAGAGGACTCGTCATGAGCACTATGGACATGGCCCATTGAGAGAGTAGGCGTAAAAACGAATTCGTCGAATCATTAGTGACTTACGTAGCTCTTGAACCTATAAGGCATAACACATGATTTAACATAATATACATTATGCGAACCGTCGTATGCGGGGTTGGAGGGCTCTGGTGGTCAGATTTGAAGCCTGGCACGGGCTCTTACGCATCACCTGGTCCAACTTGCAGACTGGCGATGTAACTCACAATGAATGCGTCCTCCGATCCGCGCTCCTTGTGATAACCAACCACGTTGGCCAGCGTCCACCGCAGCAACCTCATCAGCACCGGATCGGAAAACTTCCAGCTGCTCCACTCGTACTGATACCGGCTGTTGGTGAAAACATCTCGGTACCGCTCAAACGAATCTTCTTGGCTGTCCAAGGCCAACGCTTTACGAATGTCTGCAGGCACGGCATGAAACAAGGTCAACAGATCGTGACCGTCACGACGCTGATCGGCTGGCGTCTTGCCGGTTGACTGAAGATGCTTGTGAGCCGCTTTGAGTGCATCAACGTCAATCGTGTAGGTTTCACCGGACGTATCTTGATGCTGGTCTGGTACAGAAATGAAGCTTTTCAGCAGTATTTCCATGCCAATCGCTGCGTTAACCATGGAAACATGTGGGAGGTTTTGGGCGTCTAGAAGCTCAGAAGCTTTGAGATAATTATGGGCGCTTTCGAGCATCCAGCCTGGAAAGTGATTCATTTAACAGAGATCCTTAAAGATGCATGCCATCGGAACATAGCTCACCAGGTAGGCTACCCTACCCTTATAATATAACCATAAGAAATAACTATACTAAATGACTATTTAGTATAGTTATATCTGATTGTCATGCCTCAGAGCCTAAACCTATCCACCGACTGCGAAAGCTTCCCCGCCAAACTCGACAATTCATCCGTCGTCGACGCCGTCTCGCCAATCACCCGACTGTTACTTTCCGACATCCCCGCAATCCTCTCCACCTGATGAGCAATCTCATTACTGGCCAGGCTCTGTTCACTGATGGTGCGGGAAATATCGTTGACCAATTCAGTGGTGCTCAGCGTGGCCTGGAGGATCTCGCGAATGGCACGTTCCACTTCGGCAGTCACTGCCATGCCCTTATCCACTTGAGCAACGCCCTCCTCCATGCTGATCACCGCTTCACGGGTGTTCTGCTGGATACTCCCGACCATGCTGGCGATTTCCTGGGTGGAGGCGCTGGTGCGTCCGGCCAGGCTGCGCACTTCGTCGGCCACGACCGCAAAGCCGCGCCCTTGTTCACCCGCGCGGGCGGCTTCGATGGCGGCGTTCAGGGCCAGCAGGTTGGTCTGGTCGGCAATCCCTTTGATCACCTGGATAATGCCGTAGATCGCCTCGGACTCCTTGTCCAGCGTGCGGATCACTTGGGCTGACTGCTGGGCTGAACGGGCTATGCCATCCATGTCGCTGACCACCTGGTGGATGACCCGGCCGCCGTCCTTGGCCAAGGTTTCAGCCTGGCTGGCCATGTCCAGGGCACGTTGGGCGTGACGGGTGATTTCTTCGATGCTGGCGGTCATTTCGCTCGCGGTGGAGGCGCTGGTGCGTCCGGCCAGGCTTTGTTGCTGGCTGCTGCCTGCCACTTCATGGCAACCCTGGCTGAGGCGTTCGCTCATGCCATTCACGCCATGGGCATTGCTGCGAACCACTTCGATCATGCCGCGCAAATCCCGCTGCATCGTAGCCAGGCTGCGAATCAGTGCACTGGCTTCGTCCTGGTTCTTGGGTTCGACAATCGGCTCGCTCAGGTTGCCATGGGCAATGCTTTGGGCAATACGGCTGGCGGTGCGCAACGGCCCCATGATGCTCAGGGTCACCCAACGTCCTTGTGCCAGCAGCAACAGCAGGCTGGCCCCCAAGACGATGGCCAAGGTCCAGTTGGCGTTACTGATGGTTTGCCGGGTGCCGGTGCTGGTGAGTTGGGTATTGTTTTCGATCAGTTCGCTCAACGCCGCCATTTGTTCTTCCAACTGGCTGAACGCGGCATTGAAGGTCTGCAGTTCCCCTCGCGCGGCCTCGGGATTGTCTAGGGCCAGCGCGACGATGCGCTCACCGGTGTTGATGTAGGTGTCCAGGCTGGGTTTGATTTTTTCCAGGCTGGCCTTGATCGAGGCGTCTAACGGCAGCTTGAGATTATCCGCCAGCACCTCGCGAAAGTGCTCGGCATGCTCCTTGATCGAGCTATTGACTTCGGCCGGCGTACTGGTGCTTTTGCCCAGCCCGACCAACATAGCCGACAGTACATCCGCACGCAGGGCGTCGTGCATCATGTCGGCTTCCATGTGATTGCGCAGTACCGTCATGCTGACGTCGTTGTCCTGTACCGAATCAGCCATCCGCGTATTACCCAGGTAGCCGGCCAGGCTCATGATCAAGGCGGTGAGCAACCCGGTCGCAATCAACAGCACCAAGCGTAATTTGATCGTCATAGTGATATCCCTGTGCCAGGACCGCCGGTTGGGAGCCCAACGCGTTTGCGTGTCGCTGCTACCTTTATCGGCAGCTGTTGCTTGTTAGTGAAGCCTAAGTTTGCGGATCTGCGCGGTTCCCTTAAGCTGACCGTCCGTTGCTCTACCTGGACCTGCCAAATGCCTCAACGTATCGCCCGTCTCGCCCTGTTGCTGGGCTTGATCACCGCTGTCGGCCCGTTTGCCATCGACATCTATCTGCCAGCGTTGCCCACTCTGGGCGCCAGCCTCCAGGCTACGCCGGCGGCCGTGCAGATGAGTTTGACGGTGTTCTTCATGATTATCGGCGTGTGCCAGTTGTTCTACGGCCCACTCAGCGATGTCTTCGGGCGTAAACCTCCGATCTATGCGGGCCTGGTGATCTTTGCCATTGGCAGTGTCGGCTGCGCGCTGGCACCGACCATTGAAGTGTTGATTGGCTTTCGTGCGGTGCAGGCATTCGGCGCCTGTGCGGGGATGGTGATCCCACGGGCGATCGTACGCGACCTGTATACCGGCCATGAAGCGGCGCGCCTGATGGCTTTGTTGATGCTGGTGATGAGTGTTTCGCCGATCCTCGCACCTCTGGCCGGCAGCCTGGTGATTTCGATCTGGAGCTGGCGCGAAGTGTTTGCCGTGTTGGCGGTGGTGGCCGTGCTTTGCCTGGTGATGACCGCCGTACAACTGCCAGAAACCCACCCGGCCGAGCGCCGCCTGGGCAAGACACTGGGCCAGGCGTTCGGCAGTTATGGCGCCCTCCTCCGCGACCCGGTCTTTACGGGGTTATCGGTGGTGTGCGGGTTTGGCCTGGCCACCTTCTTCGTGTTCATCGGCAGCGCGCCCTTCGTGTACATCGAGTTTTTTGGCCTGACGCCAACCCAGTTCAGCCTGTGCTTTGCCCTCAATGCGGCCTCGTTTTTTGCCATGAGCCAACTGACCGCACGGCTCAGCGCCCGCTTTGGCCTGGCGCCGTTGATTCGCTGGTCGGTGGTGGGCGTGGCGGCGGTCATGAGCTTGCTCGCGGCTACTACGCTGTGGGGTGACAGCCTGGCCTTGATGATGGGCCTGCTGTTTATCGGTTTTGGCTTTCTTGGCCTGCTATTGCCGGCGGCCGGGGTGCTGTCGCTGGAGGATCATGGTGCGGTGGCGGGTTCTGCGTCTGCACTGCTGGGTGCGATCCAGATGGTCACGGCGGCTGTGGCGATGACCTTGGTGGGGATCTTTGCCGACCATACGCCGGCGCCGATGTTGATCGGCATTGCGCTGTGTGCGCTTGCCGCGATGCTGACCACCTTGTGGACGTTGCGGCACTTGCCGGCTCACCTGGTTTCAAGCGTCCCGCCTTCCTCCTGAGCAGAGGAGCAGGCAGATTCAACATTCTGGTTGCCTGTGAGGCCCTCTTCGCAGGCAAGCCAGCTCCCACATTTGAGTCGTGGTGTATCCACAAGCCTACAAATCAAATCGATCCACCGCCCGCCGCCGCTCATTGTCGTCCCGCACGTCATAGCTGGCGGTGGTCTGGATATTGGTGTGATGCGCCAGTTTCTGCGCAATCGACAAATCATGCTCCTCGATCACCCGCGTGATAAATGAACGACGGAAATCATGGGGCATGATCTTGACCCCCACTTGATCGCCGCGCTGGCGCGCGATGTAGTAAATCGCATGCTTGGTGATGCGTTCCCGGGTGATATGGCTGCCTCGACGGATTCGGTTGAACAAGAAGCTGTCGTCCTGCTCGCCTTCCTTGAGGTGCTCGCGGCGGAACGCCAGCCAGGCCTGCAGCTTGGCAAACGCCCAGTCCGGCGCGTACTTGACCAGCTCTTTGTTGCCCTTGCCGATCACGCGCAAGCTGCGCTCGTCAAAGTTGACCTGTGCCAGGTCCAGGTTCACCGACTCCGACTTGCGCATGCCAGAGCCATATAACAGGCCGATCACCGCGGCATCCCGCAGGCCCTGGGGCCGAGGGTCGGCGGCGCAGACGTCGAGCATCTCGCGGATCAAGGTGCGGCGCAGGTTGCGGCCCTGGCCCAGGCGCGTGCCGGGTGTGGCCTTGACCGAGCGCATCTTCAACAGGTGGTCCTGGCTGATCAAGCTCATGCGCCACGCTTCATTCATCACCCCGCGCACCGCATTCACATACAGCGACGAAGTGTTCGGCGCAAAGCCGTCCTCGCGCAAGGCAGCCACCAGTGCGATGACGTGTTCGGGCTGCAACAGGTGCCAGTCAATCTCTTCGAGGTTGAGGTCTTCGAAACCCAGGCGGTCGGCGGCATCCTGCAGCACGTAGCGCATGGTCAGTTGGCTGGAAGGCGCCAGGCGGGTGAGATAAAGGGTCAGCGGGTTGCAAATGGACTCGGTCAAGGTAGATCAGCCTTTGGATTAAATATATCGACCAACTATTTGATTCGTCGATATATTTAGTGGATTGGCGAAGGCCGAGTCTAACCCAGGATCGGCCCTGGCACAAAATCACGGGGCGGTGTCGTCGTCCTCGCTGGCTGCCTGGGGTTGGGCCAGGGACTGGCTCCAGTCGGCGTCCTGTTGCTGCATCAGCGCGAACCACTGCTGGCGCATAAAGGCGAGGTAATTGTCCGGTGCCTTGGCAAAGTCCTTCTCGTCGCCATAGCAGCCCGGCAGTGGCAGTTCGGTGCCCTGCTCCTTGTATTGGCTGACCAACGCTTGCTGCGCCGCGACGCTGCAGTCAGTGGGCAGGGGCATGCCGCGCAAGGCGCCAGCGTCCTCGTCCCACCAGCTGGCGCCCACGCGGTCGAGGCCGCGCAGACGATACTTCTCGGACTTGCCGACATGCATGATCAGCTTGAATTCATTGGGGCTGACGTCACTGGTGCAGGCCCGCGAATAACCGACTGTAGCCTGGGTATTGCCATCGCCCAGCAGGTCGGTAACCTTGGTGGCAGCTCGGTCAAAGCGCAGCCCGGCGTCGAATTCGCAGTGCTGCACATCGTCGTACAGCATCCACACGCGCTTGGGGCGCTCGCCTCCCAGCACGTATTGCGCCGCGTAGACAAAGGCCGACTGGGTACCATCGTCATCGCGCTCGCCCACTTGCTCGGCGAGTACCAACAGGTTTTTGCCCTGGCGGTCATCCCAGGTATAAGCGGCGACCTGCTTGCCGCGCACTTCCACCCCGTCCGGCACCTGGTCCAGTGGGGTCAGCGCGACGCCCTGATCAGCCCGCACGCTGGTGACACAGGCCACCGTCATCAACAATCCCATCAGCGCTGGCCGCAACTGGCCGCGTAAAAGCTGCACGCTATTCATCCGAGTACCCTGGCAAGAGAGGGCTTACTTTACCGGCACTTGAGCGCCAATGCAGAGAAGATTGTTGAAGGGCAAACATTGGGCTGATCGCCTCGCTCAGATTGAACCAAGCGTCTTGCACGAAGCTCCGATATCGCCCTGTGAGGCCTACATGTAACGCCTTGATTACTTAGCTGAACCCTAGCTGTCTGCCTGTCAAATAAACGAGTTTTTCATCCGCCTTTCATATTCGTTGCACATTTTTGCGCTTAACCTTGTAGGCAACACTTAAGTGCAATCCGTGGATTATCGACTAACCTATTGAAAACGCGTCATCTTTAGCCCCGTTTTGTAACCCGCGGGCTGTAGTTTTGCCCGATAAACGCTGCTGTTTTCACGCTTGAAGTCGCTTTAGCCCGAGGTCATGAATCTTTGAAACCCTACCCTATTCATTGCGTGTCGATCGTTATCCCGGTCTACAACGAACAAGAAAGCCTGCCTGAGTTGCTGCGTCGCACCACGGCCGCCTGCAAGCAACTGGCTTACGAATACGAAATCATCCTGGTGGATGACGGTAGCCGCGACAATTCGGCCCAACTGCTCGAAGACGCCGCCGCCGAAGACGGCAGCAACGTGGTGGCGGTGATCCTTAACCGCAACTACGGCCAGCACGCGGCGATCATGGCCGGCTTTGAACAGTGCCGTGGCGAAGTGGTGATCACCCTCGACGCCGACCTGCAGAACCCGCCGGAAGAGATCCCGCGCCTGGTCGAGCAGGCTGCCCTGGGCTACGACGTGGTCGCCACCGTGCGTAATAACCGCCAGGACTCTGCGTTCCGCCGCTGGCCGTCGCGCTTGATCAACCTCGCCGTGCAGCGCTCTACCGGCGTGGCCATGACCGACTACGGCTGCATGTTGCGCGCCTACCGCCGCACCATCGTCGACGCCATGCTCGCCTGCCGTGAGCGCAGCACGTTCATCCCGATCCTGGCCAACGGCTTCGCCCGCCACACCACGGAAATCCTGGTGCACCACGCCGAGCGTGAGCACGGCGAATCCAAATACAGCGCCATGCGCCTGATCAGCCTGATGTTCGACCTGCTGACGTGCATGACCACCACGCCCTTGCGCCTGCTGTCCATCGTCGGTTTCAGCCTGGCGGCGCTGGGCGTGCTGTTTGCCTTTGCCCTGATCGTCATGCGCCTGGCCTTTGGCGCCGACTGGGCCGGTGATGGCCTGTTCGTGCTGTTTGCGGTGTTGTTTGTGTTCACCGGTGGCCAGTTCATCGGCATGGGCCTGCTGGGCGAATACCTGGGCCGCATGTACAGCGATGTACGCGCCCGCCCACGCTTCTTTATTGAAAAAGTGCTGCGCAACCAACCGGCAGCACCGGCTCCAGTCGTCGTGGTTGACGGCCTGGTGTCTTCCCATACGTCTACTTCTTCTTCGGATCAGGTCCAGTCATGAGTTCAAAAGCTGTTGTATTCGCCTACCACGATATTGGCTGCGCAGGCATTGAAGCGCTGCTCAGCGCCGGTTACGACATTGCCGCCGTGTTCACCCATGCCGATGACCCCAAGGAAAACAACTTCTACGGTTCCGTCGCCCAACTCTGCGCCCGCAATGGCACCCCGGTACATGCACCGGAAGACGCCAACCCCCCGCTGTGGATCGAACGCATCGCCAAGCTGAACCCGGAGTACATCTTCTCGTTCTACTACCGCAACCTGCTGAGCGAGCCGCTGTTGGCCACCGCCCGCAAAGGCGCGTTCAACCTGCACGGCTCGTTGCTGCCTAAGTACCGTGGCCGCGCCCCAGCCAACTGGGTGTTGGTCAACGGCGAAACCGAAACCGGCGTGACCCTGCATCGCATGGTCAAGCGTGCCGATGCCGGCGCCATCCTGGCCCAGCAGAAAGTCACCATCGAGCGCAGCGATACCGGCCTGAGCCTGCACGCCAAGCTGCGTGATGCGGCCACTGCCCTGCTGCGTGATGCCCTGCCACAGCTGGCCCAGGGCAAGCTGAGCGAAACCGCCCAGGACGAGAGCAAAGCCACCTCTTCGGTCGTCGCCCCGCCGCCGATGGCAAGCTGGACTGGAAAAAGCCCGCCGAGCAACTGTTCAACCTGGTGCGCGCAGTGACCCAGCCGTATCCGGGCGCTTTCTGTGCCGTGGGCGAGCACAAGCTGATCGTGTGGCAGGCCGACGTGCTCAAGGGCAACGAAGGTCTGGCGCCTGGCCGTGTAATCAGCGTCAACCCGCTGCGCATCGCCTGCGGTGAAGATTCCCTGGTGGTCAAGTTCGGCCAGCGCAACGAAAACGGCCTGTACCTGGCCGGCCCGTCCCTGGCCGATGAACTGGGCCTGGTGGATGGCTCCGTGCTGCGCGGTGCCGAGTCGGGCCGCAAGCCGCGCCGTACCCGCGTGCTGATCCTGGGCGTGAACGGTTTTATCGGTAACCACCTGTCCGAGCGCCTGCTGCGTGACGACCGCTACGAAGTCTATGGCCTGGACATCGGCTCCGACGCCATCGAGCGCCTGCGCAGCCACCCGAATTTCCATTACGTGGAAGGCGATATCAGCATCCACACCGAATGGATCGAGTACCACATCAAGAAATGCGACGTGGTGCTGCCGCTGGTGGCCATCGCCACGCCGATCGAATACACCCGTAACCCGCTGCGCGTGTTCGAACTGGACTTTGAAGAAAACCTCAAGCTGGTGCGCTACTGCGTCAAGTACAACAAGCGCGTGATTTTCCCGTCGACCTCCGAAGTCTATGGCATGTGCCAAGACCAGTATTTCGACGAAGACACCTCCAACCTGGTAGTGGGCCCAGTCAACAAGCAACGCTGGATCTACTCCGTCTCCAAGCAACTGCTCGACCGCGTAATCTGGGCCTACGGCGACAAGGGCCTGAAGTTCACCTTGTTCCGTCCATTCAACTGGATGGGCCCGCGCCTGGACCGCCTGGACTCGGCGCGTATCGGCAGCTCCCGCGCCATTACCCAACTGATCCTGAACCTGGTGGAAGGCACGCCGATCCGTCTGTTCGACGGTGGTGAGCAGAAGCGTTGCTTCACCGACATTGCCGACGGCATCGAAGCCCTGGCGCGCATCATTGATAACGACAATGGCGTGTGCGACGGCCAGATCATCAATATCGGCAACCCCGAAAACGAAGCCAGCATTCGCCAGCTGGGCGAAGAACTGCTGCGTCAGTTCGAGGCTCACCCGCTGCGCCACAACTTCCCGCCGTTCGCCGGTTTCCGCGACGTCGAGAGCAAGGCGTTCTACGGCACGGGCTACCAGGACGTGGCGCACCGCAAGCCGAGCATCGACAACGCCAAGCGCCTGCTGAACTGGGAGCCGAGCGTGCAGATGAGCGAAACCATCGGCAACACCCTGGATTTCTTCCTGCGTGAAGCCATGCTTGAAATTGCGGATAAAAAGTAATGCAGGCAGGTCTTCGCATCGACGTCGACACCTACCGCGGCACCCGTGAAGGTGTGCCACGGTTGCTCGACTCCCTGGCCGAAGCCGGGGTCAAAGCGACGTTCTTCTTCAGTGTCGGGCCGGACAACATGGGGCGTCACTTGTGGCGCCTGATCCGCCCGCAGTTCCTGTGGAAGATGCTGCGCTCCAACGCTGCCGGCCTGTATGGCTGGGACATCTTGCTGGCCGGCACCGCCTGGCCAGGCAAGCCGATTGGCCGTGACCTGGGGCACCTGATGCGCCAGGCCAAGGCCGCCGGGCATGAAGTCGGCCTGCACGCCTGGGACCACCATGGCTGGCAGGCCAACACCGGGCGTTGGAGCGAGGCACAGCTGGTCGAGCAGATTCGACGCGGCGTAGACACCTTGAACGACATCCTCGGCGAGCGCATCGACTGTTCAGCGGCCGCCGGCTGGCGCGCCGATGAGCGCGTGGTGCAAGCCAAGCAAGGCTTCAACTTTCGCTACAACAGCGATTGCCGGGGCACCAGCCTGTTTCGACCAACCTTGGCCGATGGCAGCGCGGGCACCCCACAAATTCCGGTAGACCTGCCGACCTTCGACGAAGTCGTCGGGCCGGTGGTGGCTGCCAACGATTTCAACCGTTTCATTCTCGATCGCTTCAGCGCGTCGAAGCTGAATGTCTATACGATCCACGCGGAAGTAGAAGGGATTCTGATGGCCAATGATTTTCGCCAGTTGCTCGCCCAGGCCGGGCAGCGCGGCATCGAGTTCAAACCCTTGGGCGAGCTGTTGCCCACGGATCTGACCACCCTGCCCCAGCAACAGCTGGTGCGCGGCGCCTTGAGCGGCCGCGAGGGTTGGCTGGGAGTGCAGCAGGCATGATCCGCCGCTGGGCTTTGCCCCTGCTCCTGCTGGCGTTCGCCGTGTTCTACCTGCTGCCGCTGGCCACCCATGGCCTGTGGATTCCCGATGAAACCCGCTATGCGCAAATCAGCCAGGAAATGCTGCTGACCGGCAAGTGGGCCGCGCCGCACTTCATGGGCATTCGCTATTTCGAGAAGCCCGCCGCAGGCTATTGGATGATCGCGCTGGGCCAGGCGATCTTCGGGCAGAACCTGTTCGGCGTGCGGTTCGCCTCGGCATTGAGCACCGGTTTGAGCATTTTGCTGGTGTACCTGGTCTCTCGTCGGTTGTGGAATGATCCGCAAAAAAGTCTGGTCAGCACGCTGCTCTACATGAGCTTCGTCAGCGTGGCCGCGCTGGGCGGCTATGCCAACCTGGACCCGCAGTTCACCTTCTGGGTCAACCTGACGGGCGTGGCCTTGTGGTTCTGTTTCGACAGCACCACACGGCGTGCGCGCTTGTGGTCCTGGGCCTTGCTGGGCCTGGCGTGCGGCATGGGCTTCATGACCAAGGGCTTCCTGGCCTGGTTGCTGCCGGTGCTGGTCGCCCTGCCCTACGCCGTCTGGCAAAAACGTTTTGGCGAGTTGTGCAAATTTGGCCCTGTTGCCGTGGTAGTGGCGATTGCTGTCAGCGTGCCGTGGGCGTTGGCCGTGCACCTGCAAGAGCCGGACTACTGGCATTTCTTTTTCTGGCACGAGCACATCCAGCGCTTTGCCGGTGAAGACGCCCAGCACGCCGAACCCTTCTGGTATTACCTGCCGCTGCTGGTAGGGTTCGCGCTGCCGTGGGTCGCGCTGTTGCCCTGCGCGTTCAAGCAGGCCTGGCTGCAACGGCGCGTGCCGAAAACCGCGTTCCTGCTACTGTGGCTGTTGATGCCCCTGGCCTTTTTCAGCCTGGCCAAAGGCAAGCTGCCCTCCTACATCATGCCGTGCATGCTCCCCCTGGCCTTGCTGATGGGCTCGGCCCTGAGCGACAAACTGGCTCAAGGCCACGGCCGCGTCCTGCGCATCAATGGCTGGTTGAACCTGGCGATCGGCGTGCTGGTATTGCTGGCCCTCAGCTGGTTCCAGTTGAAGAAGCCGGTATACGAACCGGGTGAGGAAACCCTCAGTCTGGTGCTGGTGTTCATCTTTCTGTTCGGTTGGATCGTCGTCAATCTGCTGCAAGCAGCACGCCCCTTGGCATTGTGGGCCGCGCCGCTGATCGGCAGTGGATTACTGGTGCTGCTGGTGCCTGCGGCGCTGCCGCATTCGGTGGTTTACAACAAGACCCCGGACCAGTTCATCATTGATCACATCGACGAATTGCAACCCAGTGTTGCCCTGCTGAGCAACGACCTGGGCGCCGCCTCGGCGCTGTCCTGGCGCCTCAAACGCCCGGATATCACGCTGTACAACACCTCGGGTGAGGTCAAGTACGGCCTGGCTTACGAGGACACGGCCCCGCGTCTGGTCGACCGTAACCGCATCCAGGCATGGATGGCTGAAACCCGTCGCACCGGCGCGGTCGGCGTGGTGATGCGCGTCAATAGCACCGGCGAAAAGGAAGAACTCGCGCTGCTGCCCACTGACGGCAAGCGTTATGCGCAAGGCAAGATCGTGATCCTGATTTTCCCGCAGGTCGCGCCATGATCACCCTACTGCTACTGCTCACGGCTTGCCTGCTGACCTGCATGGGCCAGGTCTCGCAAAAGTTCGCCGTGGAAAGCTGGCGCGACGTGCCGGACGGCTGGGCCTTGAAATTGCGCTCGCCGTGGTTGTGGTCGGCGCTGGTGTGCCTGGGCCTGGGCTTGCTTGTATGGCTACTGGTGTTGCAGCGCCTGGAAGTAGGCATTGCCTACCCCATGCTCAGCCTGAATTTTGTGCTGGTCACACTGATGGCGCGCTTTGTGTTTCACGAACCCATTGATGGCCGTCACTGGCTGGGCGTGGGGCTGGTGATTGCCGGCGTGGTCTTGCTGGGGCGCCAGGTATGAGCCGCGTACGAGGTTTCGCCCTGGCCCTGGGCAGTGTCGGCCTGGTGAGTGGCGCCCAATTGGGCATGCGCTGGAGCATGACGCGCCTGCCCCTCCCCACTCAATGGATGGCCGCCTTGACGGATAACAGCATCGACCTGGGCGCCCTGGGCGTGGTGATCCTGGCGATCATCGCCTATGCGTTGTCGATGCTGTGCTGGCTCGGCGCACTGAAGCACTTACCCCTGGGCCGCGCCTATTCGCTGCTCAGCATCAGTTACGCGCTGGTGTATTTGCTGGCCGCCAGCCTGCCGGTGTTCAACGAAGATTTTTCGCTTTCAAAAACCCTGGGGGTGGCCTTGGTCATCCTCGGCGTACTGGTTATCAACTCTCGTCGTGCTAGCACCTCAAGTCCCAGGAATACCCCATGAAAATCAGTGTATTTGGTAGTGGTTACGTTGGTCTGGTCCAGGCCACTGTATTAGCCGAAGTCGGTCACGATGTCATTTGCATGGACGTTGACAAGCACAAAGTCGAGTCGCTGCAGAAGGGGCATGTGACCATCTTCGAGCCGGGCCTGGCAGCCATGGTCAAGGACAACCTGGAAAGCGGGCGCCTGCACTTTACCCACGACGAAAAACTTGCCGTCGAGCACGGTGAAGTGCTGTTTATTGCCGTGGGCACGCCGTCGGATGAAGACGGTTCGGCCGACTTGAAATACGTGCTGTCGGTGGGTGATGCAGTTGCCCGCCATCGCGTGGCGCCGGTGATCCTGGTGGAAAAATCCACGGTACCGGTCGGCACTGGTGACACATTGCGCGACCACATCCTCAATAACCTGCGCGCCGCCGGCCGTGAGCTGCAGTTCGATATCGTCTCCAACCCGGAATTCCTCAAGGAAGGCTCCGCCGTTGCTGACTGCCGCCGCCCGGACCGGATCATCATCGGCTGCGAGCGCGAAGAGGTGCGCGACGTGATGCGCGACCTGTACGCACCGTTCAACCGCAACCACGACCGCATCATCTTCATGGACCTGCGCAGCGCCGAACTGACCAAGTACGCCGCCAACTGCATGCTGGCCACCAAGATCAGCTTTATCAATCAGATCGCCGAGCTGGCTGAACACCTGGGTGCCGACATTGAGTCGGTGCGCCTGGGCATCGGTGCCGACTCACGCATCGGCTACCACTTTATCTACCCCGGCTGCGGTTATGGCGGCTCGTGCTTCCCCAAAGACATGCGCGCTCTGATCCACAGCGCCAAGCAGGCCAACTGCTCCAGCGACCTGCTCGAAGCCGTGGAAGCCATTAACCAGCGCCAGAAGAGCAAGCTGTTCGAGCGCATCAACGCCTTCTTCCAGGGCAACCTAAAGGGCAAGACGTTTGCCCTGTGGGGCCTGGCCTTCAAGCCCAACACCGATGACATGCGTGATGCCCCCAGCCGCGTGCTCATGGAAGCGCTGTGGGCTGCTGGCGCCAATGTGCGCGCCTTCGACCCTGAAGCCATGCAGGAAACCCAGCGGATCTACGGCGATGACCCGCGCCTGATGCTGATGGGCACCCCGGAATCCACTTTGGGCGGCGCCGATGCGTTGATCGTGTGCACCGAATGGCAGCAATTCAAGGCGCCGGACTTCGACCTGATTCACCAGCGCCTGAAAACTCCAGTGATCTTCGATGGCCGTAACCTGTACGACGGCGAGCGCCTGACGCGCAAAGGCTTCAAGTACTTCCCCATCGGCCGCGGCGATTCCTGCGAATTGCCGATCCCCCAGCAAAACTGGGTGGAACGGGCCAAGGACGCTTGCTAGGTGAACATCGCCTTACCGTCCGCGCAGCGCGTAACGATCCGCCACCAGTCGCTGGGGCTTGGGCTCTTGGCGCTGGTGCTCTTTATCATCGGCAACTGGCACCAGGCGATCATCGGCTTCGATTCGCGCTTCGTGCTGTTTGCCCAGGAAATGCTGCGCCACGGGCCCAGTTTCTTCCCCACGACCTATGGCCAGCCGTATGCCGATTACCTGGCTACGTCAACCCTGCTGACGTGGCTGCTGTCGGTGCCCTTGGGCCAAGTCACCAGCCTGACGGCGTGGCTGCCCACGGCGCTCGCGTCGGCGCTGATCGTGGTGCTGGTCTATCGCCTCACTGCGCCCTACTCGCCGCGTTGGGGCCTGTTGAGCATTGCGATGTTGCTGCTCAGCAGTACCTTCGTCAGCGAAACCCGCGCAGTCTCCCTCGATCAGATGCTCGCCGCGGTGGCATTGGCGGTGTTCTACCTGGGTTATGCCCATGACCATTTCGCCGCAGCCAAGCGCCTGCATTGGGTGTTTTTGCTGTTGCTGCTGGGGTTTGCCATCCGGGGCCCGATCGGCCTGGTGATCCCTACGGGCGTGTTGTGCAGCTACTACCTGATCAACCGCCAGTGGCGCCTGTTGTTCAGCTTCGGCCTGCTGGCACTGGCGCTGCTGGCGGCGTGCGTCGGCCTGTTGCTGCTGCTGGCCAAGCTCAGCGGCGGCGAAGACTTTATGCATGACGTGATTCGCATGCAGTTCCTGGGGCGCATGGATGGCAGCGAAGGCTCCGGCGGCGTGCTGTATTACTTCACCAGCTCCCTGGGCAACTACGCCCTGGCCTATCCAATCGCGTTGTTGGTGCTGCTGGCGGTGCTGATGGGCGGTCGACGTGCGCCGGACCCGGCATTGAAGCTGGTGCTCTACTGCGCGGCAGCCGGTGTGCTGGTGATGGTGGGCCTGTCGGTGCCCCAAGCCAAGAAAGCGCGCTATATCCTGCCGATGTTACCGATGGCCGCGATCATTGCCGCGTATCCCTTCGCGGTGGCGCAAGGGCGACTGTTTGCGTGGCTGCGCGCCTTGATGTTGGGCATCTGGACGCTGTTGCCAACGCTGTTGGCCATTGGTTTGGTGGTAGCACGGCGGCGCTACCCGGAACCGCTGGCCGACCTGGAGCTGATCGTCGTCGTGCTTGGCTTGCTACAGGTGCTGGCCCTGCTGGCATTGTTCCGCTCGCGGCTGCGCACCTACGGCCCCGCCTTGGCCGCCGTGCTCGCCCTCTGGACCACCTACATCATGGTGGTTGAACCCCTGGAACGTCAGGTGTACGACACCCGCACCTTCAGCCTCGCCGTCAAGGCGCAGGTTCAGCAGCAACCGGCGCCGCTGGTGTTGCACGCACTGGGCAAAGACGCGAAAGCCATCAAGTTCATGGTCAACTTCGATTGCGACAAGGTCCCGCTATTCACCCAGTTGCCCGCCGACTTGAAACCGGTCCAGGCGCCGGCATGGTTGGTCATGAGCCAGGCCGACTTCCAGGCGCTGGACGATCCGCGCCTGCGTTCAATCACGCCGACGCTTACCGCAGATTTCGACAAAACCCCCTATGTGTTGCTGCATTTGGCAAAAGCCTCGACACCTTGAGAACTTTTCCGGCTGCACTGTAAGAAAGAACGCCCACTCCCGCCACGAGTGGGCGACTTTCATCATAGGTACCAAGAAAACACCTACATTTGTTTGCGTAATGGCTGGTGCACTTTCCCTTCCGGTGCTCGAAGCCCAACTGTAGACTCGCTGCCACGTGCACTCACTATCTACCACCCGATCGTCAGGACTGCCCTGAAACGCTTGGGTCAGGGCACTTCACAACAAGGACGTTGTAGGCTGCCCGCGCGCGATGGCTTACTTCATTGAGAGGACAATGCCGTGCGAGAAGACCTGTTAACCGTACCCTTACCCAGGCTGGATCGTTTGATGGCATTGCGTGACGCACTGGTGGCGTTAAAGGGGCCGTTGGCCGACGACCCCAGGCTGCGCGAAGACTTGCAAGCGCGCCTGTTCAACGAAGAAACTCATAGTCGCGTGCTGGGCAAGATCAACCCGGCTGCATCCACGCCCACCGGGCAGATAACCTATGGCGAAGCCGGTTAACTGCATTTATTTTGCATTCAACCCTCATTAATATGCAGTGGCGCCACCTGATCAAGCGCGGCACACTGCACAGGTTCCTTCCCCCAATGTTGGAACCTTCAAAGGGCTGTTCCGGGAAACCAGGCAGGCCTTTTTTTTCGCCCGCTGTTTATGGATCGTCTTTCAATGCTCGCTCGCTGGTTACCCGCTGCAATCAACACCCGTCCCGCCGAATGGAGCCGTGCAGCCATCGGCATGGCCCTGGGCACGCTGTTCAGTGTCTGGGCCTGTGCCCAGGTGTTCGGCATGGAGGTGGCCCTGCACCTGCTCGGCCCTCTTGGCGCATCGGCCGTATTGCTGTTTGCCGTGTCGTCGGGGGCGCTGGCCCAACCCTGGTCGATAATCGGCAGTTACCTGTGTGCAGGCGTCGTCGCGTTGCTGGTCGCCCGCGTCCTGGGGCGCACCTTGGGCAGCGCGTGCCTGGCGGCGGGCATGACCGTGGTCCTCATCTGCTGGCTGCGCTGCCTGCACCCACCGGCCGGCGGCCTGGCCATGACCCTGGTGCTGGCCGATCCTGAATCCATCGCCCTTGGCTGGTACGAACTGGCGCCCGTGATGCTCGGCGCCAGCGCCCTGCTCGCCTGCGCGCTGGCCTATAACAATGCCACGCGCACGCGTTATCCCAAGGGGCTTAACGAACCGAGCCCCGCCGTAATCGCCAGCGCCCCTGTGATCGACCCGTCCATCACTGCGGCTGACCTCAAACTGGCGCTGGCCGAGATGGAACAATTCTTCGACGTTGAGCCCTCCGAGCTGGAGCAACTGATTCATGCAGCTCAAGGCCATGCGCGGCGGCGCAGCATCAGTGAAGTACTCGCCAGTCGCGTTGCGTAATAGCGACGAGTGGTGCAGCACCACGCTTGCGATCAACTTTGTGACAGCTACAGTCAATTCAACACTTGAAGTTGTCTGCTGTTCAACGATGTCTGGGCCAACGCCGTACCAGTAGCGAAGACAAGGAACGTCTGGCTGTGGATCAGTAGCACTTGGCGGCCCTATTTCGTGCCTCCCGGCTGCACTCCTCGTATTTTTCTTGCCAGCCCTCCTGCCTAGTGTTTCGAAAGATTGATTCGAAACGGGAGAGCTTCGCCATGGATGAGCTATTTCAACAACTGCTACGCTCGCCTCTGTTTGAGCCACGCCAGCGTCATCACGTTAATCTGAAAACCTATATGGACCTGACCATCAAGCGCATGCATGCGATTTTTGGCACAGGGCTGGTCAATAACGACCTGTGGCTGGGGCAACCGCGGCAATCTGAATTTTCCTCACTGTGTGAGCGAATGGGCAATCTGGGAGCGTTTGACTACGCACTCCATTCCTCCATAGTCGATCACATGATTGCCGTCGACGCATTGTTCAACCACGGCTCTGACGCACAGATAAAACGCTATCGAGACGAGGCGGTTCATCTGCACAAGGTTTACGCCTTCGGCTGTACGGAAGTCGCCGTGGGGACCGATGTACGCAACGTGCGCACCACCGTCACTTACAACAGAGAAAACCATGACTTGGTCCTCGACTCCCCTTCACCCGAAGCCTGTAAATGCTGGATAGGCAACGCTTTTCGCGCCGCTCAGGTGCTGATGGTACTCGCTCGCCTGATCGTTGATGGCGAGGACCAAGGCCATCACTGGTTTCGCGTTGTTATTCGCAAACGTGAAAATGGTCGCCTGCTCAATGGCGTGAAGATAATGGCCTGTGACCCAAAGGGTGGGATTCATGCCAACCAAGTGGCGGCCATACGTTTCTGCCAGATGAGACTACCCCTTGATGCGTTACTGCAGCGCCACGCCCGTTTCACAGACGAGGGCGCTTTCGTCAGCGACTTACCTTTGCCCCAGCGTTTTGTCAGCGCGCTCAAGACCTTCTTGCAGGAACGACTGCTGTTCATGGCCGGCGTTCGCCATAGCGCCGGATTGACAGCTCACTTGAGCTATCGCTTCGCCCGGCACCGCATGATCCATGCCCCCAGCGGCCAAGTGGCGCTATTGAGTCAACCATTGTTTCGTCAACGCCTGTATGCCGTACAGCTCAAGGCGCTGGCGCTTAAGTACCTGGAGCAGGCCGTACGCAAGCGCTTCGAAGCGAACTGGGCCAACGAGGCCAAGCGCAAGGAGCTTCATGTGCTAGCAGCCGTGTGCAAAGCAGTGGGTGCCTGGCAGGCGCTCGAGGTGATGGCGCGCTCACGCGAGCTGTGTGGGTCCCAAGGCTTTCATCATTACAACCAAGTGGTCACTCAACGCATGGATTGCGAGGTTGCCAACACGTTTGCCGGCGACAGTTCGGTGATGGCCTATCAAGTCGCTAAAGATGCCGTCGCACGGCCTCGGTTCGTCGACAGCTTTCCCACCACCATAGGCCAGCGCGTCGAAGCGAAAATCATCAAGGAATGCGTTCAACCTACCGGATTTACCCACGGGCAGGCCTTAGGTCTGGTGTACGCCAGGGCGTTGGACCTGGTGATTCAAGAAGTCGAAAACGTAGGTGTACTTGAGCCCGCGACGCTGGATGACCTGGTCGGTGAATTCGCCGATCAGCTGTATCCCTGGGATGTGCGTAAGCCAGAAAGGGCCGGGCTGGACGTCAGCCCGCAACAGGTCGAAGCGCTGGCAATATTGCTCAAGCCACCGCAAACCCTGGTCAGCGCACTGTTCGATTGCCCTGATTACATCCAGCAGTTCACTCGCGCACTCTACGAGGAGCAATGACATGGCCCTGCAGTTGCTACCGGATTTTTCCGTTCCAGAAACCATTGGTGAACCCTACGAAGCATTCGCTTATCTGCGCCATCACCATCCGTTGTACTGGTCGCCTCACTACAAAGCCTGGTTGATGACCCGGTTTGACGACGTCGCCAGCGCGCAAGCCGATGCCCGGCGTTACTCGTCCAATCGAATGCGCGAACTGGTAAATGCCCAAGTGCCCGCGCATGAACGAGCCGCACTGGAACCTTTTATCGAGAGGGCTTCTCGCTGGATGTACTCCCAGGACGGGAAGGCGCACGAGGCCGGCCGCAAGGTGTTGGGCAAGGCGTTTACGCCGAGGTCCATCGACGCGCTGGCGGACGATATTCAACTGATCGTGGATAACCTGCTGGAACAACTGAGCCCACAGCCCGAGTTGATGAGCGAACTGTTCAACGAGGTTCCAACGCTAATACTGGCGCACATTTTCGGCATTGCCGCCAAGGACTCGCCGAAAGTGCGACGCTGGACGGATGCAATGATCGTGTTCATGGTCGGGAGCACCGACCCCGCATTTGGTCCTCGAGAAGCGTTGCAAGCGATGGAGCACATGTACGCCCACTTCTCCCGGTTGGTAGAAGACCGCCGGCAGTCGCCGGGCAGCGACTTAGTCAGCCAAGTGATTGCCGCAGGTGACGAAGCAGGGATGAGCAAGGACGATGTGTTGGCTCAACTGGCTTTTATCGTGGTGGCTGCCACCACAACCAGCGCCGATCAGTTGGGCATCATCCTGTTCTATCTTCTCGCCAACCCAGAGGTACTGGCGGAACTCAAGACCAACCCGAGCCTGATCCCGAATGCCATTGAGGAAGCGCTGCGCATCTGCCCGGCGGGGCAACTGAGCCATCGCGTCGTCACCGAGGAGGTTACGCTGCACGGTCAGACGATGCGCAAAGGTGACCTCGTATACCTGATCCGAGCGGCGGCCAACCGCGACCCACGCCATTTCAGCGACCCCGACCGCTTCGACATCCATCGCCAGAAGCACGACCACCTGGCATTTGGCCGTGGCCCGCATTTCTGTATGGGCACGTTGCTCTTCAAGCTGGAGGCAAAGATCGTCTTCAGTCGTCTATTGCAGCGTTTTCCGTGCCTGCGACTGATAGAGGGACAACCGCCAACATGGCGCACCAATAGTTTGCAATTTCGTGGGTTGAGTCGTATCCCCGTCATGCTGGAGCCCGTGGACAGCACCCTCACGCGCTGCTTTTCCGCAGCACCATGGGAGAAAAACGGAGGGTATTGTCGAGCGCTTCGTGCCGGCAACCTGGTCGTCACCAGTGGTACCGTGGCGTTCGATGAGCAAGGCAATCCTTATGCGCCTGGGGATGTGTACCGCCAGACCCGACGTTGCCTGGAGATCATCGAGGCCGCGCTCAAGCAACTGGGAGTGGACAGAACCCTGGTAGTCGCTACGCGCATGTACACCACTGATGTTGCCTGGTGGCCACAAATCGCCAAGGCTCACCAGGAATTCTTCAGCCATTGTCCGCCGACCACTATGCTACTGGGCGTCAATCAATTGATCGCGCCTGCCTATCTCATCGAAATCGAGGCGCAAGCATGGACAGGCCTCTGACGACTCCCGAAGGGGTGCGTACAGCGATACGTGATGCTGTGGTGATGGATGTGCGGGACCACTGGATTGAAGGGCCGCAGCGCAGGGTACGCATACGCCTGTATCGTCAACCAGCGGCCTTGCCAGCCCCGGTGCTGTTGTATTTTCACGGCGGCGGCTGGGTTGCGGGTGATCTGGACACCCACGATAGCTTCTGCCGGATCATGTGCGAATGGGCGCAGTGTGGGGTGGTTGCCGTGGATTACGCGCGGCCACCGGAATCTCGCTTCCCAGCCGCGGTGCAAGATTGCTACGCCGTTACCGAATGGGTCGCAGCCCAAGGCAGCGGCCTGGGGTTGGACAGTGCTCGACTGGCGGTGGCCGGGGGCGGCTCCGGTGGTGGCCTGGCTGCGGTAATCTGCCAGATTGCTCGTGATCGCGGCGGCCCTGGCATCGGTTTTCAAATGCTGCTTTACCCCGTTCTCGATTGCCTGGCGCGCAATCATTCACGGGTTAAGTTCGCCACTGGCTTTGGCCTCACCGCACAAATGCTGGACTGGTATCTCGCCCACTATGTGAGCGAAGGCCAATCGCTGGCTCATCCCTGGCTCTCGCCCGCCCGCCATGCGACTTTGCACGGTTTACCCGAGGCGCTGATTCTCAGTGCCGACTGCGATTTACTGCGCGATGAGAGCCGAGCCTACGCACGGCGGTTGAAAAACGCCGGCGTACGGGTGCGACACACTGTATTTGCGCGAATGCAGCACGGCTTTATCAATTACCCTGGCGAACATCCGTCGGCGCGAAAGGCCATACTCCGCTGCGCACAAGCTCTGGTTGAACACTTTTCCCCCGACGAAGACACACTCGACACTGCATAAATGCAACAACGACCTGCAGGATTCCGGGTTGTACGGGGCAAATTTGCACTGGTACGATCACGAGAGAGTTCATTCGCGAACATCTTGATAAAGACAATAAAAGCAGGGAGTTAGAGATGACTGCTCAGGTTTCATCCCAAGCAAGCCACGCCGAGGTCCAGCAGGACGCTGTCCTGGCAAGCGTGCGCAACCATATCGGCCACCTCACCCTCAATCGTCCCGCTGGCTTGAACGCCATCACCCTGGACATGGTCCGCCAGTTGGCGGCGCACTTGCAGGTCTGGGCCGACGACCCTGAGGTCTATGCCGTCGTCCTGCGCGGCGCCGGTGAGAAGGCCTTTTGCGCTGGTGGCGACATCCGTTCGCTGTATGACAGCTTCAAGCAAGGCGACACCCTGCACCAGGATTTCTTCGTCGAGGAATATGCCCTCGACCTGGCCATCCACCACTACCGTAAACCCGTACTGGCGCTGATGGACGGCTTTGTCCTCGGCGGCGGTATGGGCCTGGTGCAAGGCGCGGACCTGCGGGTGGTCACCGAACGCAGCCGCCTGGCGATGCCGGAAGTGGCCATCGGGTACTTCCCGGATGTCGGCGGCAGCTATTTCCTCTCGCGTATTCCTGGCGAACTGGGCACCTACCTAGGGGTGACCGGGGTGCAGATACGCGCAGCGGATGCCTTATATTGCGGGTTGGCAGACTGGTACATCGACAGCGCCAAGCTGGTTGATCTGGATCAGAAACTCGACGGCCTGCACTGGCACGACTCGCCGCTCAAGGACTTGCAAGGCGCACTCGCCAAGCTCGCCGTGCAGCAATTGCCCGACGCCCCGTTGGCGGCCTTGCGCCCGGCCATTGACCACTTTTTCGGGTTGCCGGACGTGCCCAGCATCGTCGAGCAACTGCAACAAGTCACCGTGGCCGATAGCCATGACTGGGCGCTGACCACCGCCAACCTCATGCAGGCCCGCTCGCCCCTGGCCATGGCCGTGACCCTAGAGATGCTGCGCCGCGGCCGCCACCTGCCACTGGACCAGTGCTTTGCTCTCGAACTGCACCTGGATCGCCAATGGTTCGAGCGCGGCGACCTGATCGAAGGGGTTCGCGCCCTGATCATCGACAAGGACAAGACGCCGAAGTGGAACCCGCCCACCCTCCATGCGCTGGACGCCAGCCATGTGGAGAGCTTCTTCCGCGACTTCGTGCAGATTGGGAAATAAGCCATGCAAGATCTTGAATACACTGAAGAACAAGTGATGATCCGCGACATGGCGCGGGATTTTGCCCGTGGCGAAATCGCCCCCCATGCCCAAGCCTGGGAAAAAGCCGGCTGGATCGACGACGCCCTGGTGGCGAAGATGGGTGAGCTGGGCCTGCTGGGCATGGTGGTCCCGGAAGAATGGGGTGGCACCTATGTCGATTACGTCGCCTACGCCCTGGCCGTGGAGGAGATATCCGCCGGTGACGCTGCGACGGGCGCGTTGATGAGTATCCATAATTCAGTCGGTTGCGGGCCTATCCTCAACTACGGCACCACCGAACAGAAACACACCTGGCTGGCCGAACTCGCCAGTGGCCAAGCCATCGGTTGCTTCTGCCTGACCGAACCCCAGGCCGGTTCCGAAGCCCATAACCTGCGCACCCGTGCCGAGTTGCGTGACGGCCAATGGGTCATCAATGGCGCCAAGCAGTTCGTCAGCAACGGCAAGCGCGCCAAATTGGCCATCGTGTTCGCCGTGACCGACCCGGAACTGGGCAAGAAAGGCATTTCGGCGTTCCTGGTGCCGACCGATACCCCAGGTTTCGTGGTCGACCGCACCGAGCACAAGATGGGTATTCGTGCGTCAGACACCTGCGCCGTCACCCTCAACCAATGCAAGGTTCCTGAAGCCAACCTGCTGGGTGAGCGCGGCAAGGGCCTGGCCATCGCCCTCTCCAACCTCGAAGGCGGACGCATCGGTATCGCCGCCCAGGCCCTGGGCATCGCCCGCGCCGCGTTTGAAGCCGCGCTGGCCTACGCCCGTGATCGGGTGCAGTTCGACAAGGCGATCATCGAACACCAGAGCGTGGCCAACCTGCTGGCCGACATGCAAACCCAGCTCAACGCTGCGCGCCTGCTGATCCTCCATGCCGCGCGCCTGCGCACTGCCGGCAAACCGTGCCTGTCCGAAGCCTCCCAGGCCAAGCTGTTTGCCTCGGAAATGGCCGAGCGAGTCTGCTCCAACGCAATGCAGATTCATGGTGGGTATGGGTACCTGGAGGATTACCCGGTGGAGCGCTACTACCGGGATGCACGGATCACGCAGATTTACGAAGGCACCAGCGAGATTCAGCGGATGGTGATTGCCAGGGAGTTGAAAAACTACCAGCTCTAACAGACATCACGCAATCGCCTTCTGTAGGAGCGAGCTTGCTCGCGAAAAACGTCAACGATAACGCGTGCTTGCTGACTGACCGCGGCGCCTGTGAGCTTTTCGCGAGCAAGCTCGCTCCTACAAAAAAGCCTTAACTGTCTGGCATTATGGCTTGCCTGCGATGCAGACACCTCGGTACATCAGTTAAACCGAGGCGATGCCATCGCAGGCAAGCCAGCTCCTACCTTTGATCTGCGGCGTTTGGCAGGGGTTACTTATCCTTGAATTCCGGCGCCCGCTTGGCCACAAACGCGGCCATGCCTTCCTTCTGGTCCTGGGTGGCGAACGCCGCATGAAACACCCGGCGTTCAAAGCGCACGCCTTCGGACAGGCTGACTTCAAACGCACGATTCACACTTTCCTTGACCATCATGCTGATCGGCACGGACTTACCGGCGATCAGGGTGGCCACTTTCAGCGCCTCTTCCAGCAGTTCATCGGCGGGCACGATACGCGCCACAATCCCGCAACGCTCGGCCTCTACCGCGTCAATAAAACGCCCGGTCAGGCACATCTCCATGGCCTTGGCCTTGCCCACTGCACGGGTCAGGCGCTGGGTGCCGCCCATGCCTGGCAGCACGCCCAAGTTGATTTCCGGCTGACCGAACTTGGCGGTGTCGCCGGCAAGGATAAAGTCACACATCAGGGCCAGCTCGCAGCCGCCGCCCAGGGCGAAGCCATTCACGGCGGCGATGATCGGCTTGCGGCGGTTGGCCACGCGGTCGCTGTCGCTGAACAGGTCGTCCATATAGATCTGCGGGTAGGTCAGCTCGGCCATTTCCTTGATGTCGGCACCGGCCGCGAAGGCCTTTTTAGAGCCGGTCAGCACGATGCAGCCAATTTCACGGTTGGCTTCCAGGCTGTCCAGCGCCTGGTTCAGCTCGCTGACCAGTTGTGCATTCAAGGCGTTCAGTGCGCTGGGGCGGTTAAGCGTGATCAGCCCGACACGGCCCTGGACGTCAAGCAGGATGGTTTCGTAACTCATGTATCGGCTCCTTAAAGATTGCGTGAGATGACCATGCGTTGAATATCGCTGGTGCCTTCGTAAATCTGGCAGACCCGCACATCGCGGTAGATCCGCTCCAGGGGGAAGTCGTTCAGGTAACCGTAACCGCCCAGGGTTTGCAAGGCGGCCGAGCAGACTTTCTCGGCCATTTCCGAGGCAAACAGCTTGGCCATGGACGCTTCCACCAGCGCCGGCTTGCCGCTGTCACGCAGGGCGGCGGCGTAATGCACCATTTGCCGGGCGACGGCGATCTGGGTGGCCATGTCGGCCAGGCGAAAGGCGACGGCCTGGTGTTCGATCAACGGCTTGCCAAAGCTTTCACGCTCACGGGCATAGTCGCGGGCCGCTTCGAAGGCGGCGCGGGCCATGCCTACCGACTGGGAGGCGATGCCCACACGGCCGCCTTCCAGGTTGGCCAGGGCGATTTTGTAGCCCTCGCCCTCCTCGCCCAGACGGTTGGCCACCGGCACTTTCACGTCTTCAAACAGGATCTGGCAAGTGTCCGAGGCATGCTGCCCCAGTTTGTCTTCTACCCGTGCCACGGTATAACCGGGCGAATCGGTGGGCACGATAAACGCGCTGATCCCACGTTTGCCCGCGGCGGGGTCGGTGACCGCAAACACAATCACGATCCCGGCGTTTTGCCCGGAGGTGATGAACTGTTTGCAGCCGTTGAGGACATAGTGGTCGCCTTCAAGGCGCGCCCGGGTTTTCAGGCTGCTGGCATCGGAGCCGGCCTGGGGTTCGGTCAGCGCGAAGGCACCGAGCATGGCGCCGCTGGCCAGGGGCGTGAGGAACTGCTCTTTCTGTTGGTCATTGCCAAACTTGAGGATCGGCACGCAACCCACCGAGTTGTGCACGCTCATGATCGTGGAGCAGGCACCGTCGCCCGCGGCGATTTCTTCCAGGGCCATGGCGTAGGCCAGGTAGCCGGTGTCGCAACCGCCCCACTGTTCCGGGACCAGCATGCCGAAAAAACCCAGCTCGGCCATTTCCGCGATGGCCTCCTTGGGAAAGCGATGCTCGCGGTCCCACTCGGCGGCGAAGGGTTTCAAGCGCTCCTGGGCAAATTGCCGGGCGGCGTCGCTGATCTGCAGTTGTTCGTCATTGGGCAACATAGGTCATCCTTAATACAGGCATTCAACGGCCATGGCCGTGGCTTCACCGCCGCCAATGCAGATAGCGGCGACACCACGCTTGAGGCCCTTCTGGCGCAGGGCCGCGAGCAATGTCACCAGGATGCGCGCGCCGGAGGCACCAATGGGATGGCCCAATGCACAGGCACCACCATGCACGTTGACCTTGTCGTGGGGAATCTCCAGCTTGCTCATGGTCACCAGGCTGACCACGGCGAAGGCCTCGTTGATTTCGAACAGGTCCACCTCGTCGAGGCTCCAGCCGGTCTTGCTCATCAGCTTGCGAATCGCCCCCACCGGCGCCACTGGAAACAGCCCTGGCTCATCGGCAAACGCGGCGTGCCCATGGATCACCGCCAACGGCTTGAGGCCGCGCTTGAGCGCCTCGGACTCACGCATCAGCAACAACGCCGCGGCGCCATCGGAGATCGAGCTGGAGTTGGCCGCTGTCACTGTACCGCCGTCACGGAACGCCGGTTTAAGGCTGGCAATCTTGTCCAGCTTGGCTTTTGGCGGTTGCTCATCGTGCAGGATGGTTTTTTGTTCCTTGCCCACGGTGACCTGCACCGGGACGATTTCACTGGCAAAGCTGCCGTGGGTGATGGCCTCTTGTGCGCGGGTCAGGGAAGCGATGGCAAACGCGTCCTGGGCTTCACGGGTAAAACCGTTGTGCTCGGCGCAGTCCTCGGCAAAGGTGCCCATCAGGCGGCCCTTGTCGTAAGCATCTTCGAGGCCGTCGAGGAACATATGGTCGAGCACCTTGCCGTGGCCCATGCGGTAGCCGCTGCGCGCGCGGTCCAGCAGGTACGGGGCGTTGGACATGCTTTCCATGCCGCCTGCGATCACCACATCGACACTGCCAGCGCGCAGCGAATCGTGGGCCAGAATCGTCGCTTCCATGCCGGAACCGCACATTTTGTTGAGAGTGGTGCAGCGCGTGCCCTTGTCCAGCCCGGCGCCCAAGGCAGCCTGGCGAGCAGGCGCTTGCCCAAGCCCGGCGGGCAGTACACAGCCAAACAGCACTTCGTCGACGGCATCGGTGGCGATACCGGCACGCTCGACAGCCGCACGAATCGCGGCTGCGCCCAGTTGCGGCGCGGTCAGGCTTTTGAGGTCGCCCTGGAACCCGCCCATGGGCGTGCGCACGGCGCTGACAATAACAATAGGATCGTTCATAGTCATTGCTCCTTATTTGGCGGCCATGCGCAAGGCACCGTCGAGACGGATCACCTCGCCATTGAGCATGCTGTTTTCAATGATGTGGCGTACCAGCGCGGCATATTCGGCAGGTTTGCCCAGGCGTGGCGGGAACGGCACGCCAGCAGCCAGGGAGTTGCGGACTTCGTCGGTCATGCCGGCCATCATCGGGGTTTCGAAAATGCCCGGTGCAATGGTCATCACCCGGATACCAAAGCGCGCCAGTTCCCGCGCGGCGGGCAAGGTGAGGCTGGCGACCGCGCCCTTGGAGGCGGCATACGCAGCCTGACCGATCTGCCCATCGAAAGCCGCCACCGAGGCGGTATTGATGATCACGCCGCGCTCGCCGTCGGCATTCGCCTCGGTTTCAGCGATAGCCGCAGCGGCCAGGCGCAGCAGGTTGAAGCTGCCGACCAGGTTGACGTTGATCACCTGGGCAAAGCTTGCCAGGCCGTGTGGGCCGTTCTTGCCGAGGATCTTCTCGCCGCGCACCACACCCGCGCAGTTGACCAGGCCATGCAAGCCACCAAAGGCCTCGACCGCTGCCTTCACCGCCGCTTCTGCAGCGGCTTCCTGGCTGATGTCTGCTACGGCACTGCGGGCGTTGTCGCCCAGTTGCTCGGCCTTGGCGGCCACGGCGTCGGCGTTCAAGTCCACCAGCATCACCTTGGCACCCGCGGCGACCAGCATTTCAGCCGTGGCCGCGCCAAGGCCCGACGCGCCGCCGCTGACCAGGAATACCTTGTTTTCAATCTGCATCGTTGTTTCCTTTTAAAGGGATCACGCCACGGCCGCCTGGG
Organism: Pseudomonas sp. GL93; assembly: GCF_003408955.1. Lineage (NCBI taxonomy): Bacteria > Pseudomonadati > Pseudomonadota > Gammaproteobacteria > Pseudomonadales > Pseudomonadaceae > Pseudomonas > Pseudomonas sp. GL93. The sequence continues at coordinate 85,203 of NZ_NKRF01000083.1, forward strand.
CCTTGGCTATTTCCTGATTGCGCAAAATAAAGCGTTGCAGCTTGCCGCTCGGGGTCTTGGGCAAGTCGCTGACAAATTCGATTTCCCGTGGGTATGCATGGGCGGCGAGGCGCTGGCGCACATGCAGGCGCAGCTCTTCAGCCAGCTCCGGGGTGGCACGGTATTGCTCACTGATCACCACAAAGGCTTTGACCAGTTCGGTGCGCTCCGGGCAAGGCTTACCGACCACGGCAGCCTCGACCACCGCCGGGTGTTCGACCAACGCGCTTTCCACATCGAAAGGGCCCACGCGGTAGCCGGATGTAGTGATCACGTCGTCGCTGCGCCCGACAAAGCTGATGCTGCCGTCCGGGTTCAGCTCCACGGTGTCGCCGCTGAGGTAGTACTTGCCGACGAACGCCTTGGTTTTCACGCCGTCGTACCCGGCGAACCAGCACATGGGCGATTGCTCGCGGTCGATGGCCAGGATGCCGGGCTGGCCGGCCGCCAGCTCCTGATGGTTGTCATCCAGCACCACGATGCGATGCCCTGGCGAGGCAAAACCCGCCGCGCCGACATGCACCGGATGCGCCAGGCCATGGTGATTGCACAGCACCATGCCCAGCTCGGTCTGGCCGTAATGGTCGTGGATGGTCACGCCCAGGTTGTCGGCGAACCAGCGGATCACCTCCGGGTTCAATGGCTCGCCGGCGCTACTGACGATGCGCAGCTTGCCCTTGATCGAACGGGCGAACTGTTCGCCACCGGCGATCAACAGCCGATACGCCGTGGGCGAACCGGTCAGGTTGGTGATCGCGTATTTATTGATGACCCGGCAGGTACTTTCCAGGGTAAACGGGCCATCGTAGAAGGTGATCGGGTGCCCCATGGACAACGGCCCGGTCACGCCGAAATAGATGCCATAGGCCCAGCCCGGGTCGGCAACGTTCCAGAACGCGTCCTCGGGGCGCAAGTCCACGGCGTCGCGCATGTAGCCCTGGAACGCGACGATGGCCTTGAGCGGTACCGACAGCGCCTTGGACGGGCCGGTGGTGCCGGAGGTGAACATCAGCAGGAACGGCTCCTCTGCGCCCAGCAGCACCGGCTCGCAGTGAGAAGAGTAATTGGGCAGTTCGGCCCAGAAGCTGTAGTCGCCCCGCACGATGCCTTCGCCCTTGGCCCCGGCGACAGTGACGATGGTCGGGCAGTCGGCGACTTCGCCCAGCTTGGGGCGGTTCACTGCATCGGTGACCACCAGCGCTGCGCCAGAGCTGTTCAAGCGATGTTCAATCGCCTTGGGCCCGAACGCGGTAAACAGCGGCTGATAGACCGCGCCGATGCGCCAGGTTGCCAGCACTACTACCAACAGTTCGGCAGTGCGGGGCAACAGGCCCGCCACCTTGTCACCGCGCTTGACGCCCTGGGCCAGCAGGAAGTTGGCGAAACGTGCGGCCTGCTCCTGCAGTTCGGTGAAGGTAGAGGTGGCGCTGCGCCCGTCCTTGCCTTCCCAAAACAACGCGATGCGCCCCGGCAGCGCGTGACGGTCACAGCATTCCACACAGGCATTGAGCGCCTGCAGATTGCCGGCCAGTGCGGCGTCGACGGTGTGCTGGTAATCAAACTCGGTGGTGGCAGCCAAATACTCACGCATCGCTTCCTATCCTTCTGTGTTTTTATTTTCAGGACGTTTACAACTCGATAAACCGCTGAAATAGTCGCTCCAGAGCGGCGCAGCGGCAATGGTCAAAGCCATCAACTTGGCTGACTGGTTTGGCCAGCCCGTAGTGAAACGCGGGGGGCTTTTTCGCTTTTCTGTGGGAGCTGGCTTGCCCGCGAAGGCGGTGGGTCAGCACCACAGCTGTCACTGCACCACCGCTTTCGCAGGCAAGCCAGCTCCCACAGGGGTTATGTATCACCCAAAGAATCAGCGCCAGGCGCAACTCCCTGTGGGAGCGGGCTTGCTCGCGAAGGCGGCGTGTCAGTCACCACAGCTGTCACTGCACCACCGCTTTCGCAGGCAAGCCAGCTCCCACAGGGGTTATGTATCACCCAAAGAATCAGCGCCAGGCGCAATTCCCTGTGGGAGCGGGCTTGCTCGCGAAGGCGGCGTGTCAGTCAACACAGCTCTCACTGAACCACCGGTTTGACACTCGCCGTGCGCTGACCGAAGCTGTCCACTTTTAGCTGCCCAAGCTTTCGGACGCCTGCATGTCAAAGTCACGCCGTTACTCCATCATCGGCCTGTGCGCCCTGTTGCTGATCGTACTGATCACCTGGTTTTTCTCCCGCACCCCGGCAGTGGCCGTACCTCCAGCCATCGCCCATGGCTACTCCAAGGCCTTGAAGCAGGCGCATAACGGCGAGCCCGGCGCCGCACGTGTGTTGTACCAACAGTTGGGTCGGCCGGACCTGTCGCCCGAACGCCGCGCCGCCTTGCATGCTGAGCTGCCCAATTACCCCAGCCCCCAGGCGCTGAAGCTGGCCGATAAAGACCTGGCCAATGAATCGGCGCTGGTGCGCGAGGCCGCGATTCACAGCATCGTCGGGCTGGTGCCCACTGGCCAACGTACCTTGCTGCTCGGCCCGGTGCTGGACGATCCCGAACAGCCGGTGCGCTTTGCCGCCGCCAACGCCTTGCTGGGCCTGTCGCCCGACACCCTGGGCCTGTACTTTGGCCCGCTGCAGCAGGTGCTCGACGAATTCGTTAAAACCCTGAAGGCTCAACCCGAAACCGCCGAAGGCTGGATTCAATTGGCGCGCCTGTACATCCACAGTGCCCTGCTGCCAGAGGCGCAAAACGCCCTGGAGCAGGCAATGCGCTTGCAGCCGGAGAACCTGCAAGCGGTGGTATCGCAAATCGAACTGCTGGACAAGCAAGGCAAGACCGACGAGTCGCGCCAACTGCTGGCCCGGCAACTGGCGGCGCATCCGGAGTCGGCCTACCTGCAACATGCCTTGGGCATGTGGCTGCTGCACCATGGCGAGCGCCCCTACGCCCTGCTCGGCCTGTCCAAGGCGGTGGAGCTTGCGCCGGACAACCCGGATTATCGCTACGACCTGGCCACGACCCTGCACGCCCAGGACGAAGTAGAGGCGGCCCAGCGCCAGTTGGAAGAAATCGTCCAGCGGCATCCCGCCAATCGCAAAGCCCGGGTGTTGCTGGTCAATTACTGGAAAGAGACCGGGCAGTTGCAGAACGTCCAGGTGCTGCTCGCCCAACTGGAGCAACAGAACCCGGATGATCCGGCGTTACAGCAGGGCCTGTAATTCTTACAAAACGTTGAACCGCTACGTGCCACTACGGTCAAGTGAATATGGCGCGTCCCAGTCGGCGCGCCCCTCTACTTGTACGTGACCTGAGGGCACTTCTTGAGTACATCCAAACAGCTGTTGAGTGAAAAGGCGGCCACCGGCATCGAAGGTCTTGATGACATTCTTGCCGGCGGGCTATCGCGTAGCCACGTGTTTTTGCTTGAGGGCGAACCCGGCACCGGTAAAACCACCGTGGCCCTGCACTTCCTGCAGGCCGGCGCGCAAAACGGCGAACGTTGCTTATATATCACCCTGTCCGAAACCGAGCGCGAATTGCGCCAGGGCGCCACATCCCATGGTTGGGATCTGGATGACCATATTCATATCTTTGAACTGACCCCACCGGAAAGCCTGCTCAACGCCGAACACCAGCAAAGCCTGCTGTACTCCTCCGACCTCGAGCTGGGCGAAGCCACCCGCCAGATCTTTGAAGTGGTGGAACGGGTCAAGCCAACCCGTGTGGTGGTCGACAGCCTGTCGGAGATCCGCCTGTTGGCGCAAAGCTCCTTGCGCTATCGCCGGCAGATCCTGGCGATCAAACATTACTTCGTGCGCTATGACGCCACTGTATTACTGCTGGACGACCTCACCACCGAGTCCCTGGATAAGACCGTTCACAGCGTAGCCCATGGCGTGATTCGCCTGGAGGAACTGACCCCCGACTACGGCGCCGAGCGTCGTCGCATTCGGGTGGTGAAGTACCGTGGCCAGAAATACCGTGGCGGCTTCCACGACTTCACCATCATGGGCGACGGCATTCACGTATTCCCGCGCCTGGTGGCGGCCGAGCATCGCGGCGGTTACAACCGTCAAACCATGAGCAGCGGGATCGAGGAGTTGGATTCTCTGCTCGGCGGGGGGATCGAGACCGGCTCCAGCAGCCTGATTCTCGGCCCTGCCGGTACCGGCAAGTCTTTGATCTCGATGATCTTCGCTGCCGCCGCCGTGGCCCGTGGCGAAAAGGCTGCGCTGTTCATCTTCGATGAAGAACTGGGCCTGCTGTTCGAGCGCATGAAGAACATGGGCATCGACCTTGCCGCCTTACGGGACACCGGCAACCTGCTGATCGAACAGGTCGACGCCGCCGAACTCTCCCCCGGCGAATTTTCCCACCGGGTTCGCCGCTGCGTGGATGAGGGCGGTATCAAGACCGTGGTCATCGACAGTATCAACGGCTACCAGGCGGCCATGCCCGAAGAAAACGCGCTGATCCTGCATATGCATGAACTGCTGCTTTACCTCAACCGCCGTGGTGCGGCCACCTTCATGACGGTGGCCCAGCACGGCCTGGTCGGCGACATGCAGACGCCGGTCGACATCACCTACCTGGCCGACACCGTGATCCTGCTGCGTTATTTCGAGGCCCTGGGTAAAGTTCGCCGGGCGATTTCGATCATCAAGAAAAGAACCGGCTCCCATGAGTCGACCATTCGCGAATATCGCATCGGCAGCCAAGGCATGACGGTGGGTGTTCCCCTGGATAACTTCCAGGGTGTGCTGCGCGGCATTCCGACCTATATGGGCGCCGGCTCCCCCCTGCTCAAGGATGAGGGCTAGTGCCGGCCCTTTCTCCCATCTCCGAGCGCGCCATCGTGCTGGCGCCCATGGGCCGCGATGGCTCATTGGCGCTGATGATGCTTAACGAAGCCGGCTACAGCGGGATTGTCGCCAACAGTCTGACGGCCCTGTGCGAAGAGCTGACGCAAGGCGCCGGCCTGCTCATCATTGCGGCTGAGGCATTGCGTGGCGTAGACCTGGAGCCGTTACTTGAGCTGTTGCATCAGCAGCCCGCCTGGTCCGACCTGCCGATCGTGCTGATGACTCAACATGGCGGCAAAGAGCAGAACGGCTCGACCCGGCTGAGCGGCTTGCTGGGCAACGTCACGTTTCTGGAGCGGCCATTCCACCCCATCACCCTGATCAGCCTGGTCAGCGCCGCATTGCGCGGTCGGCGGCGCCAGTATGAAGCGCGGGACCGCTTGATTGACTTGAGCGAGAGTGAGCTGCGGCTGCATCGCACTCTGGAAACCCTTGAGCAGCAAGTGGAAGAACGCACCGCCCAACTGCGTCACAACGAAGAGGCCTTGCGTCAGTCGCAGAAAATGGAAGCCGTCGGTCAGTTGACCGGCGGTATCGCCCATGATTTCAACAATATGCTCACCGGGATTATTGGCAGCCTGGAATTGCTGCGCCGGCGTGTGTCCCGGGGCAAACTGGATGACCTGGACAGCCTGATCGACCTGGGCGTGACCTCGGCCAACCGCGCGGCCAGCCTCACCCACCGCCTGTTGGCGTTTTCGCGTCGGCAGTCGCTTGATTCCAAGCCCGTGCAGATCAACCAGTTGGTCACGGCCATGGGGGAATTGTTGCAACGCAGCATCAACGAAAGCATCAGCCTGGACATGCGCCTGAGCGCCGCCTTGTGGACGGCCGAAGCCGACCCGAACCAGCTCGAAAGCGCCCTGCTCAACCTGGTGATCAACGCGCGCGACGCCATGCCCACCGGTGGTACGCTCACGGTGGAAACCACCAACCGCCACCTCGACAGCGTCTTCACTGCCGCCTACGGCACCCTGACACCGGGCGACTACGTAGAGCTGAGTGTCAGCGACAACGGTTGCGGTATTGCGCAACACTTGATTGGCCGGGTGTTCGATCCGTTTTTCACCACCAAACCCATCGGCCAGGGTACGGGGCTGGGGCTGTCGATGATCTACGGCTTCGCTCGTCAGTCCCGTGGGCATGTGACCATCCACAGCGAAGTCAACAAAGGCACCACGGTCAGCTTGTTCCTCCCGCGTTTTATCGGCGAGCCCCAAGCCCAGGAGCCGCTCAACCCGACATTGCTGCCGTTTGCCAATGCAGGGGAAACGGTGTTGATCGTCGAAGATGACCCTGCGGTACGGGTGTTGGTCAGCGCCGTGCTCAAAGAGCTGGGTTATGGGTTCGTCGAAGCCGCAGACGCGAACACGGCGGTGCCGATCATTGAGTCCGAACAGCGTATTGATCTGATGATCAGCGATGTCGGGTTACCCGGTATGAATGGCCGGCAGTTGGCGGAAATCGGCAGGCAAATTCGCCCTGAACTCAAGGGGTTATTCATTACAGGGTATGCCGAGCACGCGGCGGTGCGCGGTGGTTTTCTGGACCCGGGGATGCAGTTGATCACCAAGCCTTTCACCTTTGACTTACTCACAGCGAAGGTTCGGGAAATGATTCGGGCATAAATACGGCCTGTCTGTACAGTTGCGACGCTGTCCATGGCGTAACAAGTTGTCATTTATTTATAAGTAAATGATGGAATCGAGGCCTGTTTTTTTCCAACGAAAGGTTAACGCGCTTCGTACGAAAAAATTTCAATCGGCATTGGCCAGGAAATTCCATCAATGATGACAACCGCTTTCACTGCTCCTCAATCCCCTCCTGTAGGACTCACCCCCTCGGAGGACATAGCCGTTGCGCCGCCAGCCCCAATAGGGGTTGCGCGCGCAGATAACCGCCCAGCGACCGGCCTCCGTCCAGCAGGTCGCGCCCGGACTTGATCGCCGTAACACTCGGCGCCGTTGCATGCGCGTTGGTCTCATGGCTGGCGCTGTGTT
>NZ_NKRF01000082.1:0-91921 GCF_003408955.1 Pseudomonas sp. GL93
TGTTTGTCATGTTTGTTGAGGGATAGGGGAATGCGGGGTGAGGGATTGGTTAGCGGGGTGGGTGAGCGGAGAGGGGATGAGGTGAGGGGGTTGGGGGGTGTGGGGGGGTGGAGGGGGTGGGGGGGGGGGAGTGTGTGGTGGTGCTGGAGGATTTGAATCGGGGGGATGTGGAGGCGATTCTTGGGGGGTTTGTGGGGGGAGGGGCGATGCCGGCGCGGGTTAGGGCGTTTGTGGATTTTTTGGTGGAGAGGCATGGGGGTTGTGGTGTGAGTTTGGATTTTTTGAGAGCGGATGTATCCGACGGATTTCGGACATAGGCGGTCATCTTGTGAATAATAAAACTAAGGGTAATTTATTTTTTGGAGCAGTAAACAAGGACGCCTGAGCTACCAGAAACCTCCCAGGCCTTCTAGTGGGCGCGCCAGCTGGAAAGAGGTAGGCGTGGGTAGACACGAGAAATGCGCATTCCGCACCGAAGGACCTACTTGAAGCAATCAGGGTCAGGCTACTGGCTTGTAGTGGCACAAGGCCGTTACCATGGTGCTCTAAAAATTAACGTTATGGTAGCTATGGATAAGCGCAAGAGGCTGTATCAAGAATTTTTCATTGCTTTGGCTTTGGGAAGCGTCCCTACCTTCATCGCTTACTGGTCAGGTGGAGTTAAGCTGCTGGACGCTGCCGTTAAGGCTCAGATGCCGCCTGATAAAGTACTTTGGTACCTGATCACTTTGCCAGCGCCTTATCTCATAGCAGTTCTCTTTGACCGCTTTGTTTGGAAGAAAACAGAGCTGATCAAAGCTCGTTCTGCATTCTGGCGCTCTACCTGGACAGAAATCGGGACAGCACTTCACTCGCTGTGGCGTGTGTTGGTAGGACTTTTCTTTGCTATCCCCGTTCTTTGGTGGTGGTATGAGCCCGAAACATTTCAGTTCTCGAAGGCTAGCTTCTTTATCGTCTGGGGATTCGCATTGTTGACACAGTGCTGGTTCTTTTCTCTTGGAAGAAGCTTGCTTGAAGGGCGTGTGCGTCAGCTTTTCTGATCCCGCTCACGAATCTTGAAGACGGCTTACTGCACTATGGCAGAGCAATGAGGATTTAACCCCGAGATGGAAAACTTCAAAAAGGACAACCACTATGTACCTCAGGCCTACCTGAGGCAGTGGACGATCGATGGTAAAATCCTTACCTACAGGCTTTTGGTGCCACATGAAAAATCCGAGATCTGGAAGCCGCACTCACCCAAAAGTATTGCGAAACACCAACACTTGTACACTTACTTTTCGGGGTCTAAAGATAGCGATGAGATAGAGCGCTGGCTTGATCGTGACTTCGAAGAGCCTGGATTCGCGGCGATCGCTAAGGTGGTGAGCGAGTCGCGATTAACCAGCGAGGATTGGAACAATTTATTCCGCTTTGCCGTAGCCCAATCTGTCAGGACGCCCGCCGGCTTGCAGCGATTTATGAAGCGCCAGGACGAAACGCTTGGAGCATTTTTGTCTGAATCGATGAAAGGGTCGGTTGCCAAAGTTAGCGAAGCGTTAGCTGCCGGTATCAAGCTTGAACCCGCCCCAGTTGTAGACCCATACAGCAAGCTTCCGCTCAAACTCCATCGTGTGAAGAATGAGGACGGCGAGGAAGGTATCGAAGCAAGGGTGTTGAACGGACGGAAGTTTTGGATTTGGCAGCTCGAACACATCCTCAAGAACACAATCCATCGCATACCAACTCATCGATGGACCATCCTGCAGGCTCCCCCTGGAATCACCTGGCCAACCACCGATAACCCGTTCACGAGACTGGGCGTCGGAGTGAACGGGAAGTTGAGCCTGGAGGGTGGCTGGGGTGTGCCAGGCACAAGACTTTTCCTTCCTCTGAGCCCCAAGCATCTTCTATTCGCTTGTGTTGGTTATCGCCCCCCTCAACGAGGCACCACGCTGAGTCTTACGGAAGCGGCATTTATTCGAACGATCATCCTCAATGGTGCCAACCGCTACGTATTTGCAACGGATATACAGGATATTGATGAGATCAGGCCACGCACTGTCTCTCGTGAACTATTTGATGCAGATGCGAAACTTTGGGAGGAGTGGCATGAAAGCCAATCAAGAGAGGAAGCACAGTATCCTGACCTCTGACGTAATTGCCCTCACACCTGAAAGCCCTGTTGGGGTCGAAAGCTGCCCCTAGCGAAAGTTAGCAATCGGCCAGAAGCTGCCAGCCATAACCGGTTCTCGCGAGCGAGGTAAAGCCCCCCGTAGATGTAAAAAATGACGGTGGATAGGTACTGGAGCGCACGTGTCGTCACTTGCTAGCGCGACGAAGTTTAAGGTTTTTCGCGAAATGGACGATATGGAAGGAACATTTTCCAATCAGTAGGCAAGGCGGAGCGCAGGAGCTGAACGGCGTTGAATGGGACGATCGGAAGGCGCCAAATCGCTAATCGTGAATAACATATAAAAGGGAAGTTTGTGTACAGAATATTATTAGAGAGTGACTATAATAAACACCCATCGTCAGGGTGGGTTTATTTATCGCCTAGCAGCTGGGATGATTATAATTTCAAGACAACATTTTCAGTATCTGTGCTCTGCCAAGGTTCAGTACTCCGCCTTGGTGAAGTAAAAATCGGGTATGAAGATCAACCGGCTGGATGGACCCGGGATGTTCTTAAAGGTAAAGAGCTACTAGGTCTTCCAAAGAATTTTTTCTCGATAGGCCAAGATATTGCCTATTATGAAATTCTACATGAGAACTTTAGCCCAAGCGATGTTAATAACATATTGGAATCAATGCGTGACGCCTCGTGGATGGATGAGGTATTACGCCAGTCCCAGAAACATGAAGTTTTCCGTTACTCACTATTAAGAACGGTGAGCCTGGCAGCTTTCCCTCAATATAAAAGAACTGCCAGAGGCCTTCCACCCCTCACCCCTTACAAGTTTTCCTATAATCACTCAAAAAACAATGGCAGCAATATATCGTTAGGCTTTAATGTTAAGCCTGGCTCAATGCCGCCAACTAACATACATGTTCTTATTGGGAGGAATGGAGCTGGCAAAACAACGATACTTAACTCTATGGTTTCAAATATTGTTGATAGAGTTCATGGTTGCGATGGAGGTTTTCTGGTAAGTGTGGCAGGAGTGTATTCAGAAATGCCCGAGCAATATTTCAGTAGCGTGGTTTCTGTCTCTTTCAGCGCATTTGATACGTTCATGCCACCCGATAATCGCCAAAATAGATCTGAAGGAGTAGCTTACTTTTATATCGGTATGAAGCGCAGAGTTATTTGCGATAATGGAGAGATTTCCGCTATAGCAAAGGGGCCCTCAGATTTCCTCGCTGAAACATTAGAGTCTATTGAGTCCTGCTGGAGCCAGGAAAGAAAGCGCAGTAGGTGGGTCGCAGCGATTAAACGACTAGAGTCAGACTTGAATTTTGCCGAGATGAACCTAGCCGAACTCTCCTTGCAGCCTTTTGAATGGGTTAAAGATAAAATTATTGAAAAAATAAGAAGCGCCAGTTCAGGCCACTTTATAATTTTGCACACTATTACGCATTTGGTTGACGTAGTAGAAGAAAAAACGCTCGTCCTCATGGATGAGCCAGAGACCCACCTGCACCCACCGCTGCTTTCTGCATTCATGAGGGCGCTGGCAGATCTCCTAATGGATCGCAACGCTATTGCTCTTATAGCCACGCATTCACCAGTGGTCTTGCAAGAGGTGCCAAATTCATGTGCTTTCGTATTGACGCGAAACGGCGATCAACAGCGGATCGATCCGCCCGAAAGAGAGACTTTTGGGGAAAATGTTGGGGCGCTCACCAAATCAGTATTTGGGTTAGAATCAATAAAATCCGGATTTCATGACATTCTAGCGAGCTCAGTACAAAGCGGACAGTCATTCGAAGAAATTCTATCTGAGTATTCCGGACATTTAGGGCTGGAAGGGCAGTTAATATTAAGAGCAATGCTTGAGTCGAAAAGTCAGTCGGGGATTGAGTGAGTGAATATCCTGCCCAAACTGAATATTGACTCGGTTGATGTTTTCGATGCCTGTGTTAGCAGCATTAAAGATCCCGGGCTTCGCGCCAAATTCGTTGACTCAAAGAACGATATTCTAGCTGAGTTTCGGAGCTATGTCGGCCACGCAGCTTTGGAGAATTTATCCTGCTTGAAGTCCTGCGAACATGGAAAAGACTGGCAAACTATAATTAAGTCTCTAACTAAAGGGCACTTCAAGCAACTTTATACACAGTGCATGGTTGGTCCCGACAGTAACGGGAGAGTTTATTATGACAAAATTCTAAATAGTATACCTCTTAGTATGTGCCCGCTGTGCGATTTGACTCATGTCGACAGTGTTGATCATTTCGCTTCCAAGTCTCGATATCCAATTTTTTCTGTTCTTGTAGACAACCTAGTGCCAGCTTGTATGAAGTGCAATAAAAGCAAGGGTGCTTCCGTAATATCAAAAAAAAATGAATCTTTACACCCATATTTTGAGCATTCAATTCTCACTAGCGAACCATGGCTCTATGCTCAGTTGAAAGGGGCCGCACTACCAGTGGCGAAGTTTTTCGTAGATCCCCCTGCGCATTGGTCACCACAATTAAAGAAAAGAATATCGAATTATTTCCAAGATTTGGAACTTGAGAGTCGATATGCAAAGCGCGCAGCATCCGAAATAGCAGACTTGCTTAGTTATAGTGGCGACTTATCGTCGAGAGCTAAGGAGTTTGCCACGATTGCTACAGTTGAGCGAGCTAAGAAAAAGAACTTATGGAAAGCAGCTTTATATGAGGCTTTGGCATCTCAATATAGCAGTACGCTATGAGCCAAAGGACTTAGCAGGTATGTAGGCTTTGCGCGAGCTTTCAACCTGGCAGCTTATTCTCCCTAGAGCTTGCTCGGCGGATCGTCAGGAGAGATACCTCATTCTCTGAGAGGCTGCTTTTGACCGATTGCAGTCAGCGAGGCGACGCTCACTCTATCCCCACGCGCTGGCCTGTTCGACTCCAGCGCGCGGAGATCATCCGCTAGCTAACGGTCTCGGCAGGCGCAACTTCCGCCTCGGAAGCCTCCTTCTGCAATCGCCGTCCGATGACATCCATCAGGTCACATCCGTCACGCAACGGTATAGCCAACAATTGTGCGAAGTCTGAAAGCACAACGCAGTCAGCGTCTACCTCACCCCGAAAGGCAATGTTCTCCAACACTTGTGTCACGGTGCGAATGCGATAGTCAGCCATCGCTTGCAGCACATCAAGCGGTGCTTCCGAATCAATGAGCAGGGATGCAGGAACCAGATCTATTCCGGTAAGGGGGATATATCTTTCCATCTGTGAATCTCCGATAAGTGCAGCGGTTAACCACCACCCAGTCGTCGCCAAACGATCGGGTGGCAGCTGTACGCAGGTTGGCGAACCGGTATCGGAGACCCGGCAGACCCGAAGGTCTCCCGCGCACAGCTGCCATTGAGGCAGCTTTGCGAATGTGCAGCAGCATTTGCAAAAAAGCGCAGTGCTTTTGCATCCGATAGTCAGGTCGCCAAACCTGATCGCCATATGGGCGACGGGGCGGACTATAAGCGTCAATGCGCTGGAGGATCAACCTTGAGGTTGTAAACGACTTCGATACGCTGAAGCTGATGACGACCCAGCAGGTAAATCAACCCATCCACTTTGTTGTCCGTCGTGCTCGCAATCGCACCGTCTCAATCTCCCAAATATTCCCTCAATCCTTTTTGATATTTCCATGCACCGTCTCGCTTTTTAAGCTTGCTGAAACGTTTAATCGAGTTTATAAAACGCCAATAACTCCAATAAAGGCCACCGCCATGACCCCGCTAAAACTCCTCGTTGCCCTCAGCGCACTCTCTGCTGCCTCCCACGCCATGGCCTGGGACTACGTGCTCCTCGACACCGACAAAGCCGCCCAGAACTGGCAGGTCACCAGCCAGCAGCTCGGCATCCAAACCGACAAACCCTTCAGCGTCACTCTGCGCACCCTGCACGGTGGTCGGCAGGAGGGCGTGAGCATCGTCGATATCGATAACGGCACGATGAAGCTCTCGGTAGTGCCTACTCGCGGCATGAACGTGTTGCAGGCGTCGGTTGGCGATGTGCGCATGGGGTGGGATTCGCCGGTCAAGGAAGTGGTGAATCCGTCCTTCATCGAGCTCAATGGCCGTGGTGGTCTGGGTTGGCTGGAAGGTTTCAATGAGCTGGTCACCCGCTGCGGCTACGAGTGGGTCGGGCACCCTGGGATCGACAACGGCGAGCTGCTGACCCTACACGGGCGGGCCGCTAATATTCCTGCGAACAAAGTCACCCTGCATATCGATGAAAAACCACCTTACGCCATCACCCTGCGCGGCGAGCTGAAAGAGCAGGCGTTCAAGAAGGTCGATTTCTCTGTTGCGACTGAACTGGTTACCGAGCCTGGCAGTGTGGTGTTCGCCCTCAACGACACGCTGACTAACAATGGCGATTATCCGAAGGAATATCAGGCGCTGTATCACAGTAACTTCAGCACCCCGTTCCTGGAGCAGGGCGCGCGTTTCGTTGCGCCGGTGAAGCAAGTGTCGCCGTTCAACGACAAAGCCAAGGGCGAACTGGCCGACTGGCAAACCTACCGTGCGCCGACCAAGGACTATGACGAAACGGTTTACAACGTGGTGCCGTATGCCGATGCCAAGGGCGATACCTTGACCGTGCTGCATAACAAGGCCGGTAGCCTGGGGGTTTCGGTTGGTTTCAATACGCAGACACTGCCGGTGTTTTCCCTGTGGAAGAACACAGATACCCAAGGGCAGGGCTATGTCACTGGGTTGGAGCCGGGGACGAGTTTTTCGTACAACCGTCGTTATCAACGGCCACTGAACCTGGTGCCTACGATCGGGGCGAAGGAACATAAGCAGTTCCGTATCAGCTACAGCTTGTTGGCGGATAAGGCGGCTGTGGAAAGGGCCTTGAAGCAGGTCAGCGAGATTCAGGGTGGGCGGGAGACTGAGGTGCGGCAGACGCCTTTGGTGGATCTGACCAAGGGGTGACATTGGCTGGAGCCTTCACGCGGGCCCGGCGTTCTTCATCGACGCCGGAATCCGCGCCCTGCAACTGTCATCGACGGGCATGCATACTGAAATAACCGTATTTCAGGAGCATCTCCATGATTCGCAGGGCATTACCCGCCGACGCAAAAGCCATTGCCCAAGTGCATATCAGCAGTTGGCAAGACGCCTACCGTGACCTGATGCCCGCCCAGTTCTTGAGCGGATTGCAAGCAACGCTTGCTCGGCGCGAAGCCCATTGGGTTCGCTCGATTGCCTCGGGTGAGTCAACGGTATGGGTTGCCGAGGTGGGCCAGCAGGTGGTTGGCTGGATAGCCGTCGGCGCGAGCCGTGACGAAGACGCCGTGCAGGCCACTGCAGGTGAGGTCATGGCCATCTACGTACTCGCTGAGCATTGGCACACCGGCGTCGGGCGGGCCTTGTGGAATGCCGGCGTGCAGGACCTGTTGGCGCAAGGCTATGAGCGTTTAACGCTGTGGGTCTTGGCCGGTAATGTACGGGCGATTCGATTTTATCGCCGGGCGGGGTGTGTGGAGGAGGTCGGGACAGAGCGCCATCTTGAGAGGGGCGGTGTGGCGCTGGTGGAGGTGAGGTATGGTTTGCCGTTGAGATAGCCTAGGTATTTACGCAGCTTGGGCATCAGTTGGATCGTTGTCGGCTGCCAGGCCGTCATCGCAGGCAAGCCAGCTCCCACATTTGGATCACGGGGCATCAATTATATTGGCGTCGGCTGCCAGGTCGTCACGGGAGCAAGCTACCTCGCCACAGGTGCAGCGTCGTACTGAAGTTAGGTGGATACCTATGCCGATGACGGTCATCTTCACAGGCGCATTCACGCCTCACTCATGCCTTACGCGCAGTCAACAACACCGCCGCGGCCGCTGACAACAAACCCGCGCAGCAGCGATTGAACAGGCGCTTGCCCTTCGGCTCGGCAAACCAGCGGCGCATATGCAGGCCCATATAGGCGTAGGCGCTGATAGCCACCCATTCCAAGGCCAGGAACATCACACCCAGCAGGGCAAATTGCGCGGTGATGGGTTGGCCGGGCACCACGAATTGTGGGAGGAAGGCGGTGAAGATCAGGATCGCTTTGGGGTTGCCCGCGGCCACCAGAAATTCCTGCCGCGCCAAGGCCCACAGGCCTACCTTGCTCGTCGCGGTTTCTACCTGCTGCTGCGGGTCTGCGCGCCATAGCTGATATGCCAAGTAAAACAGATACGCCGCGCCGAGAATCTTGATCCCGTAGAACAACAACTCCGAGGTTTGCAGTACCACCGCCAAGCCAGCGGACGCGAGGGCGATCATGCCGGCGAAGGCCAGCAGACGGCCGAGACCGGCGAGGCAGGAGGTGCGGTAGCCATAGCGGGTAGCGTTGCTCACGGATAGCAGGTTATTGGGGCCGGGGGCCATGTTCAGGGCGAAGCAGGCGGGGAGGAAGAGGGCGAGGGTGGTGAGGTCCATGGCGGCTCCGGGTTGGCAGGTCGGGGAGTCTTGAGGATAAACGCATGAAGCGCGGTTTAACACTCCGTGGCTGGGCTTATGGCCCCGCGAGCGCTTCAGGTGCCGCGCCAAACAACCGATCGGCAATTTGCCTGCCCCGTTCCAAGCCTTCCTGCGTCAACCAAATGGATTTGTTTTTGTTCACCGGATTACTGATAAAACCTTGCTCGTGGAGTCGGTTCATTATATGAAAGTCGTGGCCTTTCCATGAGTTGCCGTTATCAAAGCTGAAGGTGGTCAGCAGGGCAAGTACGGCTTCCTCAATCAGTTTTTCGTCGTATTCCATAATGGGTACTCCGTTTGGATTACACAGACCCTGTCGAGCTTAGCGCAGCATCTCGCTTGAAGCGTTATGATGCAAATCCCTGTTTTGGTCATGGACGGAAAAACCTTGGCGACTAACTCTGTCAGTCACACGTTGGGTGCACCGTCTGAACTCGATTATTACGATTGCAGGTCGGTGCCATTGCCGACTGAGATCAGCGCGCTGGAAGCCTGGAACATCATGACCGCTGAACCGGGGCAGCTGTTGCGATTGGCCTTTCGGATCAGGGATGGGATTTCTTCAAGGTTTGGCGTAAAGCGCATCGGCGGGTTCTCCGGCAATCGGCGCGTGACGGTGCAAGCGGGTGAGCAGCTTGATTTTTTCCAGGTAGAGGACTGTGCGCCGGATAGGCTGGTGCTGACTGAGCGTGACCGGCACCTGGATGTGATGATTTGCCTTTCAATTGCTGATCGTGTGCTGACGATCACTTCATCGGTGATCACCCACAACACCTTCGGGCGCCTTTACATGCTGCCGGTGGGGCCAGCGCACAATTTGATCGTCAATCGGCACATGACCCGCTTGCAGCGCAAGCTGCAACAGCTTTGAACCCAGAACAGGCTTACACAACGCAACCTGTCCTTGGTTGGAGCTGTCGAGCTTCAGCGATACAGCGAAAGCGCTGGATCACAGCGCAACGCTCCACACCGCCAGTTCATATCCATCCGGATCGATAAAGTGGAACCTGCGGCCTCCTGGAAACGAAAACGTCTGGCGTGTAATCACCGCGCCCAGCTGTTGAAGCCGCTGCTGCACACTGTCCAAGTCATCTGCGTACACGATAACCAAGGGGCCGCCCGGCCGCACAGGCTCGCCGGTGGTGAAACCACCCGTGAGCCGGCCATCGCGGAACTCGCTGTAGGTGGGGCCGTAGTCGACGAATGTCCAGCCGAATGCAGCGCCGTAGAAGGCTTTGCTGCGGGCAATGTCGCTTACGTTGAATTCGATATTGTCGATCTGTCGGTCTCTGCCACGAGTACTCATGGGGGCTTCCTTGGCCGGTGTGCAAGGCCGGAGTGTAGCGTACCTCACGTCCTTTTCATTCACCGATAGGGCCTTTGTGATTAGGCAGTATCTCTGAACAGTGCATCCAGCCAAGGTGTGCTTATCTTTGTCGAGGGCCACTCTAGAATGGCGGCGTACTTCTCCCAACTAAAGGAATGTTGTCATGCCTAATCATTCAATCAACGGCAAGGTTGCACTGATCGCGGGTGGTGCGAAGAACCTTGGCGGGTTGATCGCCCGCGATCTGGCCAAGCATGGCGCCAAGGCTGTCGTGGTGCATTACAACAGCGCTTCCAGCCAAGCTGACGCGAACGCAACCGTCACCGCAATTGAGGCGCTAGGCGCGAAGGCTGTGGCCTTGCAAGCGGACTTGACCACGGCGGGGGCGATGGAAAAGCTCTTCAATGATGCCGTCGCGGCAGTCGGCAGGCCGGACATCGCGATCAATACCGTGGGCAAGGTGCTGAAAAAGCCAATGGCTGAAATCACGGAGGCGGAGTACGACGAGATGATGGCCGTCAATTCCAAGACTGCGTTCTTTTTTATCAAGGAAGCCGGCAAGCACCTCAATGACAATGGCAAGATCTGCACTATTGTCACTTCACTGCTGGGCGCTTTCACGCCCTTTTACGCTGCATATGCCGGCAGCAAGGCGCCGGTAGAGCAATTCACGCGGGCGGCGGCGAAGGAGCTGGGCGTTCGGGGTATTTCGGTCACGGCAGTAGGGCCGGGGCCGATGGATACGCCGTTCTTCTACCCGGCCGAAGGCGAAGATGCGGTCAGTTACCATAAGACGGCTGCCGCGCTGTCGCCGTTCTCGCGCACGGGCCTGACAGATATCGAGGATGTGGTCCCGTTCATCCGTAACCTGGTGAGTGACGGGTGGTGGGTGACTGGCCAGACAATTTTGATCAATGGCGGCTACACCACCAAGTAAACGGTCAACGCGCAGGCACAGACGTGGTGAGCGCCGATTGATCCGTGCCCCCGAGCATTGAGAGCCCATGGATAGAATCGAACAGTACCGCGTCTTCGTTCAGGTCGCAGAGCTTGGCAGTTTCATACAAGCGGCACGGCTGATGAGGCTGCCACGCGCGAGCGTGTCGGCCGCCATTCAACAACTGGAGGCCAATGCCGGCACTCGACTGCTGCACCGGACAACCCGCAAGGTCTCCCTGACCGCCGATGGCACCCAGTTACTGCTGAAGGCGCGCCAAGTCTTGCTGGACATCGATGATATCGACCAACTGTTTAACAGCCACCAGGAACAGGTCATGGGCCGTCTGGAAGTGGACGTGCCCAGCCGCATAGCGCGGCGCCTGGTGATGCCTGCGTTGGCCGAGTTTCTCCGCCTCTACCCTGGGCTCCAACTCGGCCTGGGCTCCACCGATCGCGCCATTGATTTGGTACAGGAAGGCGTTGACTGTGTCATTCGTTTTGGCACCCCGCAGAACAGCAGCCTGGTGGTGAAACCGTTGGGCAAAGTGTTGCTGGTCAATTGCGCGAGCCCCGCCTACTTGGCGGAATTCGGGGTGCCCACACAGCCTTGCGATTTGCAAAATCGGCATGTCTGTATCGGCTACAGCACAAGCGCAGGCGGCCAGGAAACGGCCTGGGAATATTGCGTCGATGGCACCGGGCAGGCTGTCATGATGCCGAGCCGCGTGGTGGTCAACAATGCCGAAAGCTATATCGCAGGATGCTGTGCAGGGCTTGGCTTGATTCAGGTGCCGTTGTTCGATGTTCAGCACTTATTGGACAGCGGCGAATTGGTGGAGGTGATGGCGGCCTATCGGCCGGCCCCCATGTGCGTTTCAGTCCTGTACCCGACTCGCCGCCAACGCTCTCGTCGCCTTGGCGCGTTCATCGAGTGGTTTGCCGCCTTGATGGCTCCGCATCTGGAACCTTGATGCACTCCAGCGGTATGCCCACCTGTTCTCTCTGATTCGCCATGTTCCGGATTGGGCTCAAGGATGAAACCTGCGCCCCAACGCATCCAGCCGCACCGCGATCGGTGGCAGGCGTTCGCTGCTGCGGGCGAGTGTCTCGACGTCGTCGGCGGTGTTCTGGGCGATACTTTGCACCGACTGCAAGCGCTCGACGATCTCCAGGTTGGCCGAGGTCTGCTCGCGGGTGGTGGTGACGATGTGGCCGTTGAGTTGGTCGATGTGCGCGATGTCCTCGCCCACCGCCCGTAGCATGTCCACGGCCACTTGGCTGTCTGCCACACAGCGCTCTACGCCTTCGCGGCTGGCGTGCATGGCTTCGACGGCTTGGCGGCTGCCGTGTTGCAGGCCCTCGATGATGCTCTTGATTTCCTGGGTGGAGAGGGCGGTGCGCTGGGCCAGGCTGCGCACTTCATCGGCCACCACGGCAAAGCCACGGCCTTGCTCGCCGGCGCGGGCGGCCTCGATGGCGGCGTTGAGGGCCAGCAGGTTGGTCTGGTTGGCGATGCTGCTGATCACTTCCAGCACCGAGCCGATTTGCTCTGCCTGCACCGCCAGGGATTCCACGGTCGACTCCGTGCCGTTGATACGCGAAGCCAATTGGCTGATTTCATGCTGGGCGCGGCCGACGCTTTCCTGGCCGCGCACAATCTGTTGGCTGGCTTGGCCTGCATGCTCCACCGCCTGTTCGACCTGCACCGTAATGTGGCCCATGGCGTGTTCCATGCGCTGCATCGAGCCGGTCATCTCGCCGATCTGCGCCAGTTGATGCCGTGCGCCTTTTTCCAGGGTGCCGCTGGCGCTGGCCAGTTCCTGGCCGAGCTGGCCCAGGCCATGGGAGTCCCGAGCGACGCCGTCGATCAGGTGGGTGAGTTGCTGCAGGAAGTGGTCGAACCGCTTGGCGAGGGACACGTGGGCCTTGCCTTCACCTTGGGCGGTTTCCACGGTGAACTGCGAGGTAACGGCGAGCATCTTCTCAAGCATTTCCTGGCTCTCCACCGCTTCGGCCTGGCTATGAACGGCCAGGTAGAGCAGGGCGACGGTCTCCATCACCACATAGAAGGCGTGGACGAAGACCATGGTCCAGCCGCCGTGATGCTCCATCACAAACACCGGGAAACCCTGGTGTTGCAAGGCATGGAACACCACGTGATGCACCGCGATGGTCAGTGCCGCCACCAGGATCGGCAGCCAGTCACGGTAGAAGGTCAGCACCGCCAACAGCGCGAAAATGCCGAAGTGGGATTCGATCACCCCGTGCGCCTGGTTGATGTGCAACGCCGCCATCACCATCAAGCCGGCACCCAGTGCACAACGCATCACGCGGGTGCCGCCAATCACGCGGTACAGCGCCGTGAGCACCACGCCGGTGCCCCCACCGACGATCACGGCCTGCATGAGGGTGTCGTGCCAGAACGCCAGGCCGAGGGAGAACAGGAACATCAGCCAGATCAATGCCAGCATGATGCGGTCGGCCTTGCGATAGTGCTCGAGAAAACGGACGGGCATTCACTCTTACTCCATGAGAGGGGGGGCGTCGAGGTCAAACAAGCACGCGGTGTGCCACACAGGCGCGTCGCTGTGGAGTGAAGCAGATGTTCAGGATTGTTGCCGGTTACCCACGCGTTATCGGCACGCGGGCGCGGGACTTTAAGAACGGCTGCCCGAGCGGGCAGCCGAGGTAGCGATGGGGCTCAGAAACTGTACTTGGCAGTCAGCATCATATTGCGGGGGCTACCATAGGAGTCGCCGCCATAAGTCACTGAGTTGGAGATGGACTGGTAGTAGTGGCGATCGAAAATGTTGTTGGCGTTGAGCTGCAAATCCAGGTGCTGATTGACGCGGTAACCCGCCATCAAGTCGGTAACGGCGTAGCCGCCTTGCTGGAGCCGGTAGTTGCTGCCATCCGCTAGTTTGATGTCGTTGTACATGCGGCTCTGCCAGGAGATATTGCCGCCGACTCGCAGTTTTTCCAGCGGGCCCTGGAAGTTGTAGCGGGTGGTCACTTTGAACAGATGTTCCGGGATGTCGGTGTCAAATTGCTTGTTGACCTTCTGCGGGTTGGCGTCGTCCTTGATGGTGTGGGTGCGCGCATAGGTATAGCCGCCGCCGACCTGCCAGTTTTCGGTCAAGGCGCCTTGCAGTTCGAAGTCGATACCCTGGCTGCGGATTTCGCCCGAGGCTTCGGCACACGACGCCTGCGGGCAGTTGGGCACCACCACGGCCACAGCGCGGTTTTCCTGGTCGACGCGGAACAGCGCCACGCTGGCATTCAGCGCGCCACCAAAATATTCGCCTTTGACGCCAACCTCATAATTTTTACCGACGATGGGCTTGAGCGGACTGCCGGCTGTGCTCTTGTCTTTTTGCGGCGTGAAGATGTCGCTGTAGCTCACGTATACCGAATGCTGGTCGTCCAGGTCGTAGATCAGGCCGGCGTAGCGGGTGAGGTTGCGGGTGACCTTGTAGTCGCCTGCGGCATCATGGTTGTCGTAGTCGTACCAGTCCAGGCGAGCGCCGAGGATCAGCTTCAGCGGGTCGGCCAGGCTCAGGCGGCTGGTCAGGTAGAAACCGTCCTGGGTGGTGACTTCACGAACGTTGTTGGTGCGGTTGAAGTTCGGTTTGCCCGCATTGATCGGCCAGTTGAGGTCATACGGGCTGTAGTTGTGGGTGGTCATGTCGTAGATGCGCTTGCTGGCGCCCACCACCAGTTCATGGGTACGGCCGAAAGCCTCGAACGGGCCACTGGCAAAGGCGTCGAGCCCGGCCTGGTTCTCATCGTAGCTGGCCTGGTACACCGTGCGGGCGAGGGTGTTGTTGGTCCAGCGCGATTGGTAGGAGCCGGAGAACAAGGCGTTCTGTTCGGCATAGTTGGCGTTGACTTGCAGGCTCCAGTCATTGGCCAGGCGCTGGCGCAGCTCAGCGAACAGGGTGTTGATTTCCTGGTCTTTGTTTTCCCAGTCGGTGCCTGGGTTATAGGAGCGCGACAGGCCCAGGTGGCGGCCATCCAGGCCGACCATCGAAGCGCCCCAGAAGTAGTTGGTTTTGTCCTTCTGGTTCGAGTAACCGAGGGTCAGAGTGGTGTCTTCGCTCAGGTCGGCTTCGGTGACGGCGTAGAACAGGCCATGATCCTGCTCGGCCTTGTCGATAAAACTGTTGGCATCGCGGTAGGAGGTGACGACACGGCCGCGCCAGGTGCCGCTGTCATTGAGGGGGCTGGAGGCGTCGAGCTCGCCACGGTAATCGTCCCAGCTGCCGACGGCGCCGGTGAGGGTGACTTTCTGCTCGTCCAGTGGCCGCTTGCGGATCAGGTTGATGGCGGCCGAAGGGTTTCCTGCGCCGGTCACCAGGCCGGTAGCGCCGCGCACCACTTCGACGCGGTCGAACATTGCCAGGTTTGGCTGGGCGCCTACCGAGGCACCGTTGTAGCCGCTGGGGATACCGTCATACATGAGGTTGTCGATATCAAAACCGCGTGCAGTAAAGGCCTGCCGCCCAGGGCCGTTGGAGTAATTGAGGAACAGCCCCGGCGTGGCGTTGACCACGTCGTTGATGCTGGTCATGGCCTGGTCATCCATGCGCTGGCGCGTGATCACGGTGACGGCCTGCGGAGTTTCACGCAGGGTCAGAGGCAGTTTGGTCGCGGTCTTCATCGAGCCGGTGGTGTACGACTCGCTGCCTTCGGTGGTTGCGCCAAGCTGTTGCCCCGAGACCTGGGTGGCGCCCAGCTCAATGGTGGCCGGTGCTTCGGCGTCGGCGGCAAGGGCCGCATTGGAGGTGGCTAGAGCGATAGTGATCGCCATCAGACTGGGTGTAAAAACGTTGCCGTTGCGTTGTTGCACAGACATGAAAGTAGGGCTCCCAAGTGCCGTCCGTGGCGAATAATAAATCTGTTGATAATTATTCGCATCAGTCTGGCAGATTGAATCTGTCGGGAAAAGCCCGAACTCTGTAGGAGCGAGCTTGCTCGCGAAAAACATCAGGTTAATGCGGGCTGTCTG
This sequence comes from Pseudomonas sp. GL93, assembly GCF_003408955.1. NCBI lineage: Bacteria > Pseudomonadati > Pseudomonadota > Gammaproteobacteria > Pseudomonadales > Pseudomonadaceae > Pseudomonas > Pseudomonas sp. GL93. Next base: position 15,854 of record NZ_NKRF01000082.1, read on the forward strand.
GTTAAACGCGCCGTTCTTGATTTTTTCGCGAGCAAGCTCGCTCCTACAGGGTGGGGTAGGGTGGTGTTCAGGTGAACAGGATTTCGTAGGGCTCGCGCATGCGCTCCAGCAATATCTGCGCGAGCATCGGCGGTAAGCCTATTTGCGGGTCGCCCACCAACTGGCTGGCGTAGGCATGGGCGGCGTGCAGCTTGCGCGCGACGGTCCAGGTGTCCAGGCGGACCTTACGCGCACGCTGCCAGGGCATTACCGCGCTTTCCCGGGCCGGCCAATGCCAGGCCCAGATCGGCAGTTCATACAGTTGCGCCCCTACCAGGCTGCATGCCTTGGCACTCGCGCGGCCGACGGCGTCGTGGTCGTCATTGCCGTCGTTGCGCCAGGTGGTAAACACCACGTCGCCGGGTTGCAGGTAGCGCGCGATGAATTGGCTCATGGGCTGTTCACGGGCGGCCAGGGCGTCATCACAAAACCCGCCACGAATCCATTTCAGGCTGTGCAAGGGCATGCCTAATCGGCGTAGGGCCTCGGCGCTTTCCTGGGGGCGCACCACGCTCAAGCGACTGGCCGGCCATACTTGCGAGCCGGGATGGCTGGCGCTGCCGTCGGTGATGGAGATCAATTGCAGCGGATGCTCGTGAGTGCTGAACAGTTGCAGCAAACCGCCACACGCCAGCACTTCATCGCCCGGGTGCGGTGCGATCACCACGACGCGAGCGCCGGGCGGTACCAGGGTGTTCGGGGAGATGATGGGGATTTGCGCCAACTGCGGCGCAGTGTTCCAGATTTGCACGGGGCCGCGACGGCCTTCGCTTAAGGAGGCAGGCTTCATGGGGTGTCACATCCTTGTCGGTTGATACCGGGTCGTGCTCCGTTGACGGGACGACGCTCTTGTCTTCACCGCAGGCTCCGCTGAGGTGAGTGCGTGGCATACCACTATTGGAGTGCTGTGCGAGGCGTTAGGAGCATAGACAGGCATGGGTATCTGCACAACTTTGATGGGATGTTTGCTGGGCTGACGTCATCGCAGGCAAGCCAGTCAGTTAAGGCTTTTGTAGGCGCGAGCTTGCTCGCGAAAAACTCATAGGCGCCGCGTTCATTCAGAAAGCACGCGTTATCGTTGCGGTTTTTCGCGAGCAAGCTCGCTCCTACAGAGGGCGATGTACGCTTAACTGACTGGCATTACGGCTTGCCTGCGATGACGGCGCCCCAGCCAACGGGGATCTTGGATCAGTCAGCTGTTTTACCCAGCCCGCATCAAGCTCTTCAAGTAATCACCAAACCCACCCTCAGCCCGGCAATCCAGCCGCGCACTGGTTACCACTTGTGGTGCATGGCTCCAGGCAATGGAGGCACCGCAACGCTCCAATTCACGCACCAGTTGTACATCCTCGTGGCATTCCAGCGGTTCAAACCCACCGGCCTCTACATAGGCGCGGGCACTCACGCCCAGGTTGGCACCGTGGATATGCCGATGCCCGTCGCGGGCCTGGTAGGCCTGCTGATAGCGTATCTGCGCGGCCGGGTCGAAGTCTTCGCTCCAGGCGTCCACGGTGACTGTGCCGCACACCGCGTCGCAACCTTGAGCCAGTTGGGCCACCAGCCAGTCAGGGGCGACGCGACTGTCGGCGTCGGTACAGGAAATCCACCGCGCGCCATGCTCCAGCAAGTACCGGGCACCCACGCCACGGGCGTGGCCAACATTGCGGGCCTGCACGTGCAGGCAATGCACCTGGTGGGCCTGGGCAATCGCCGCGCTGGCATCGCTGCAACTGTCGAGTACTACCAGAATCTGTACCGCTTCACCCAGCAAGCCCGGGTGGTCGGCGGCGATCCGCGCAGCCCTCAGGCAATCATCCAACAAGGCTTCTTCGTTATGTGCCGGGATCAGAATACCGATCATCGTAAACCCTCGTGGCGAGCGACCGAGGTGCCGTCGAGGCTCCACAGGTCGAGCAGGAAATCCGCGTCTTGGTATTGCACCAACGGCGCTACACCCAGACGCTGTTGGAGCACGGCGTGAACCTGTTCGGCGGTTTGCGGGCAACCATCAATGGGCGCCCGCCAATGGCAGGCCAGAAGTTGCCCATCAGCGCTCAAGGCGCCAAGGGCGCAATCGATCAGGCGATTAAAATCATCTACATCAAGGTAGTAACAAAGCTCACTCAATACGATCAGTTCGAACTGCCCGCTGGGCCATTGTTCCGGCAGGCGACGCTGCTCCACGCGCGCATGAACAAAACGCTCCAGCCGCGCTTGTGCCAGCCGCACCGCAGCGCTGGCGGTGTCGCAACACAGCAGGCGCTCACAACGCGGCGCCAGCTCGGCACTCAGTTCGCCATTGGCACAACCCGGCTCGAATATCGACGCATAGCGCGGCCGCGTCAGCATAGCCAAGGTCATGGCGCGCTTGCGTTGTTCGTACCAGCGCTGGCGAAAAGCCCAAGGGTCGTCATTGCCGGCAAACAACTGGTCGAAGTAGGGGGTTGCCACACTCATACGAACACCATCTCAAAAGGTTGCAGCAAGCGCTCCACCACATAGGGCGCCAGCACCGGAGGCAGGCCGATTTGCGGGTCGCCCTCCAACTGGCTGGCGAAGGCGTGAATCGCATGACGTTTGCGTGCCACTTGCTCGGCGGTCAGCGGGATCTTGCGCGCCCGATGCCAGGGCACCTTGTGGTCTTCGGCAGTGGCCCAGTGCCAGGTCCACACCGGTAGTTCACACAACACTGCGCCGATGGCCTTGGCTGCCTTGGCGCTGGCGCGGCCCACGGCTTCATGGTCGCAATGCCCATCCTCGCACCACGTCGCGAACACCACGTCGTTGGGCTTGAGGTGGCGCTGGATAAACTCGCAAAGCTGGGTTTCGCGCTCGGCCACATGGCTGTCGGCAAACCCGCCGCGCAGCCATTTCAAACTGTGCAGCGGCAAGCCAAGGCGGTGCAAGGCCTGCGCCGACTCCTGCGGGCGTACCACACTCAGGCGCTCCACCGGCCAGCGCCGCGAGCCAGGGTGGCTGGCGCTGCCATCGGTGACGGAGATCAGCTGGATAGGGCGATCCAGCGCAGCCAACCCTTGCAGCAGGCCGCCACTGCCCAGCACCTCGTCATCCGGGTGAGGGGCGACGATCACCGCTCGATGCCCTGGCGGCACCAACTGCGCCACACTGATGTGCGGCAACTCGGCCAATCGTGCGCTGTTTTGCCAGTGGCTCAACGGCGTGCCCTGGCCAACAATCGGATTGGGCCTCATAGCGCCCATCTCCCTGTGGGCTCGCCCGCGACCTGCTCACCGAGGGCGGCCAAGTCGCGTTCGGCATGACTTTGCCGCACATACACCGGTAAATCGGCCATCAACTGGGCAAAGTGCGGGTCCTTGCAGTACGGCCCGGCGCCGACGGCACGGCCTACATGCTGGATCACTTGCTCGACCGTGTCCTCGATACAGGCGCGCGTCCGTTGCGCCAGTTGCCGCGCATCAGCGCGAGGCTCGCGGTCGATCTGCGCGGCGCTGGCGCGTAACACGCAGGCAGCGCTGTTCAGGGCGCTGTCGACCGCGCCGAGGTGGGCCAGCGCATGGGGCTCCGCACGCTTGGCACACTGGGCGCGCAGCACTTCGCCCAGGCGTTGCGCGGCGCCGTACCAGCACGCGGCGATGCCGACCCCACCGTGCCAGAAGCCCGGGCGAGACAGATAGTCACCCGGGCCACCCACGGCAATTCCCCTGGCGGCGCTGAACAGGATGTCGACACTACCGGTCGCCGCCATGCCCACCGCCTTCCAACCCTCATCCGTCACGGTAATGCCCGGTTGATCCATCGCCACGGCCACCAATTGTTGGCGGTCCTCTTCGTCCCAGGCCGTCAGCAAACCATGGCTGACCACCGCCGCACCGGAACACCAGGCCTTGCGCCCCTCGACGAGCAGCCGCTGGCCGTCGCGACGCACGCGCACCTTGGCAGTCGGCGGCTCGGCGGCCCACATGCCCCAGGTGCTGCCCAGCGGCGGCAGGGGGCTGTCGAGTTCGGCAATGATCGCCAGCGCATCGGTATGGCCTTCGAACAACTTGCACAGGCGCAGGTCATGCCCGGCCACCTGGGCCAATTGGCTCAGGCGGGCCAGGGTCTCGCCGCTGCCCGGCAACGGCAGTTGATCAAGGCCTTCTTCTTGAAGGGCCCTCAGCGCATTACCCAGGGCTTGCGTGTCGGCATAGCCCCGGTAGCCCTGAAGGAAACCGTGCAACGCCATTTCACACCTCGCCTTCGTGCTGCAGTTCAAACAGCAGCAGCGAGCGGCCGGTGACCGCGTACTCATGCTCGAAATCAAAGCGTTCCTGGCCACGCACCGCCGGGTCGTTGGTGTCGAGCAGGCAGGTCCAGAACTCACCCTCCGGCACGGGCGGCAGGCGGAAATTGACCAGGTCGTGATGGGCGTTGACCACCAGCAGCAGCGTGGCATCGGCCCCGGCACGGCGAATCCCGGTTTCCTGGGCGCGGCCATCCATCAACATGCCCAGGCAGCGGCCCTGGCTGTCTTCCCATTGCTCGGTGGTCATTTCGTTGCCATCCGGCGCGAGCCAGGTGACGTCCTTCACGCCGATGTCTTCGTTGTAGTCGCCCACCAGGAAACGCCCGCGCCGCAGGATCGGGTACGCCAGGCGCAGCTTGATCAAGCGTTTGACGAACTTGAGCAAGGCCTTGCCGTCATCGTCCAGGTCCCAGTTGACCCAGCCGATCTCGCTGTCCTGGCAATAGGCGTTGTTGTTGCCGTGCTGAGTGCGAGCGAACTCGTCCCCGGCGACGATCATTGGCGTGCCTTGGGCCAGCAGCAAAGTGGCGAAGAAGTTGCGCATCTGGCGCAGGCGCAGCGCGTTGATCTCCGGGTCGTCGGTGGGGCCTTCGACACCGTGGTTCCAGGACAGGTTGTTATTGCTGCCATCCTGGTTGTTCTCGTCGTTGGCCTCGTTGTGTTTGTCGTTGTACGACACCAGGTCGTGCAGGGTGAAACCGTCGTGGGCGGTGATGAAGTTCACCGAGCTGTACGGCCTGCGCCCGCGGTGGTTGAACATCTCGCCCGAGGCGGTCATGCGCCCGGCGAAATCGGCGAGTTGGCCGTCGTCGCCTTTCCAGAACGCACGCACGGTGTCGCGGAAGCGGTCGTTCCATTCCACCCAGCCTGGTGGAAAGTTGCCCACCTGGTAGCCACCAGGGCCGCAGTCCCAGGGTTCGGCGATGAGTTTCAACTGGCGCAGCACCGGGTCCTGGCGGCAAGCCACGAGGAAACTGTGGCGCTCATCGAAACCGTCGCGGTAGCGCCCGAGGATGGTCGCAAGGTCGAAGCGGAAGCCGTCCACGTGCATCTCGGTGGCCCAGTAGCGCAGGGAGTCGGTAACCATTTGCAGCACGCACGGGTGGCTCAGATCCAGGGTATTGCCGGTGCCGGAATCGTTGATGTAGAAGCGCTTGTCGTCGGGCATCAGGCGATAGTAGGAGGCGTTGTCGATGCCGCGCATCGACAGGGTCGGGCCGCGCTCGTTGCCTTCGGCGGTGTGGTTGTAGACCACGTCCAGAATCACTTCCAGCTTTTGCTCATGCAGGTGCGCGACCATCTCCTTGAATTCGGCGATCTTGCCGCTGGCCAGGTAGCGTGGGTCGGGGGCGAAGAACGCAATGCTGTTATAGCCCCAGTAGTTGGTCATGCCTTTTTCCAGCAGATGCTGGTCGTTGACGAAGGCGTGCACGGGCAGCAACTCGACCGAGGAAATGCCCAACTGACGGATATGCTTGAGCACGTCATCTTCCATCAAGCCGGCGCAGGTACCCCGCACTGACTCACCCACCGAAGGATGGCGCATGCTGATGCCGCGCAGGTGGGTTTCGTAGATGATGGTGCGGTCCCACGGCACCCGTACCGGTTGGTCGTTGCCCCAGGTGTGCGCCGGGTCGATAACCTTGCACTTGGGCACGAAGGGCGCACTGTCGCGTTCATCGAAACTGAGGTCGTCGTCCGGGTGGCCGATGGTGTAGCCAAACAGTGCTTCGGACCATTTGAGTTCGCCCACCAGTTGCTTGGCGTAGGGGTCGATCAGCAGTTTGTTGTGGTTGAAGCGATGACCGTTGGCCGGGTCATAGGCACCGTATACGCGGTAACCATAAATCAGTCCGGGGTGTGCGTCGGGCAGGTAGCCGTGAAAAATCTCATCGGTGTATTCGGGCAGTTCGATACGCTCCAGTTCGACCTCGCCGGAATCGTCAAACAGGCACAACTCCACCTTGGTGGCGTTGGCGGAAAACAGCGCAAAGTTCACACCCAGGCCATCCCAGGTGGCGCCGAGGGGGAAGGGCAAACCTTCACGGATCCGCGACGGCTCATGAACCGGCGTCGCTGTGGTGTTGTCGGGTTTGCTCATCGAGTTGCTCCTGCAAAGGGTCTTTTTTCGGGCCGAACGCCGCCGTACTGACGGTGCTTCAGCGCATGGCATGGACGGAAAAGGGCCTGCAGCGCGCAATGCGTGCTGCAGGCCCGAGAAATCATGGGGCGGGCGGTTTGGGTTTCTTCGGGGCGGCGGGTTTCTTTGCCGCAGGCTTGGCGGTGGCCGGCGCAGCAGGTTTGGGTTTGGCTGCAGCCTTGGGCGGGGTTTTCGGCTTGGCGGCCGGTTTGGGCTTGCTCGGCGTTAGCGCCTCGGCTTCCGCCAGCTTGCGCGCCATCTCCCAGTGGCGATCATGGGCGCCATCGGGCTTGCCTTCAGACTCCCAGATCTGATGCGCCAATTCGCGAATGCGTTTGTCTTCTTTACTCATCACAAACTCCTCACAGAAAATTTTCAGCTTTCTTGATTATCAGGATTGATAAAGACATTGACCGGGAGATCCCCCAGGGCAGCGCTGATCAACAGCTCCTTGTTGGGTGTGACTACGCCCGTTTGAAAAAGTCCCTTCCAGTTTTGTGCAGGGGCGGCGAACGGTAATTTCACCCGCGTATCGCCCCAAACCTGCGCATTGATCTGGGGAAACATCCCGTTTTCAAGCAACGGATAAGACCAGCGCGGCACCACGACCAGCAATTGCTTGCCTTGATGTTCACGGTAAAACGCAACCACGCGCTCAGCGTGCTGGCCCACCACTTCCAAGGGTGTATAGCTGCCATGGCGCAGCAGCTCGGGGCAGGCTTTGCGCAGGCGCAGCACCTGGGCGATCACTGCCTGTTTGATACGCCCGTCACGCCAGTTGAACAACAGTTCGCCGATGTCCGGTGATGCCTGCAATGCACGGTGCCGCGCAGCGAAATCCACCGGGCGACGGTTGTCCGGGTCGACCAGGCTGAAGTCCCAGAACTCATCGCCCTGGTAGATATCCGGCACACCCGGCACGGTCAGGTGAAGCAAGGTTTGCGCCAGCCCATTCAGGGCGCCGGCGGGGGCGATGGCCTGCGCAGCGCTGTCCAGCGCATTGCGCAGCGGCGCACCGGCCTCGCTGAGGAGCAGGCGCTTGAGAAACCCTTCCACCGCCTGTTCGTAGGCGTCGTTGGGAGCGTTCCAACTGCTCTGCAACTTGGCCTCGCGCAGGGCTTTTTGCTGCCACTGCCAAAGGCGTTGCTGGTACGCCGCCAGATCGGGGTTGGGCTCCAGCGGCCAACTGCCCAGCAGCACCTGATAGAGGATCAGCTCGTCACCCGCCGAGGGGCTATCGGCGCTCTCGCGCAAGGGCTCGGCCAGGCGGCGCCAATGCTCGACCTGTTCGGCATACCAGGGGGCGCACTCGCTGAGCACCGCCAGGCGCGCACGGGTGTCTTCGCCGCGTTTGTGGTCATGGGTAGCGGTGGCCAGCAGGTTATCGGGGAAGGTCTTCAGGCGCTGTTGATTGGCTGCATGGAAGTCTGCCAGCGGCGCACTGAATTGCTCGGTGCTGAAGCCCACATCGTTACGCGACAACAACACCGCCGAACGATAGAACGCGGTGTCTTCCACAGCTTTGGCGGCGGCGGGCGAGGTCAGTTGCTGAAAGCGTACGCAGGCATGCTTGAGCATCTTGCGCGCGCGGCCCACCGGGCGATTGCGCCAGGGCTGGCCGCCCAACCATTGTTGCAGGTGGTCGAGCACCGGCCAGTCGCCTTCGTTGAGGGTGCTGCGCGCACCCTCCATGGCGTGCTGGAACACCTTGTCGTCGGCCGCACTGCGGCCCTTGGCGCTGATATAGGTGCGGTACACCGGGAAATGCACAATCAGTTCCTGCAAGGCGCGGCGGATGGCGCCCAAGGTCAGGTCGCGGGTCATCACGTCATCGCGGGCCACTTGCAGCAGGGCTTGGGCCACGCTTTCGAAGTCGCCGCCCAACGAGCCATTGAGGATCTGCTGGCGCGCCAGCCGCGCTTCTTCGCTGAACGCTGAGGGCCGTTCGCTGTAACGCGTCCACATCTCGGCCAGCGGTGCAAAACCTTCGGGATGGTGTTGCAGCAATGACAACTGGTTCATGAACTCATAGCCGGTGGTGCCGTCCACCTGCCAGTCTTCACGCAGGGTTTCGCCTTCGCCAAGGATCTTTTCGACGAAGATCGGCAAGTGGCGTTCGGGTGACAGCGCGTCCACACGCCGACGCAATTTGCGGCAATAGCCACGCGGGTCGGCCAGACCGTCGATATGGTCGATGCGCAGCCCGTCGACCAGCCCCGCGCTGATCAGCTCGAAAATCTTGCCATGGGTGGCTTCGAACACCGCCGTGCGTTCGACCCGCAGGCCGCCCAATTCATTGACGTCGAAGAAGCGCCGCCAGTTGATGTCGTCCGCGGCGGTGCGCCAACTGGCCAGGCGGTAGGTCTGTTGTTCCAGCAGGTGGTGCAGGCGCTCGAAGCCCTCGGGCTGGCGACTGTCGAATGCGGCCAGGCGTTGTTTAATGGCTGGCAGCACCTCGCTGGCGCGTTCGACCAAGGCTTGTTTGAGCGCGGCGGCTTCGGCGTAGGCGTCGTGCTGGTAGGCGAGGGCGGCGAAACGTTCGGCCAGCGGTTTGAGACGCTCGTCGCTGTTCAGGATCAGGCCGTAGTCCCTGGGGCAAATCGGAAAACGGTGTTCGTAATGCTCGACGTAGAAACTCCCCAGGGCGGCATCGAACTTGAGCGGCAACGTACCGTTTTGCAAGGCTTCGCCGTAATCGCTGCCGAGGAAGGGCATTAGCAGTTGGCCCTTGAGCAGCGGGTCGGGGGAGTGCCACTGGATGTCGAAGAACTCGCTATAGGGACTCAGGCGGCCCCATTCCAGCAGATCCAGCCACCAAGGGTTATCCGCGCCGCCCACGGCCATATGGTTGGAGACGATATCGAGGATCAACCCCATGTCGTGCTCACGCAGCGCGGCGACCAGGCGACGCAACGCCGCTTCGCCCCCCAGCTCTTGATTGACGCGGGTCGGGTCGACCACATCGTAGCCGTGCATGGAGCCGGCGCGGGCGCTTAACAGCGGTGAGGCATACAGGTGGCTGATGCCCAGTTGGGCGAAGTACGGCACCAGCGGCACCGCGTCATCGAGGGTAAAGCCTTTATGAAATTGCAGGCGCTGGGTGGCGCGCAGGGGCAGTGCGTTCATCGGTCACGCTCATAGGCTTGGTTGCGCGCCACGGCCAGTAGTTCGAGGCGACGCGCGGCGCTGTCATTGTCGAGCAGGCTGGCGGCTTCGCCGGGCAAGCGTCGGCGCCAATTGGGGTGGGTGTCGAGGGTGCCCGGTAGGTTGGCTTGCTCCTCGATGCCCAATGCATCTTCTAAGGGCAACAACACCAGTGGTGCGCGGGTGTGGCCCAGGTAGCGCACGCTGGCGTCGATCATATGGTCGGTGTCGTTGCGGATTTCATCGATGAAGTTCTGCGGGTCCTGGCTCAAGGCTTGGCGCAGTGCCTGGCGTTCGCGCAGGCGGTGTTCGCTCCATTGGTCCACGGTGGGCGCATCGATCAGGCCCAGCTGGATATTCCATTCGATATCGCGGCTGTGCCACCAGCCATTGAGGGTCGGCAAGTCGTGGGTACTGGTGGTGGCCAAGGCGTTGTCGGGCCAATCGAGGATGGGCTTGAACTGGCCGTCATGGTTCTGTTCGAACAGCAGCACACGCATGCCCAGGATCGAACGGGCGCTGAGCTTTTCGCGCAGGCCGTCAGGCACGGTGCCCAGGTCTTCACCGAGGACGATGGCCCGGTGGCGATGGGATTCCAGGGCGAGCAAACGCAGCAGATCGTCCACCGGGTAGTACAAATAGGCGCCTTCGCGGGGTGACGCACCCAGAGGGATCACCCACAGGCGTTGCAGGCCCATCACATGGTCGATGCGCAAGCCGCCGGCATGGGCGAAGTTGGCCCGCAGCATTTCGATAAAGGCGCGATAGCCATTGCGCTTGAGGCCCTCTGGGGAAAAGGCAGAGATGCTCCAGCCTTGGCCTGCGCGGTTGAGAATGTCCGGTGGCGCGCCCACGGTGAGGTCGGCCAGCAGTTCATCCTGGCGGCTCCAGGCCTGGCTGCCGCCACCGTCGGCACCCACCGCCAGGTCGGCGATCAGGCCAATGCCCATGCCGCTGCCACGGGCGGCCTGTTGTGCGCGCTCAAGGCTGCGGGCGATCAGCCATTGGGTGAAGGCGAAATAACCGATTTCGTCGCGGTTGTCCTCGGCGAACTGCGCCAGGGCCGGGCTCTGCGGCGTGCGCCAGGCTTCGGGCCATTGGCGCCAGTCCAGGTCCTCACCGGCGGCAGCACGCTGGGCCTGTATGGCTTCGAAGCGGCAGTGGTTTTCCAGCGCTTCGCCGCCGGCCTGGCGGAAGCTTTGAAAGTCGGCATGCTGGGGATGGGCGCCGTGGCGGAAGTCTTCATACAGTGTGCGCAGCAGGCGTTGCTTGGCCTTGGCGGCGGCCGGCCAGTCGATCAGCGTGAGCTGTTCCAAGCCATGCAGCTCGTCAGCCAAACCGGCCGCTTCGATGGCGTTGCCCACCTCACGTTCACCGAGGATGCACGCCGGCGAAGCATACAGGCTGTTGAGAAACAGGCGGCTGGAGGGTGAATAAGGGCTGAAACGCTCGGTGTCGGCGCTGAACATCGCGTGCATCGGGCTGATTGCCACAGCGTCGGCGCCGCGCTCGGCGGCGGAACGCACCAAGTGCTCCAGAGCCAGGGTGTCGCCAAAACCACCATCGCCGAGGCGGCGCAAGGCATAGAGTTGGGCGCTCAGGCCCCAGGCGCGAGCGGGCTGGCTGTCGACGGCGTCGGCCACGCTGTAGCAATGGCTGGGCGCGACGGCCAGGGTGAAGGTTTGCCCGTCGATATGCACCTGGTGATAACCGAGGGCAATCACGCCAGGCAATACGGCCTCGCCGTCCAGGCGCAGCTCCAGGGTTTCGCCGCTTTCCAGGCTGACGCGACACGGGGTATCGGGGGCGAAATAATGCGCCAGGTCCAGGCCCGCGCCACTGTCGGTGGTCATCAACGGCGGCAGGTGGGTGTCTTGCTGCGCCTGCTCAAGTTGCTGCAGGCTGGCGTCGATTTCGGCATCGCTGTCGGCCGGGTGCCCAAGGCCTTTGAGGACGGCGCGCAGGGCGTCAGGTTTCACATGTTGCGGGCGACCGTTGGCATCGATCCAATCGACGGCCAGGCCCGCGCGGCTGGCGAGAATTTCCAGGTTCGCTTCGCTCAAAGAATGTCTCCAACAGGGGATAAGCAAACGCGTGCGCTCAAGGGCGGTAAGTGCGCACCTTGCTGGGCAGGCGTTTGGAAAATAATCGGGTGGGGTGCCGGATGGTCCAGGGGCTGCTCACTCAGGTTCAGGTCGATCTGCAGCACACGGCCGTTGCCCAGACGCCAGCGCGCGGTGACGGCATGGTCAGCCAGCACGTGCGCGCCGAGCGCCACAGTGCCGGGCAAGTGCGGCACTAGGTGCGCGTGACGCAGGCTCAGCAGGTGACGGTAGAGCTGGGTGTGTTCGTTCTCGACGAAGGAGGGCACCGATTGCAAAAAGGTTTGCAACGCGTTGGGGTCGGGGATGCGCTGGCGTTGCTCGGGGTCGTGAAACGCCGCGAAGTCGGCAAATTCATTGCGCCGCCCCTCACGCACGGCCTCGGCCAGTTCGCCATGATGGTCGGTGAAAAACAGGAAGGGCTCGGCGGCATTTACTTCGTCGCCCATGAACAGCATCGGGATCATGGGGCACAGCAACAGCAGGGCGGTCGCGGCTTTCAGGGCCTGGGGCGAACACAGCTGGTGCAGGCGCTCGCCCAGGGCGCGGTTGCCGACCTGGTCGTGGTTCTGGAGGAACGCGACGAAGGCGCTGGGGGGCAGTTCCGCACTGGGTTCGCCGCGAGCATGGCCATGGCGTGTCGTCTCGCCCTGGTAGATGAACCCCTCGGCCAGGCAGCGCGCCAGCTTGGCGGTGGGCTGCTCGGCAAAGTCGCTGTAGTAGGCGTCGGTTTCACCGGTGAGCAGCACGTGCAGCACGTTATGAAAGTCATCATTCCATTGGGCGTCGAAATCGTGCTGCAACAGGCTGGCCTGGTTCAGTTCGTTTTCCAGCATCAGCCACACGTGGCGCCCGCCGTCCACCTGCTGGCGTACCCGTTGGGCCAGCTCCTGCAGAAACCCAGGGTTATCGATGGCGTGCACGGCATCCAGGCGCAGGCCGTCGAAGCGGTATTCGAGCAGCCACATCATGGCGTTATCGAGGAAGAAATCCCGCACTTCACGGCGCTCGAAATCAATGCCGGCACCCCAGGGTGTGTGCACGTCCTCCTGGAAGAACCCCTGGGCGTACTGGCCCAGGTAATTGCCGTCGGGGCCGAAGTGGTTGTAGACCACATCGAGGATTACGGCCAAACCGTGGCCGTGGGCACTGTCGATCAGTTGCTTGAGTTGCTCGGGCGTGCCGTAGGTGGCGTGGGGCGCATAGGGCAGCACGCCGTCATAGCCCCAATTGCGTTCGCCGGGAAATTGCGCCAAAGGCATTAATTCAATCGCGGTGACGCCCAGTTCGACCAGGCGTGGCAGGTGTTTCTCCACGGCAGCGTAGCCGCCCATGGCGCCGACGTGGAGCTCGTAGATCACCGCCGTGTGCCAGGGGCGGCCTTGCCACTGGGTGTGGCGCCATTGGTAGGCAAGGGGGGCGACCACTCGGCTCCAACCATGCACATCCAGCGCCTGGGCCCTGGAAGCGGGGTCGGGCACCGTGTTTTCGCCATCGATATTAAAGCGGTAAAGCGTACCAGCAGGGCACGCGACTTCGACTTCGAACCAACCACCGGCCTGGGGCAGCATGGCGATGGGTTTACCCTGTTCCAATTCAACGCTGACATAAAATGCGTCTGGCGCCCATAACGCAAAGCGCGTGCGGTGCGCGTCCAGCATGATTGCGCCGTGGGGCCAGGTTTCCAGAGTCCGTAACGGCATCTATGAAGACCTCCCTTAGTTGTTCCAGTCGCTACTTGTTCGATTTCCCCAGGGCCTTGGCCACCAGTCGTTCATACAGTTCGGCGTAGGGTTCCACGGCCTGGCACCAGTTGAATGGCTGGGTCATGGCACGGCTGCGCATGGCATTGAGCAGACCGGGGAAGGCGAACACCTTGAAGGCGCGGCGCAGCGCCTCTTCGTAGCTTTGCACGGTGGATTCATTGAACAGGACCCCGGTGACGCCATCCTCAAGGGTGTCCGCCAGCCCGCCTGTGTTACGCGCCACCGGCAACGAGCCGAAGCGTTGCGCATACATCTGGCTCAGGCCGCAAGGCTCATAGCGCGATGGCATCAGCAGGAAATCGCTGCCGGCGAACATGCGGCGCGCATCGGTCTCGTTGAAGCCAATGCGTACACCCACCTGGCCCGGGAAGCGCAGTGCCAATTCGCGCATGGCCTGCTCTTCTTCCGGCTCGCCACGGCCGATGATCGCAATCTGGCCGCCGTTTTCGACGATGAAACTGGCAACGGCTTCGGTCAGGTCCAGGCCTTTCTGGTAAACCAGGCGCGACACCACGGCGAACAGCGGGCCACTCGATGGCTGCAGCTCAAACAGCTCGCGAACATGGGCGGCGTTGATGGCCTTGCCTTCCCAGTCGCCGATATTGAAGTTGTGGGTCAGGTGTGTGTCGGTGGAGGTTTCCCAGCTCTCATCGATGCCGTTGGGAATGCCGCTGAGCAGGCCTTGCTGGGTCTTGCTGGCGAGGAAGCCATCCAGGCCACAACCGAATTCCGGGGTGGTGATCTCCTGGGCGTAGGTGGCGCTCACGGTGGTGATATGGCTGGAATACGCCATGCCCGCCTTGAGAAACGACATCTTGCCGTAGAACTCCATGCCTTCCTGTTGCAGAGCGTGGGGCGGAATGCCCAGCTCAGGCGTCGAGGCCAGGCTGACCACGCCTTGGTAGGCCAGGTTATGAATGGTGAACAGGGTTGGCGTACGTGACCCACGCCAGTGCATATACGCCGGAGCCAGGCCCGCAGGCCAATCGTGGGCGTGCACCAGGTCTGGGCACCAGTGGATTTGCGCGAGGTTGGCGGCCATGTCGGCGGCAGCCAGGCCCAGGCGGGCGAAGCGGATATGGTTGTCCGGCCAGTCGCGGCCGTTGTTCGCGCCGTAGGGCGTGCCTTCGCGCTCATACAGTTCGGGGCAGATCAGCACATAGATGACCAGGCCGTCCGCAAGGTCCATACGCCCGATCTTGCACGGTGGCAACGCGGCATGGCCGCCCAGTTCACCGACGATATGAATCGGGTTGTCGCTTTCCATCACTTGCGGGTAACCCGGAATCAGCACGCGCACATCATGCAGGTGGGCCATAGCGCGGGGCAGGGCAGCGGAGACGTCGCCCAGGCCACCGGTTTTCACCAGGTCCGCGAACTCGGATGTGACAAACAAGACTTTCTTTCGATTCGGATTCTGACTCACGACCGGCCGCACAGTGTTGGGCAGGTCGGCCAAAGACTTTGGCCCTCCTACCGGCTGACTAAAACGCTCTCCCTGAGTATCTACCGCGGCACTGATCATAATGCACTCCCATCTGTTGGTTGGCTAATGGCCCGCTGCCATTGGCTCCGAGTGGCCGCATCCTGCGGCCAGGCACACAAGCGCTATACAAGCTGGCAAGGCGTATGCCAGTTGCAATGTCGGCTTTAAAAGATTGGATGAACGGGCATTCGGCCTGAAGCGCGTACGCTCGCCCTTACCTAAAACTTGACCAGCGGCAGGTTTCGAAAGTTTAGATTTTTTGCGGGGTTTTTGTTTTGGAACGGACCCATCGGTCATGAGTCTAGGACAGATCCCAGCGCCTGCTGGGTTTTCATGCGGATTTTGTAGGACAAAAAACTTTTAACGATATGCCGCCCTGCCTCTATAGGAGCGAGCTTGCTCGCGAAAAACCCAAGGGCGCTGCGTAAAACCAGAGCGACCGCGTTATCGTTGGCGATTTTCGCGAGCAAGCTCGCTCCTACCTAATCATCAGGCGATAGGTGCACTTTAATGGTGCGTCAGATGAGCCCGCGAATGGGCACACCATTGGCCCAGGCTTGGATATCTTCAATCATCTGCTGATAGAACTGCCGGTAATTCTGCTCGCTCACATACCCCACGTGTGGCGTAGCCAGCACATTAGGCAAGCGGCGAAACGGATGGTCAGCCGGCAGCGGCTCCTCGGCATACACATCCAGCGCCGCCCCGGCCAGCCGACCGCTGCGTAACGCTTGCACCAGCGCCTGCTCATCCACAATCGGCCCGCGTGCGGTGTTCACCAGCCGCGCGGTGGGTTTCATCCAGCCCAACGCTTGCGCATCCACCAGGCCACGGCTGCGATCGCTGAGCACCAGGTGGATGGTCAGAATATCCGCCTGTTCAAACAGCTCGCGCTTGCTGACCCAGGTCGCCCCCGATTCAGCCGCTCGCTCGGGCGTGAGGTTTTCACTCCAGGCAATCACCCGCATGCCGAAGACCTGGGCGAACCTTGCGACTTTCTGGCCAATGCTGCCCAGCCCCAGGATGCCCAAGGTCTTGCCATGCAGATCGCCGCCCAGGCCGACCTGCCATCCGCCCGCGCGCAGCGAGTTGGCTTCGGCGAGCAGATTGCGGGTGGAGGCCATGATCAGGGCCCAGGTCAGCTCCGGTGCGGCATGTTTATAGCTGTCGGTGCCGCACACCTGGATGCCCAGGGCCTTGGCTGCGGGAACGTTGATGGCGGCATTGCGCATGCCGCCGGTCACGAGCAGTTTGAGCTTGGGCAGCCCTTGCAGCAGCGCCTCGTCAAAGGTTGAGCGTTCGCGCATAAGGCAAATCACCTCGAACCCTTTCAAGCGCTCGACCATGGTGGCGGTATCGGCGGGATAGTCGTGGAGAAAATGCACCTTGCCCACGCTGTCCAGCGTCGACCAATCCACCACCTCGCTAGCCACGTGCTGCCAATCATCCATCACTGCGATCTGTATCGACATGCCCGTGTGCCTCCAAAAGTGGGAATTAAAGGGCCTTCAACCCCTGCAACAGGGCTTTATGAAACTGTTCCGGCTCTTCCATCTGGGGCGCATGGCCCAGGCCGGGGAACTCCACCAACGTAGCGCGGGGAATCACCTTGGCCACCTGCTTGCCCAGTACCTCGTAATGACCGATTTTGGCCTTGATTGCCGGCGGCGCCACATCTTTGCCGATGGCAGTGGTGTCGCTGGTGCCGATCAGCAGCAGCGTGGGCACCTGCAGATCCTTGAATTCGTAGTACACCGGCTGGGTGAAGATCATGTCGTAAATCAACGCCGAGTTCCAGGCAACCTGCAGATGCCCCGGGCCTTTGTTCAGCCCGACGAGCATATCCACCCAACGCTCGTATTCAGGCTTCCAGCGCCCGACGTAATAGGTGGTGCGCTCGTAGTTGCGTACACCTTCGGCGCTCAGTTTCAGCTCGCGCTGATACCACTGATCGACGCTCTGGTAAGGCACGCCGAGGGCTTTCCAGTCTTCCAGGCCGATGGGGTTCACGAGGCCAAGCTGTTCGGTTTGCTGGGGGTACATCAATGCATAGCGCGTGGCGAGCATGCCGCCGGTGGAATGGCCGATGATCGTGGCCTTTTGGATGCCGAGCTTTTCCAGCAGTTGATGGGTGTTGGTCGCCAGTTGCTGGAAGCTGTACTGGTAGTGGTCCGGCTTGCTGGAGGTGCAGAAACCGATCTGGTCTGGGGCGATGACGCGGTAACCGGCGTCACTCAGCGCCTTGATCGAACCTTCCCAGGTGGCGCCGCAGAAGTTTTTGCCGTGCATCAGCACCACGCTGCGACCGTTTGGAGTACCGGTGGCAGGGACGTCCATATAGCCCATTTGCAGAGATTTGCCTTGGGATTGGAAGGCAAAATGATTCAAAGGGTAGGGGTATGCAAAGCCCTGCAACTCAGGCCCGTAGGTGTCAGCTAACACGGGCGCCGCGCTGACCGAAAACAAACTGGCTACGCACAATGTACGGATCAAAGGCATGGGTTTTGGCTCCGAGACAGATGCCCGGATGCTCTTTGCTCGCGATTAACGGGGGATTAACGCCCACTGCAACGTCAGTGCTGCGAGTACGCCATACCGCAGGCTTTTCGCCAGGGTTACCAGCAGTAGAAAACGCCACAACGGCTCACGCATCACCCCAGCCACCAACGTCAGCGGGTCACCAATGATCGGCACCCAACTGAGCAACAACGTCCAATGCCCCCAGCGCGCGTAATGGCCGCGAGCTTTATCCAACTGCCTGGCGCTCACCGGGAACCAACGCCGTTCCTTGAAGCGTTCCACCGAGCGCCCCAGCAGCCAATTGACCAGCGAGCCCAGCACGTTACCCAGGGTGGCGATGCCCAGCAACAGCCATAGGTGGTAATGCCCGCTGAGCAGCAGGCCCACCAACACGGCTTCCGATTGCAGGGGCAATAACGTCGCGGCGCCAAATGCCGCGACGAACAGCCCCAGGTAACCCATCAACACCGGTCAGTGAGCCGGGTAGTGCGCTACCACTACGTCTTTGCCGTCTCGGGTCAGGCCAATGATTTGATACGCCTCGCTGCGTCCGGCCACTTCCATGCCTGGCGAGCCCAAGGGCATGCCCGGTGCGGCAAGGCCCAGCAGGTCGTTGCGTTTGCGCAGAGCCAGGACCTGCTCGGCGGGTACGTGGCCTTCGACGAATTTGCCGTCGATGACCGCGGTGTGGCAGGAGCCAAGGCGTGGCGCCACGCCCAGGCGTTGTTTCACCGCGCTCATGTCGGCTTCAACATGGTCGTTGACCTTGAAACCGTTGCTCTCCAAGTGGCTGATCCACTTTTTGCAGCAGCCGCAGTTGGCGTCGCGGTGGACGTCGATGGGGATCAACTCGGCGGCCTGGGCCAGGGTGGTGGTCAACAGGGCACTGAGCAGGGCCAATCGCAATGGGGTTTTCATCGTGGGGTCTCACTGAAGGCGCGGCAATAAGCCGGGCATTCTCCCTGCTTTTGCAGGCATGTTTGCAATGTGACGCCGTGGTAATGTTTCTAAATTATACGAAACCCTGATTTTCCAGCCGCTGCTTGAGCCGGTCCAACGCAATCGTCGACAGCGCGACCATGCGTTCATGCAAAGACGCCAGTTGCAGTTCGGTCTCGTAGGTCAGCACCCGCTTGAACAGCGTGCCGCCCTGATGAGCGCGCAAGTAGTAATGAATGGAACCATCAACCGCCAGGGAGGTGAACACGGTTTTGAACTCGCTGGGGCGGCGGGCGATTTGTACGCGGTAACTCATGGGGACGCGTATGCCCAGCAGGTCGATGATTTCGGTAAAGCGCGTGCCGACCGGCAATGAACCGGTGGTGCCGGTGTCGGCGCTAAGGGAGGTGGGGTGCCACTCGTGCCAGCGGTCGGGCTGGGTCACATAGTCATAAACCGCCTCAATCGGCGCCTGGATGAAGCGTTCCTGACTGATCTGCTCCAAGCGGACCGAATGCTCAGTCGCGTGCATGACACACCTCCTGTGTGGCGGTTTATACACTAGGAGCTGTGAGGATAGCCTGACGCCCGCGCTTTGCACGGGCGTCGGCAGGCCGTTCGTCAATCCCGCTGAGAACGGCCCGGACAAGGGTTTCCAGCAGGCACTAGATATCCAGCATGGCCAGCACTTCCTTGGGATAACGCAGGCCTGCGGTTGCATCGGCAGGGAAGATTGCATCCAGCGCAGCCAGTTCATCCTTGCTGAGAGTGATCGATACCGCCTCCACATTCTCTTGCAGATAGGTGCGCCGCTTGGTGCCGGGAATCGGGATGATGTAATCGCCCTGGGCCAATACCCAGGCTAGCGCCAGTTGCCCGGCGGTGACACCTTTGTCTGCCGCCAGGGTCTTGACCTGTTCTACCAGCCGCAGGTTTTTCGCAAAGTTTTCACCCTGAAAGCGCGGGCTGAAGCGTCGGTAATCATCGGCGCCGAAATCATCCGGGCTCTTCAAGGCGCCGGTGAGAAAGCCTCGGCCCAGCGGGCTGTAAGGCACAAACGCGATGCCCAGGCGCTGGCAGGCAGCGAGGCAGCCATTGTCTTGCTGGTCGCGGCTCCACAGCGAATATTCGCTTTGCAGGGCGCTGATGGGATGGACCTTATGCGCCCGCTCCAGGGTAGGGGCAGATGCCTCGCTCAGGCCCAGATAGCGCACTTTGCCCTGTTTCACCAGGTCGGCCATGGCACCCACGGTTTCTTCGATGGCCACGTCGGGGTCGATACGGTGCTGGTAGTACAGGTCCAGCGTATCCACCCCCAGGCGTTGCAATGTGCCGTCGATGGCATTGCGGATATAGTCGGGACGGCCATTTACCCCGCGTACTACTGGGTTGGCAGGGTCGCGCACGATCCCGAATTTGCTGGCCAGGAAGACCTGGTCACGCCTGCCGACAATGGCCTTGCCGATCAATTGCTCATTGGTGTGCGGGCCGTACATGTCAGCGGTATCGAGAAAGTTGACGCCCAGCTCCAGGGCGCGGTGCAAGGTTGCAGTGGCTTCGGTGGTATCGGTGCCGGGCGTGTAGAAATCGGTCATGCCCATGCAACCAAGGCCAATGGCAGACACATGCGGGCCGTTTTTACCGAGTTGTCGAGTGTGCATAGGGAAACTCCTTGTGACGAGGGGGCCATTGTTACCCTTGAAAAAATGCAGATAAACCCGCTAAAAGTGCTATCACCGTTCGTAATTTCTAAATAATCCTCACAGGAGCATTCTCTTGGATCGTTTTAACGCCATGCGCGTGTTCACTCGGATTGTCGAGTTGGGCGGGTTTGCCAAGGCCGCCGACAGCCTGCAATTGCCACGCGCCTCCGTGACAATTCTGATCAAGCAACTGGAGGCCCATCTCGGCGTGCAACTGCTGCAGCGCACCACGCGCCACGTCAGCCCAACCCTGGATGGCACGGCGTACTACCAACGTTGCGTGCAATTGCTGACCGACCTGGAGGAAACCGAGGCGGTGTTCTCCACGCGGCGCCAGAACCCCCGGGGCACATTGAGCATCGATATGCCCTCAGGCATTGGGAGCTTGATTGTGATTCCGGCTTTGCCAACGTTCACCGCCTTGTACCCACAGATCGAGTTGGAGATCGGCCTCAATGACCGGCCAGTGGATTTGATTCGCGAGGGCGTCGATTGTGTGTTGCGCGGTGGCCCGGCCTTGGACGAATCGCTGGTGGCGCGGCCCTTGGCGATGATGGAACAACTGACCCTGGCCAGCCCCGCGTACCTTGAGCACATGGGCACGCCCACTTGCCTGGAGCAGTTGGCGGGTCACCAAATGGTCGAGTATGTTTCCAGTGCCAGCGGTAAACGGTTTGGCCTGGAATTTCTGCTGGGCACTGAGTTGCGCCCGGTCAACCTGCCGAAGGTGGTTGCCGTGAACAGCTCCGCCGGCTACTTCGCTGCGTGCGAAGCAGGCTATGGGCTGATCCAGGCACCTCGTTATCACGCCCTGCGCCAACTGGCCGAAGGCACGCTGGTGCAGGTGCTGCCGGATGTGGCAGTGCCGAAAATGGCGCTGACTGCGTTATACCCGCCCCATCGGCAGTTGTCACAGCGGGTGCGGGTGTTTGTCGATTGGCTGGTGCAGTTGTGCGCCCGGCCCGGCACCGGTTTACAAGGCTAGGCTTGCGCCCTGCGATAGGCGCCAGGCTGTTGCCCGGTAACTCTATGAAAGGCTCGGGTAAACGCCGCCACCGACTGATACCCGGCCGCCAGCGAAACCTCGGCCACGGTCTGGTCCGCCTTGAGCAACCCACAGGCGTGGCGCATGCGGATCATCAGCAGTACTTGCCCGGGTGACTGCCCGCACAATTCGCTGAAGCGCTTGAAAAAAGCCGAGCGCGACAACCCGGTACAGGCCGCCATGCTTTCCAGGCTCCAGGGCCCGGCCGGGCGTGCGATCAATTGCTCCAGCAAATGCGCAAACGCAGGTGCCCGGCCCAGCGCCGCCAGGCCGCCAAGCTCAGTGTTGTCGAGCACTTGCTGACGCAATACATACAGGAACAGCAGGTGGCACAGGCGCTCCAGCAGCGCGGAAGAGGGCGCTGGCGTGCGTGCGCATTCGTGCAGGATCAATTCGAACAGGTTGCGTGCAGCCGTCAGCGACGGGTCGCCGGCGCGCAGGATGATCCAGCTGGGCAGGGTGTCGACGATCAGTGTCGACAAGCCGGATTGAAAGTGAAAGAAACCGCAGACTAATCCCACACCGTCGGTGGCCGTGCTGTCGAGGGGCAGCATCGCGCGGCGTGGGCACTCCTGGGCGCCGGCTGCCGTGGGTTGGCCGGACAGGCGAAAGGCAAAGTCACGCAGCAGAAACACCGCGTCACCATTATTCAGGTGTTGTGGCCTTGGATCGCCGTCGATATGCAGCCAGCATTCGCCTTGCACAATCAAATGGAAGCTCGCCTGTGCCAGGCCGTGGGTGCTCGCGTGCCAGTCACCGCAATAGCGGCCGACGTGAAACAAACTGGTGTTGAGTTCGAGGCTATCTAATAACCAATCGACAAGTACATCGGACGAATTCATCTAATGGAAAGACTCAAGAGCAAGTAATCGCTACTTTAGCCTATTGAGCGCTTTTTTTAGAACCAACAGACTGGGGCATTCAAACCCAACAGGAGACCACTCCATGTCCCGTGTACCGTTGCTCACGCCTGAAACCGCCCCGGAAGCCGCCAAACCCTTCCTGGAAAACGCGCTCAAAGGCTCGGGTTTTATTCCTAACCTGCTGGGGGTGCTGGCCAACGCACCGGCTGCGCTGGAAACCTACATCACCGTCTCCGGCTTGAATGCCAAGGCCGAGCTGAGCCTGGCCGACCGTGAAGTGGTGCAACTGATTGCCGCCACTACCCACGGTTGTGATTTCTGCGTCGCTGGCCACACTGCGGTTGCACGCAACAAAGCCAAGTTGCCTGAGGCGGTGATCGAGGCCCTGCGCCGCCGGGGTGAGTTGCCTGATGCGCGCTATGAGACACTCGCCGCGTTTACCCGTGAAGTGATCGCCACCCGTGGGGATGTGAGTGATGCGGGCTTTGAGGCGTTCCGCGCCGCCGGCTACACCGACGGCCACGCGCTGGAAGTCATCCTGGGTGTCAGCCTGGCAACCTTGTGTAACTTCGCCAACGTGTTTGCCCGCACCCCGCTGAACCCGGAGCTGGCGCAATACCGTTGGGAAAAACCGGCCAACTGATTTGGCGTTGGCCCACCTGCTGTAAAAGGAGAAACATGAATGCTTGACCCAATCTTGAGCCGTTGGCTCGATGTTCAAGCGCAGGCCCTGGACGTGGGCAGTTGCGATCCACAGGAAGTGCTGCCACGGTTGGCAGAAGCCAATATTCTGAGAATCGGCGTGCCCACCCAACTGGGCGGCCTGGGCGGTGATGTGGCGGGTGCGGTCGAGGCCATCGCCAATGTGGCCAGCCATTCCCTGGCGGCGGCGTTTGTGTGCTGGGGCCAGCGCTCGTTTATCGAGTACTTGCTGCAGAGCCCCAATCAGCGCTTGCGCGAGCAACTGATGCCAGACCTGCTCAGCGGCAAGTTGGCCGGCGCCACCGGGCTGTCGAATGCGATGAAGTTCCTGTCGGGTATCGAGACGTTGCAGATCAGCGCCGAGCCCAACGACCACGGTTGGACCCTCAACGGTCGCCTGCATTGGGTGACCAATTTGCGCAAGAACGGCTTTGTCGCTGCGGCGGCCATCGAGCATGCGGGCGGCGGCACGCCGTTTATCCTGGCGATTCCGGATTCGGTGGCCGGGTTGCAGCGCTCCCGCGACCTGGAGCTGCTCGGGCTGCAATCGAGCAACACCGCAGCGCTTGGCCTGGAAGGTGTGGAGCTGAGTCGCGAGTGGTTGTTGCACGAGGATGCGCGCACGTTTTTACCGGCGGTACGCCCGGCGTTTCTGGGCTTGCAGTGCGGCATGTCGATTGGTTTGGCGCGACGTTCCCTGGCTGAAGTAGCCCACCATTTGGGCGCCAGTCGTACCGTGTTGCGCGACGAGTTGGAAGCCCTGCGCGTGACGCTGGATCATCTGGTTAGCGAGCTTAAAAGCGGGCTGTTGGCCGGGCGCTTTACCGCCGAGCCGATACCGCTGTTCAAGCTGCGTATCGCTCTGGCCGAAACCGCCGCCAGCGCTGTGCAGCTTGAACTGCAAGCCAGCGGTGGCAAGGCCTACCTGACCGCCCACGGGAGCGGCTTCGCCCGGCGCTGGCGCGAGTCGGCCTTTGTGCCGATCGTGACGCCCAGCCTGGTGCAACTGCGCACCGAGCTACACCGCCAGGCCAATCTATGAGCCAGGCGGTATTGACGGCCCAGGACATTTGCCTGGGGTATGGCAGCGGGCCTGTCCTGCAGGGGTTCGACTTGCACCTGCAACCGGGTGAAGTGGTGTCGATCCTGGGCCCCAGCGGTGTGGGCAAATCCAGCCTGCTGCGGGTGCTGGCCGGCTTGCAGGTACCTCAATCTGGCTATGTGCAGGTATTGGGCGAGCCGTTGAGCGGCCCGCATCCGCGTGTGGTGGTGGCTTTTCAAGACCCGAGCCTGTTGCCTTGGCTGACCCTGGAAAAAAACGTTGCCTTCGGTCTGGATTTCGCTCGCCAACCGCACTTGAGTGTTGAAGAACGCCGCCGTCGTGTTGACCACGCCATTGCAGCGGTAGGGCTGGAACCTGCGCGCCAGCAGTTCCCGGCGCAATTGTCCGGTGGCATGGCCCAGCGCACGGCATTGGCTCGCTGCCTGGCGCGTCAGCCCCAAGTGTTGTTGCTCGACGAGCCCTTCGGCGCGCTGGATGAAGTGACTCGCGCCGATATGCAGCACCTGTTGCTCAAGGTCAATCGTGAGCAAGGCTCGGCGGCCGTCTTGATCACCCACGACATCGACGAAGCGCTGTTATTGTCGGACCGCATCCTGCTACTGGGTAACCGCCCGGCACGCACGTTGGGCGAGTGGGCTATCGACCTGCCGCACCCTCGGGAAGAGCAGGTCGAGGCCATTGGCGCGCTGCGTATCGAGATTTTGAAAACCTTACGGCAGGCGAGCCGCCCTCAACCCAACCCCCTTGAACAACAGGAGTTTACCCATGTGTCTGGATGACCTGACCCACTCGCGCCGTGACTTTCTCAAACTCTCTGCCGTGCTCAGTGCCGCGGGCGCCTTGCCTCTGTTGAGCAGCCTGCAGGCGCGCGCCGCCAATGAGCCCGACGCGCCGGTCCGCATCGGCTACTTGCCCATCACTGACGCCACGCCACTGCTGGTTGCCCACAACAACGGCCTGTTCGAAGCCGAAGGCATCAAGGCCGAGCGCCCAGTGTTGTTGCGCAGCTGGGCCCAAGTGATCGAGGCGTTTATCTCCGGCCAGGTCAACGTGATACACCTGCTGTCGCCAATGACCGTATGGGCGCGCTACGGCAGTAAGGTGCCGGCCAAAGTGGTGGCGTGGAACCATGTGGGCGGTTCGGGCTTGACCGTATCCCCTGGCATTACCGACGTGAAGCAACTAGGCGGCAAGTCGGTGGCGATTCCGTTCTGGTACTCGATCCATAACGTGGTGGTGCAGCAACTGTTCCGCGACAACGGCCTCACCCCGGTCACTCGCGCCACCGGCAGTTCGATTGCTGCCAATGAGGTCAACCTGATCGTGTTGCCGCCCTCGGACATGCCTCCGGCTTTGGCCAGCAAACGCATCGATGGCTACATCGTCGCCGAGCCGTTCAATGCCTTGGCAGAAAACCTCAAGGTCGGTCGCGTGCAGCGCTTCACGGGTGACGTGTGGCGCAACCACGCGTGCTGTGTGGTATTCATGCACGAACACGATCTGACCAATCGCCCGCAGTGGTCGCAGAAGGTGGTGAACGCCATCGTCAAGGCCCAGGTATGGACCCGCGACAACCGCGAAGAGGCGGTGAAGCTGCTGTCCAAGGATGGCCCGAACCGTTACACGCCCCATGCTGAACCGGTGTTGAGCAAAGTCCTGGCGCCGGCGGCCAGCGACCGCGCCACCTACGTGGCCGACGGCGCGATCCAGCATGCCAACTGGGACGGGCATCGCATCGACTTTCAACCGTACCCGTTCCCCAGCTACACCGAAGAACTGGTGCGGCGCCTGAAGGACACCTTGATCGAAGGCGACAAGAAGTTCCTCGCGGACCTGGACCCAGCCTTCGTGGCCAAGGACCTGGTGGACGACCGTTTCGTGCGCAAGGCGATCGAAGCCGTGGGCGGCATGCAGACCTTCGGTTTGCCGGACGGTTATGAGCGGCACGAGGAGATCGGCGTTTGAACAACAGCAGAATCCTTGGCTGGTGGCTGGGGCTGAGTGGCTTGGCGGGTTTGTTGGTGCTGTGGTGGCTGGGCGTGAAAGTGTTCGGCGAGGCCGATGGCCTGTCGGCGCGCTTTTCCCTGGCGGCCACCGCCAGCAGCTTGTGGGAATTGCTCGGGCGGGGTGAGTTGTACCTGCATATCGCCGTGAGCCTGAAGCGTATTTTCGTCGGGCTGTTTATCGCGTTGTTGGTAGGCGTACCCCTCGGGTTGCTGGTGGGCAGTTCGCGTAACCTGGAGGCGGCGACCACGCCGGCGTTCCAGTTTTTGCGGATGATTTCGCCACTATCGTGGATGCCGATCGTGGTGATGCTGATGGGCGTGGGCGACCAGCCTATCTACTTCCTTCTGGCCTTTGCCGCCGTCTGGCCGATCATGCTCAACACCGCAGCGGGCGTGCGTCAGCTTGACCCGCGCTGGTTACAGTTGAGCAAGAGCTTGAGCGCCACGCGGTGGGAGACATTGCGTCGGGTGATCATTCCTGGCGTCGTCGGGCATGTGCTGACAGGCGTGCGCCTGGCCATCGGTATCCTGTGGATCGTGCTGGTGCCGTGCGAAATGCTTGGGGTCAGTGCGGGACTGGGGTATTACATCCTCGACACCCGTGATCGCCTGGCGTATTCGGAGTTGATGGCGATGGTGGTGGTGATCGGGGTGCTGGGGTTTGCGCTGGATGCGTTTGCGCGTTGGTTGCATCGGCGGTGGGTGCATGGGGGGTGAGCACTGAAAGGTCGCCATGTGATGTAAACGGCGTGTCCCGTTGGGGCGTGTTGCCCCAACGGCTAACCTGATACTTATGCTTTTATGTCAATTTGCAAATCACCCACGGTGTCATCGCGGCCGGAGATTCTCTTGGACGTATCGCGCTGCACACCAGCCTTACGCCCCACACTCTGCGCGACATCGGACTTTTGATAGACGCCAATACCGATGCCACCGGTTAACTCAGCGATACCAGGAACACCCTCGGCGGTATTCATATGCGAGCGGCCGACCAAAACGACAGTTTTTCCTCCAAGTTCTTTCTTCATGACTTGCCTGGCACCGTAATAATTGACTTCCTCAAGACGCTGCCGGGACAACGCGGCATAGGCGGGGGAGTCTTTTGGAAGTGTGCTCAGACCCTTGAAATAACCAGGGGTGTCTGAGTGCCGTGTCAGATACACATGCTCCAGCGGCATTAATTCTATTCCCCACTTATCGGCTTCCAGTTGCAATTCTTCAAAGATTTTCTCGCCCCCGGGTCTTTGCCGTACAGAGTTTAGGAACGAGCGGTAGTCTGGCAGGCCGGACGGGTCGAGTGTCACACCTTCCAAGTAGATGGCGGTCACGCCATTTTCTTTGAATGTTTTCATCCCATCGCGCATCGCAATCAGGCTCGCAATTTCATTGTGGTTCTCTCCCAGCACCAGCACATCGGTTTCCTTCAACGCTTTCTCAAACGTTTGGTTGGGCGTTAGGGCATCCTTGATATCGGGAATAGCAGCAGGGGGTGGGGTCTTGCCTTTTGCCGCGTCTTGTAAGTAACCACTTTTCTCCAGCGTGAACTTCTCACGAGTGGCCCGAATTCTATTGGGAGTGAAATGATCAAGGATGAGAGCGCCATTGGTTTTTCGGCTTGTCGCGTATTCGTCGTCGGGCAAGGGGACTCTGGCGACAGGCTTGCTGGGACGGGACGCTCTGCTCAGTGGATTATGACGTACCCCCGTGCGGCTGCCTGTGGCACTCAGGTTAGGCGAAGGCGGCATCAGTAGATCGACTGGAGAAAACTCTATGGCCGCTCCATAGGGCTTCTGTGTTGTTGCGTCGTAGGCGTACCATTTACCGTTGTGCTTGACGGCAGAGCCGTGCACCACCTGTTCGCCCACCTTGAGGGTCCCCGTTGCAGCGGCCTCATAGCGGTTTGCGGCGCGGATCAGCGCATCGCGGTTTGCGCTGCCCTTGAGGGAACCCACCGCGCCAGCTAACGCTTCTGCGCCTTCATAAGTGATTTTGCCCGCGCCTTTTAGCAGATCGCCCACGCCGTTCAAGGGGTTCAGCTCCTTGAGCAGGGACGGCACCATGACTTTCGTCACCTTGAGTGCCTTGCTCGCCGCCGATGCAGTTGCACCTAGCACTTTACCTAGCTTGGCCGCCAGGCCGATGCCGGCGGTGACCAAACCGAAAATATCCAAGGTGACGTCAGTGATCCCCTCGCCGTAGTTGCCGTCCATGAAATTGACGATTGCGGAACGGAAGGGAATAAGGTTGAGCAAAAACTCTTTGAAGTTCGTCAGCTTTTCATGATTACGCTCAAAGGTCGTGGTCCCCGCAGCGGCTTTTTTGATGGCGGGATTGTCCAGGTCCAACGCCTTGAGCACGGACTCGGCGATATGGTGAGTGCGTGGGCTCAGGAACATATACGGCTGGGGTGCCGTGGAGGGCTGTTCGCGATCCAGCTTGCTTTCCTTCAAATCATCCAGGTCAATCCATGAAAACGGCACAGGGTTGGCCGGGATACTTGCGAGAATCGATTGCCCGCTGTCAACGATCTTGACCTTGTCTCTGTCCGGATAAAATGGCTCTTCCCTGATTATCTCGTTGGAGAACTTGACAGGGGCCGCCGGTGTTTTTCTGTTGCCCCGGCTTCGGATAACGCCGTTTACCGTATCGAACTCATAGGTGGTTGTTTGTCCATTGTTTTGCGCGGTGACCAGTACGGTAGGGTTGGTGTGAAACAAGGTGTCGCCTTCGAAAGGGATCATGCCCACCTTGTAGCTTTTTTCTTGAAAATAATTGAGCTTGCCCTGGGTCAAGTTTTTTCTGTCTTCGGGCGGCAGGTTGCCGAGTGCGTTGAGGAGAGCTGTTTTTTTAGCGGTCTTATGATTGTCCAAGGCGGTAGAAAAGGCATCCTCAAACGCTCGTTGAATATTGAATGGCGCACTGTGGGTGAAGGCAATGACCGCATCAAGGTCCACGCCGGTATTTTCTTTCGTGAGTACCCAGCGACCCTCCATGACCAGTTCTTCCATGACGATTTCCACCAGTGAGCGCGGCGCGCTGGGCATATCGCCATTGTATCTGGAGAACATCTTGAGCTCGAAGTCCATGCCGGGGCCGAATGTCTTCACGAGCAGGTCCAGCGCCATTTGTTTACGGCTTGGAAAACTCCCGCCGATGAGCGATGAGGCTTCTATCAGCTTATCGAGTTGTGCTTTGAACAGCGCCTGGGCTTTTTCCAGGTCGGCTGGCTCATACAGGGCATCGTCTTTCGCTGGAAGAATGTCATTGGCCACGGCCCAATCCAACATCACTGCGGCTTGCGCAGAGGCGGGCACGGCGCCAGCAGTGTCGGCGGTGATCATCACCTCGGCATAGGACAGGGCGGCCACGCGGCCTGGAGTCTTGGCTTCAATGGCGGCTACTGCAATGCAAAGGTTCGCCCACGCGGCGCTGCCGTAAACTACCGAATCAGGAATGTTCTTGACCAGCAATTGCGGCGCCGTGCGTCTGAGTAACAGATGTGCGGCCGCGTCAGCGAGCTCAGGGGATTCGCGCCCCGTGTCAATCAAGTGTTGGCGCAGGCTGTTGGTGATGGTCGAAAGCGGTTTGCCCCAATGACTTTTCTGCGCTAGGTCGAAACCTGCCACATGGTTTCGCACAGGCGCCGTCAACGACTCGGGATCCAGCATCAATTGGATCGCCGCCAGCGCATAGTCGTTTGCGCTGGTGTTGGTGGCGATACCATTCATTTTGGTTTGCATGGCTTGGCCTAGAGCCTGGCCATCCTTGGAGCTGATCAGGGTTTCGAGCACCTTGACCGGGTCCGCCAGTGCCTGCTCGGAGAAACTCAGGCTTCTACCCAGATGTTCCAGTACGCCGCGCTTGGGATTCTCCTGCGGTAAGTCGGGATCGCTGCTGGCATGTTCGACGGCGGCCGTGCGCAGCGTGTCTTGTTGGTTGACATCCAAGGGGATCGGCCAGGACAGGCCTCCTGCGAAGTTGCCCAAGGGGTGTTGCTGTGCGCGTGCTTTTGCGCTTTGCGCCAAGGCCAGCAAGTCGTCCACGGTTTTGGGCAATGGCAAGCCGTTTTCAAGCAGGAAGGCTTCGAGGCTTACGGACATACCAGGTGTCCGTATATAGGCTTGGTAATGGGCCGAGTCTGGCGCGATATTCATCGGCGTTTTTTTCAGCAGGGCCGACACCTCACGTTCTGTTGGGCTTTGCGGCAAGGCCTGGGCAGACTCGTTGAGTTTTTGCGCCAGGTATCGCCAGTTTTTCTGATCACCCAGGCTTTGATCCAGTGCCTGGCGCGCGTCGAGGCTGTTCGCCCGCTCGTCCAGCCATTGTGCACGCGCCAACAGGGCGCTGTTGCCGTCGAAATGCGGTCCCAG
Organism: Pseudomonas sp. GL93; assembly: GCF_003408955.1. NCBI lineage: Bacteria > Pseudomonadati > Pseudomonadota > Gammaproteobacteria > Pseudomonadales > Pseudomonadaceae > Pseudomonas > Pseudomonas sp. GL93. Next base: position 46,009 of record NZ_NKRF01000082.1, read on the forward strand.
GTCGGCAGCCTCAGGCAGGCCCATCTCAGTCAGTAGATGCCCCCAGGGGTCGACAAGCGTCGGTTCAACGTTGTTCGACTCATACAACGCTTGCAGTGCGTTGCTCACCTGATGCCGCTGGCGCTCCAGCAACTGCGGCACGCCTGTGGCAATGACGTCGCCGGTCACTGGGGAGAGGTCCTGGCTCAAGTGGTTTTTCCAGTCATCCTTCAAGCCGTTTTGAACCTCCACCGGCACACTCTGCAGTAGCTGCGCTGCGGCCTCGGGGTCGTCGTTAATGCGTTGACGCAAGGTCGCAAGTGCCTTGGCCGGGCTGTCGAATGTTTCGTAGCCATCGCGAGGTGTGTAAAGCACCGTCAGCCCTTGCTGTTGGCCAGGACGTAAGGTTCGGTCTGTCTGTGCGCTATTGAATGGGCGTGTCGCCGACGATCCATCGCTGCTGGTGATCAGGAAGGCCCCTGCCAGCAGGCTGCCCTCTGGGCTTGGCGTATCCAATTTGAGCGGGTAGACACCGGGCCTTTCACCATCCTTCATCGCGCCTTCCCGAGCCTGCAGGGTTGGATACTCAAGCGCCTTGTCGATCAATGATTTGGCGGCGGGCGTTAACGCACCGTCTTCCACGCCCAAGGCGGCCAGGGTGGATAGCATCTCCCGGTGAATACTGAGCAATTCGTTCTGGGGTGACTCGGGGTTGAGTTCGCCTGTGCGTGGCTCGGTCCAGAATCGGGAAAGGCTCAGGGGCAGTTCTTTTTCGATGGTTTGTGCAATCGAAAGGAGGGTGTCGCGAGTGTGCAATTGCTGGCTGCTTTCGCTTGGCGAGGCGCTGGTGTAGAAGCCGACTTCCGTGCTGGCGGTACTGGTCGAGGCCTGGGCGTCGGGAGGTGCCTTGAGCTGGCGCAGTGCATTGAACAGGGCTTCGGTGATGCTCTGCACCGAGATCAATGTGCGTTGGCCGTGTTCATCAGTGTGATAGCGATGCACATACAGTGACGAGGCGTCTACAGGCGGTGTAGTGCCGAAGCTGCGGTTCAATTGCTGCTCGATAACGCTGCTGAGCGTCGGCTGGCGCAGCAGCAGTGCCTGGATGTCTTGGTTGAGTTGTTGGTATTGATTGAGCAACAAACGTTGATCAGTTATTTGAAGGCCCTTGATCAGGTCAGAACGAATCGCGCTGACCGGCGTGATGGCATCCACGTCTGGAACGGTTGTCGTCTGGGCCGTCCCTGGCATCGGCCGGGTGTGGGAAGGGGGGGCTATTTCATCGCTGGAGACGTTTCGGCGCAGGCGATGGTGGGCGATACCTGAAATCAAGTGAGTTATTCCAATGGCATTGGCCCACGCGTCCTGATGATAATCCGAGGGGTGATTCTTCCTTGTTTGGGCCTCGAATAATTGGGGTGAGAGCGTCGGAAGGTTCCGAAGGCGCCCGGGGAATGTTATTAACGAATATGTACCGCGTCGGTGCAGCAACACGAGGAAAGTGAGCTTGCTGCACACGGTGAGCACGCAGGGGCAGGTCGTTAGGGCGGAGTACTGCGGGGGGATCAGCGACGTTCGTAACCTCGGCCGCCATCATCGTGGCGATCATGCCAGCCACCGCCGCGCGGGAAGAAGAAACAACCGCCCAGGCTCAGCATGATCATCAAGGGAACCAGCAGGATGAGTCGTCGAAGCATTTCACAATTCTCCAAGGGGCTTCAAAGGTCTGTCAGGCGTAGGACAAGCCAAATCCGTTCATCGCCTGTAACATAAGACCCCGCCGACGCCGTGCCATCCCCGTAATTGGGTATGTGCTTGGCATGCGCGGCGATACACAGTGGATACATCCTTCAGGTCCAGGAATTCGTCATGACCCAAAAGCAACGCTTGAAATACTCGCTTCTGATTGCCCTGGCTGTACTGGGCGCGATGTTTGGCCTGTCTTATCTGCAGAACACTGGCGTGATCAGCGAGAAAACCTTCCAGTACCTGGCCATCGCGATTGCCGTGGTCGTCGTGGTGATCAACGGCATCATGCGCCGCAAGGTCAAGCCTAACTTCTGACGCGTGTCAGTCAGGCACGACCTTCGAGTACCTTGGCAGCCTCTTCATGGAGGCTGTAGCTCTTGTCGGCGTTCAGGGTGATGACGCCCTCGCTGCATAGACGCTTGAGTACCTCGCGCACGCTGAGAAACGACAACGGAATGCCCAGCTCCAGCAGGTGGCTGTGCACGCCGCGTACCCCGAGGGTGCGCTGGTTGTCGGCAGCGGTGAGGAGGGCGTCGATGACCTTCAGCCGAATCAGGCTGGTGCGCAAACCGAAACACTTGAGCAAATGGCGGATGCGCTGGTTGCCTTGCTGTTCGGGCGCGTTGCCGAACGCTTGTGTGCTATTGCCATAGTGGGTATCGGTGGCCTTTGAATGTCCATCCGTGGGCACTTGCGGGTTATACATGCAAAAACTCCTTTTCTTTTCAGAGCCTGATCAGGAAAAGATGGTGCTCTTGAGTAATAAGACGAACGAGTGACGCAAATCATGAAACGATGAATGTAGAAAATTTGTCGGTATCAGATTTGTCACCTTTCAAGCGCTGACGATATACAGCCTCGTGCGGCTAAATTATTCCGGTCGATCTGCGTTCTTACGGTGGGGTAACCATCCCTTGTGAGGGTGTTCAATTTGACTGTGGAGTCGGCGTGATTATTTCCAACGGGTTGTCCAGAGTGGGCGTGGCAGGGCTGTTGCTGGGGTTGAGCCTGGCCGTGTCGGCACGGGAACAAGTAACGCAGGCGTCGGCGGATATCCGGCGTACCAGTTATGGCGTGCCGCATATTCGCGCCGTTGACGAGCGTGGCCTGGGGGTGGGTATGGGGTACGCCTATGCCCAGGACAACCTGTGCCTGTTGGCCAATGAGGTGACCACGGTCAATGGCCAGCGCGCCAAGTTTTTCGGGCCGGACCAGGCGACCTTGGAAGAGCGCAACAACCTCGCCAGCGATGTGTTCTTCAACTGGCTGAACACACCCAAGGCAGTGGCGGCATTCTGGAATGCCCAGACCCCGCAGATGCAACAGCGCCTCGAAGGGTATGTGGCCGGCTACAACCGTTACCTCAAGGAGCAGGGTGCACCCGCACAGTGCCAGGCCACGTGGGTACGGCCCTTGGTAGTGGAAGACTTGGTCAAGTTGACCCGTAGGCTATTGGTGGAAGGGGGCGTCGGCCAATTCGCCGAAGCCTTAGTCGGGGCTGCACCCCCCCAAGCCACCGCCGGTGTCCAATCCAGCGCCAAAGCCTTTGCACTGGCCGCAGCCAACCAACAACGCTTCACGCTGGACCGAGGCAGCAATGCCGTTGCCGTGGGCCGTGACCGCTCATTCAATGGCCGTGGCATGCTGCTGGCCAACCCGCATTTTCCTTGGGTGGGCGGCATGCGTTTTTACCAGATGCACCTGACCATCCCTGGCCAGCTGGATGTGATGGGCGCCGCATTGCCAGGGCTGCCCGTGGTGAACATCGGCTTCAACCAGCATGTGGCGTGGACCCACACCGTCGACACCTCCAAGCATTTCACCCTGTACCGCCTGACCCTCGATCCCAAGGACGCCACCCGTTACCTGCTGGACGGCAAATCCGTGCCCCTGGATAAAACGGCCGTTACGGTACAGGTCAAGCAAGCCGACGGCAGCCTCAAGGCGGTGACCCACAACGTCTACAGTTCGCAGTTTGGCCCCGTGGTGCAATGGCCGGGCAAGCTCGACTGGGACAGCCGCTACGCCTTCAGTCTGAGGGACGCCAACCTGGGCAACGACCGGGTGCTGCAACAGTGGTACGCCATGAACCGCGCCCGTAGCCTCAAGGAGCTGCAAACCTCAGTGCATACCCTGCAAGGCATCCCCTGGGTCAACACCCTGGCCGCCGATGACCAGGGCCAGAGCCTGTACATGAACCTGTCGGTGGTGCCCAACGTCAGCGCCGCCAAACTGGCAACATGCAGCGACCCACGGGCCGGCCTGCAAATGATCGTGCTCGACGGCGCCCACAGCGCCTGCGCCTGGGACATCGACCCGCGCGCGGCCCAGCCGGGTATCTTCCCGGCCGACCAGTTGCCCCAGTTGCAACGCGGCGACTACGTGCAACACTCCAACGATTCCGCCTGGATGGCCAATCCCAAGGCGCCGCTAAGGGGCTTTTCGCCGGTGATTAGCCAGGACAACATTGGCCTCGGCCCGCGTGCGCGCTTCGCGCTCCAGCGCCTGCAAGCTCTTGAGAAGCAGCCGATCAGCGTCACCGACCTGCAAGACATGGTCATGGACAACGAGGTGTACCTGGCGGGCCAAGTCATGCCCGACCTGCTGACGTTCTGCGCCAAAAACCTCGGGGCCGATGCCGCTGCACTGCAACCGCTGTGCACCAGCCTGAAAAACTGGGACCAGCGCGCCAACCTCGACAGCGGCGTGGGCCTGGTGCACTTCATCAACCTGATGCAACACCTGCAGCAAATCCCCGACGCCTGGCGCGTGGCCTTCGATCCGGCCCATCCCCTGACCACCCCTAGCGGCCTCGCCATTGACCGCGCCCCGGTCGCCAAGGTATTGCGCGAAGCCATGCTGGCCTCCAGCGCTGAGGTCAACAAACTGGGGCAGACCCGTTGGGGCGATATCCAAGTCTCTGGCCAAACCCCCATCCACGGCGGTCCTCAAGAACTCGGCGTCTACAACGCCATGCAAACCGTGCCCCGCGCCGACGGCAAGCGCGAAGTCGTCAGCGGCACCAGCTACCTGCAAATCGTCAGCTTTGACGACAAAGGCCCCAACGCGGTCGGCGTACTGGCATTCTCCGAGTCCAGCAACCCGGCGTCTGCCTATTCAAAGGATCAGACCCAAGCCTTCTCCGAGAAAAAACTGCGCCCATTGCCCTTCACCGAGGCCCAGATCAAGGCCGACCCGCAGTATCAAATCCATACGGTGAAGGAGTAGGGCAGAGGCGCAAGCCCTTGATGCCAAGGCAGAATATTTTTTGAAATCAAGGGGTTGCAGGCCTAGGCAAATGAGTACATAATGGCGCCCATCGAACGCAACGAAGCATTAAAAACTTCAATGTATTCAATGAATTAGAGTAGAGGCAGGCTTCACGTAGCCCACTCAAGTTTGTATGCGGTGAATGTCAGTAACAAGGGCATTGATCGTTTGAGGCCGAGTAGCAAAATGGTTATGCAGCGGATTGCAAATCCGCCTACGCCGGTTCGATTCCGACCTCGGCCTCCACTCTTAGAAGCCCCGTAGATTAACGTCTACGGGGTTTTTTATTGCCTGTGATTTGAGAAGTGTTCCGCAACCCTACTCATTGTTGATCGCAATGAGGGGGCAGAACAATGCCAGGGGAGGGTGTGGTTGGCCTTTTGCTCCAGCAGATTGATCCATGTCGAAAGCAGCCTCCAACTCCCCCCAGCCCTGCATACAACGGAGGGGAAAGAGAGAAAGTCCGGTTCTCATGCGGGACAGCGCGTCTTTTGCTCAGATGGAACTCGACCGTAGTCTGAAGTTAGTCTGAGATGACCGCTGGCTGAGTTACGACAGGCAGGCGTCTTTCTGCCTCGTCGACAATCAGTGCGATGGTTTTTCTGGCGATGGGTGACAACGTGCGGCCGGCATGAAACACGATGGTTTCCGGGATATAGCGCAGATGTATGGGGATCGCGGGCTGGATTTTTTGGATTAGATCAATCAGCACCCCACTCTCCAGATCAGGCGCTAGCCAAGATTGCCAAGTGAGCAGTAGGGCGTCGCTAGTCAGCGTGGCCTGACGGAGGCAGTTCAGCTCATTGCACACCAACGTCCATGGCAGTAGCGTCGTCGAGGGCATTCCGAATAGCGCCCGGGCGTGCACGTCGTCCGTGGTCACGGCAGCCCACGGATAGGCGAGTAGCTGCTGATACGTCACCGGCTCGGCTTGTCGAGCCAGTGGGTGCTCGTGGCGACAGAAGATAGAGGCCGGTTGTGGCGGCAAACTCCGAACGTCAAAGCGTGGGTCCACACCCTGCTCGACCCGTACGCTCGCTACGACAAACTCAATGTCTTCCTGTGCCAGTTGGTTGGCCAGGTGATGCCAGTAATTGACCTCAGGGGTCACCACCAGCTTGGGCGCGTTCTTGCGCAAGGCCAGCAGCACGTTGGGAAGGGTGGTGTTGGCAGTCATCATGCCGACTCCGAAGTTGAGTTCACCTCCCTGCCCCCCGGCGATGTCGCTGGCCTCCGCGACTAACTTGTCGGCGCACGCCAGCATCTCGCGCGCCCGAGCAATGAGCTGGTGACCGGCGCATGTCAGCGTCACTGAGCGGGTGTCCCGATCAAACAGGCGTACCTTTAGGTCTTTTTCCAGTGATTGGATGCTACGGCTGAACGCCGTCTGCGAGAGATGGGCTCGCTCCGCGGCCCGGGAGAAGTGTAGTTCTTCTCCAAGCAAGACCAAGTGACGAATTCGCTTCAAGTCAATTAAGTTGCTCAATGCATCAATCGCTCTTCATATTTGCATTGGACGGTTGTACCTCACTCCCAGAAACTTCGCCAGAGTTTGCGCTTGGTTGGCAGCCTGTCCGTGTGCGTTTCGATGTCCTGAAACGATGACGGCCGGCTCAACTTTAAAAGGTGAAACCTTCTCGAAGATCTTCAAAGGCATTCACGATCTGCAATTGAGTACAGAGCTCCGTGGTGATCTTGCGGCCTTAGACCTAATTGGTTCCCGTGAACGAACAAGGCCTGCCGGCCACCCGATTGCGATGCAATCCGAGTAATCAAGCGTGCGAAGGAGACAAACATGCAAGTGAAAATAGACGCTCTGCAAACCTTGTTGGGCAGCGCGACCCTGTCATGTGCCCAGGCTCAGGCTGACGTCCAGCCGCAGTTCCTCAGCGCCGACGCCAGCGATCCACAGGTCATAGGCTGGATGCAAGGTTCACCGCCGGTGCCGGAAAAGGTCGTGCGGTTCAGCAGCATCCTGCAGTTCCCGCAGACGCGCTGGTCGTTCTCGCATCTGCGCGAGCTGTTGCCAAGCGTACAGGTCGCGCGTGGAAAGGGAGCAGCCAGCCCGTTACCTCGCGCCGAACGCGAAGAAATCGATGCCCTGGTCTTCACTCCACTGGGCAGCGACCGCACTATGACCTGGGAACAGTCACTGAAGGCCAACTACACCGATGGGATCCTGGTACTGCACCGTGGGCAGGTGGTCTATGAACGCTACTTCGGCGCGTTGACTGATCAGGGCCAGCACATTGCGATGTCGGTCACCAAATCTTTTATCGGCACCTTGGGGGCGATGCTGGTCGAGGAAGGTAGTATCGACCCACAGGCGAAGGTCAGCCACTACGTTCTGGAGTTGAAGAACAGTGCATTTGGCGATGCTACGGTACGCCAGGTAATGGATATGACAGTCGGTGTTCGCTACTCGGAAGACTACGCCGACCCCAAAGCGGAAATCTGGGAGTACTTACGAGCCGCCCATATGACACCGCGGCCGGAGGGATACGCCGGCGCTACCACGGTGACCGAATACCTGATGAAACTGCGCAAAGAGGGCGAGCACGGTCAGGCCTTTGCTTACAAGACGGTCAATACCGACGTATTGTCTTGGGTGATCCAGCGCGCAACGGGGAAACCCATCGCGGTCAATCTACAAGAGCGCATCTGGAGCAAGCTGGGCGCCGAGCAGGACGCCTACTTGATCGTCGATGAGGTGGGTACCGCGTTTACCGGTGGCGGTTTCAACACCTCGTTGCGCGACTTGGCCCGTTTCAGCGAGATGATGCGCCTGGACGGCAAGTTTAATGGCCTGCAGATCGTGCCCAAGAGCGTGATCGCGGATATTCGCGGGGGCGCCAGCCAGCAAGACTTCGCGAAGGCGGGCTATGAGCTGCTGCCAAACTGGAGTTATCGCGACATGTGGTGGGTGTCCCACGACACTCATGGCGTCTACTCGGCGCGTGGGCTCCACGGACAAAGCATGTATATCGACCCCAAGGCGAAAATGGTCATTGTGCGTTATGCCTCGCATCCCCTGGCTCGCAGTTCGAACTTCGATCCGACTACCTTGCCCGCCTATCGAGCGGTAGCCAATCACTTGATGGCGAACTCACTATAGTGCGATGAAAAGCGATAATAGCAGGCATTGAAGAATGGGCGGCAGTGTTCCGCGATGTACCGTTCGACAATACTGACTCGTTTCGCAATAACGAATACCGCTTAGACCGGCTGATCAGCGCAGGTCTGAACGATTACTTATTCAATTTTTATATTTATACTGGGTGATACTGTGGGCTCGCTAACTAATCCTCAAAAACCTAGTTTTAGAAGTCGCGCACTTATAGCATATCTCTTGCTGGTCAGGCGAAAATCAGTTTATGGCTCCTTGGACAAAGTGCTCAAGAGTTTTCGAAAATCACGAGAGCAGGGTCCTGCAAGACCAACTATTAAAATGCACAAAAAAATTTCTATCGAACTCCAGATAGTTGATGGTATCGAAATCTACAGGCTAGCCCCTAAAGATGGCCAAGCAAACTCTAAACATATTTTCTATCTTCATGGTGGTGCTTACGTTTGGCCTATCACATTTCTGCACTGGCGCTTCCTTCAAACGTTAGTCGAAAGATATGGCTATATTATCATAGTGCCGCTTTACCCTCTTGCACCAGAGACTAAATGCAAAATCGTTATTTTTCGCATGTTGTCTATATATAAGCTCGCTTGCTTTAACGCTCGATGTCACGCAATGAATGTAATGGGCGATTCAGCTGGCGGCGGCCTTGCAGTTGCCCTCTGCTACGCGTTGACAGACATCGGATGTATTCAACCTACAAAACTAGTATTGATCTGCCCATGGATGGATGTCACTTTGAGTAACGAGTTGATATCAAGAACGGAGAAGTCAGATCCAATGCTCTCCGCGAGAGGTTTAAGAGCGGCCGGCATGATGTATGCGGGAGGTCTCGGCACGGACCACGACTACGTAAGCCCGATTAACGGAGATCCAGAAAATCTACCTCCGATCCTTATTTTCGCTGGCACGCGCGACATTGCTCACCACGATGCAATCAATTTCTCTGAGAAAACGTTGGCACTCGGAGGTGAGGTTCAGTTGCATATAGGGCGAGGAATGATTCACGTATGGCCAATCTTCCCGATACCTGAAGCGAAGCAAGCCATGGATAAAATAGCTTGTTTCCTTTAGCGTTAGTGCGAATGCCAACTGTCAGTTAAATTTGGCGTTCATGCAGGAGGTGGGAAAGCACACGTGAAAAAGTTAATTTTATCGCGGCGTTAGTTTGGCGCTTTAATGGCGCCCGTGTAAATTGGGTTTTTACCAATCGCTGTCCAGCTTCCACATGGATTACCTTATAAGATGATGACTATTCATCGTGCATCGCCGGCACCAATTTGGCAGCAATCAAAGAACGCACAGGCATTGTTCGCTTTGCCGATAAGCTTGCCTTTGAGATGCAAAGAGTGAGCGCATTCAATAAATATCCCCCTGGCTAAATAGCTTTATTTAGACACTAAGATCTCGCGGCTATCGACGGCATTGAAATAGCGATGCTGACTTCATGCTGCAGAGCGAACGGAGGGCGGTTCTTCGTAACGTAAAGCACGGTAACTGTACTATATGGTAGGTATCCCAAGCGCGGTAGGTTCGTCATGCGATTAGCGGCGGTGATGTTGTCGTGCTATGTCTCCGTGAGCGTTCTTTCACCATGCGCATCTGCGGACAATGTAATGCTGAAAAATGGTGACCATATCAGCGGAGACATCATTTTGATGGAGGGCGCAAATCTTGTTCTAAGTACGAGTTACGGAGGCGATATAACGATCAGTAAGGACCAGATTCAAACTTTGGAAAGCAAGCAGCCGCTCATGGTAAGGCAAGTGGGCCAGTTGCAAGGAGCGGTTGCATCGATTCGGGCCGGTCCGCGAGGTAATGTGCAGCCTGCTGTAGGCGTTGGTTTGAATTTCGTCGACCTTAATAATATCGATCAGATTATGAAACCCCAACCCAACCTCAAGGCTGCAATCTGGAAGGGGAATATTGACCTTGCGCTTCATGCTGAAAAGGTTAAGACAGAGAAGGATAATGTTAACCTGGCAGCACAAACAAGTTTTGTCAGTGGCCCTTGGCACCATAGCGCGATTGCTCACGTCCGCGAAGACGACGATGAGGTTGCAAGTACGGCAAACTGGAGTGCCGAGTACTCTGTGATTCGTTTTCTCACCGATAGATGGCTTTGGGAAGGCGGCTTGAGTTACAAAAAAGATCAGATCGAAAACCTAAAAACTAGGCGAAAAATTGGCACCGGTCCCGGCTACCAATTCTGGGACGATCAATTAGGCAACCTTACCGTTGTTGCACTGCTAAATCGTATGCGATTCGGGTACTCAGGCGGTGGCAGTAATACGTTTTACTTCACATCTGCCCGCTGGGACTTCAAACGATATCTAGTCGGAAGAAAATTTGAATTTTTCGCATCGGGTGAGCTGGGAAGGCCGCTCAGTGATATAGCATACTATGCTTATGACTCTGAGCTAGGTTTGCGCTACAGCGTCACAGAATGGGCTTCCTTAAATTTGAAGTACGAACACGCGGTAGTCGCGGGTAAGTCCGATAATAGCAACTTGGACAGTGCTAGATATACAGCCGGTTTTGGTGTGAACTGGTGATGTATATTTTGGCTGCATCCACGATACTGAGGCCGGGCGTACTATTTCCTGGCAACCATCGAACGCTACTTTTTGGCGATGATCACCGAACGATTTTTATCCAAGCAATAGCGACAGCTAAAAGCCAAGGTCGCAAGGTGTAATTAGCAGACGCTTACAGCGTAACCTAATGCCTCTCGTCTTATTCAGGCGGGCGGCTTAGATACAAAAATTTAGATCCGCCTATGCAGGCGAGCGTTGCCTGTCCATTTCAATATCGGGAGATGAAGCGTGAGTCGTAGCAAAAAAATGTTGGGCTGTGCATTTGTTATTGCAGTGGTGGCAGGGGCGCTCTGGGGGGCATGGAAATTTTCATCACCCTCGGTTCAACCCTTTGCTTCGCTAAGACCGCAAGGCGGTCAAGGATCTCAGGACTTGACGGTGCGTTTTCTGGGGGCTGGCACATTGAGCTTCGATGATGGGGAGACAGCAATCATGGAGGACGGTTTTTTCTCACGGCCCAGTATTTTTTCGGTGCTACTGACGCCTATACAGCCTAATGAGCAGCGCATCGATGCGAGTTTGCGCAGCGCTGGCATTTCCAAGCTTGCAGCGATATTCGTCGCGCACTCGCATTACGACCATGTTCTGGACAGTGGCTTGGTGGCTCTCAAAACAGGCGCTACCGTATTGGGTACAAAATCGACTGCCAACGCCGTTCTGGGTGCCGGATTACCTCCTGAGCGTATCAAGGTAATCAATGACGGAGATTCTTTTTTGTTTGGTCAATTTCAGATCAAAGCCTTCGAGACCCCGCATTCACCACATCCCACCTCACCAGGCTTCATAGATCATCCGCTGCACACCCCTGTCCCGGAGGGGGATTTCAAAGTTGGCGAAAACTTCTCATACCTGATCACTCATGGCAGCCGCCGTCTTCTGGTGATCGCCAGTGGTAATTACAGTCCAGGCAAGTTCAAGGATGTCAGGGCAGATGTGGTGTTTCTCGGCATCGGAACTTTAGGTAAACAAACCCCGGAGTTTGTCGCTCAATATTGGCAAGAGACGGTTGTCCAGACGGGCGCTAAAATCGTGATCCCGATCCATTGGGATAATTTTTTTGAGCCCTTGGACCAACCGTTGACCGCTATGCCGCGCATACTGGACGCTTTCGATCAGAGCATGGCTATGTTGCTCCCCCTGGCACAGCGGGACGCTGTGAAGGTGCAACTGCCTGTCGCTTTCGCCCCTATCGATCTAGATGCCTGGTAGCCATCGAATAGGCCCGCCACACGGTTGGCCTACGGAAGCCACCGCCAAATTATGCGAACGCAAGGACCTGATTTTCCGGGAGAAATACGGGGGTCTATGGCGTCCAAAAAATAGCCCTATGTAATCGGCCTTGTGCCGGTTGCAGGCAGCAGTAATCAGCCAATTCCCGCTCTTCGTGAAGAAATGCTTTGGGCCGATAGTTGCCTTTCTTGCCGTTGTGTCGAGGGCCAAATTAGGGAGTGGGTGAAGCGACGGCGGCGATGCTAACTCCACTCTTAGAAACCCGTAGATTAACGTCTACGGGTTTTTTTATTGCCTGGGATTTGGCCGCACCCCCAACGCTCCGTGAAACTGAACCAAACAAATGATGTCCGATTGCTATCGGCCAAGGACGAGGTCCGCCAAGCGCGCATTGGGTCTACGCTCATTAAAGCCTCACGCGACCTCAACATGCCGGTTTAGCCGCGCGCTTATCCTGCCAGCGCACGATAACGCCCGCACTCATCAAAGCTGACAGAGTGACTCATGAAACAAAAAATTCTTCTTGTAGCCGTGTGTGCTGCACTCATCCAAGGCTGTGCCGCCCCTTCCAAAAGCCATGAAGAATCACCTTCAATGCCTACCACCTCAGCAGTTGTAGCCCAGCCAACCTTATCCGCTTACGACTGGAACCTGGTCTCGGCAACGGATGCGTCGGGCAAGCCTCTCGTGGCGATGAACAAAGGCATCGAGCGCAAGTTGCGTGTTGCCTTTGGTGACAACAACCTGAACATCAGCGGTGGCTGCAATCGGCAGTTTGGCGGCTATCACTATCAGGACGGGGTTCTGAAGGTGCAGCCACTGGCCTCTACGCTTATGGCCTGTGACAAGAGCCTGATGGACCTTGACGCTCAAGTAGGGCGGCTGTTCAAGGGCGATCTGCGCGCTGTCATCACCGGCGATAACATGGCGCCGATGCTGCAACTGACGACAGCGGATGGCTCGGTGCTCAAACTGCAAGGCGAGGCCACCCCGCAGACCCGTTACGGTAGCGAGGGTGAGGTCAAGTTTCTGGAAGTGGCGGCCAAGACGGTCAAGTGCAGCCATCCTTTGATCCCGGACTATCAGTGCCTGCAAGTGCGCGAGCGTCGCTATGACGACGCGGGCCTGCAACTGGCGACCCAAGACACCTGGCATCCGCTATACCAGCCCATCGAAGGCTTCGTGCATCATGACGGCGTGCGCACTGTGTTGCGGGTCAAGCAATACGAATGGAAGAATCCGCCAGCGGATGCGCCTTCGACAGTCTACGTGTTGGATATGGTGGTCGAGCAGGACGCTTCTGGGGCCAAGTAAACGAGACCAAAGCAAGCCGGTATCGACTAGCTCGATTCCAACTCGGCCTGTGCTCAACCCCGTAGATTCGCGTCTACGGGGTTTTTATTGCCTGCGATTTATCGCATTGCACAGAGGGAGGCTAACGTTTCAGTCCCATGCATGCATCGTAGGAATTCTTGCTTCTTTCAAGATTATTCAATAATTCCTGGCGACGATCGCCTTTCGGTGAAAACACATCGAAGCCTGACATAGCCAGGCTTCTCTCCACATGTGCAATCTCGTCCTTGTAGGGCAAGCAGCGTTTATCTGCTGCCACCAAAGCTTTATAGGTCTGTACTTCGGACTGGGAGCTGAGCGCCGTCTGGCTCGCGGAAATGAGCTGTTTTTCTGCCTCATTGAACCGCACTTCCTTTTTGGCGAGGTCTATTTCAGTCTGTCGCAAGGAGTCGGCGAGTTGCTTGCTGTCCAAGCGGGCAGCATCCAGATCCTTTCTCACTTGCGCCAACGAGTCGGTTAAATGCCTTACATCGCTACGCAACTGGCCGCGGTCTTCAACAACAGTAAATGCGTAGATCGCCAGCGTGATAAAAGCAGCAAACCATGTTCCGTCCTTGAGCAGGCCCCAACGCGAAGGCCTGACTGAATCGGTGGGGTGACTTTTGAGGTGGCGCATATCAAGTTCTCTGGTGGGCCCATTAAACAGGTTGAAGTTGGGCAATGTCTGAGGTGTTACCGGGGCAGCTTGTTTTCGCTCTTTTTTTCGCAAGCCCCACCGCCGTCGTAATCGCCGCTCTAGCCTGAGGGCTGTTCTTCCAGCATGTGGACCCCAATGCCGCTGATGCTTGCGCCAGAATATCCTCGACCTGCGATTTGCCAAGTTCCTCCATCGACTCAATACCCATCTGTTCCAAGCGAGTAATGACGGTAGGACCCACGCCCTTGAGCGCGAGCAAAGCCGTTCTTTCTTCCAATGAAAATGGCACGCGTAAATCCCTTTTTGAGTTTATGAAAGTGCGCTCGACCTGGCCGGCGTTCGCACGGCCTCTGAGCGGATGATACGTTGCTCGTTCACTTCACTCACCTATCTGCCAATCTATTTCTGCGCCGCCGCCAGCAGTTCGCACATTTTCCATCTGCGCCAGGCGTTCGGTCGCTGACAGCCAGCGACGCGGCTCAACCACTGACCAGCCGAGAACCGCCGTTGCAAAGTGTATGCCTCCATCCAACCCCAGCTGTACGGGGCGCAGCGCGCCGTAACCCACTACTGTCGCAGGCACATCACCACCGCTTGGATGCCGCGCCATGATCATGTCTACCAGCCTGTTATCAGCTTTCGTGCTGTTCGCTTTTGTCTCTTCGATCACCCCAGGGCCCAACAACACCATGTTGCTGGCCTCAGGCGTGAATTTCGGCTTTCGTCGTTCGATGCCTCATGCGCTGGGGATCAGCATTGGCTTCATGCTGTTGGTGATTTGTGTGGGGCTGGGCTTGGGCGAGGTGTTCAAGCTGTTTCCGTGGGCCTACACGCTGTTGCGTTATGTCGGCGCCGCGTATTTGTTGTATCTGGCGTGGAAGATTGCCAATGCGGGCGGTATGTCTGACAACCCGGATGAACACGGCAAGCCGATGACCTTCCTCGGTGCGGCGGCCTTCCAGTGGGTCAACCCCAAGGCGTGGATCATGGCGCTGGGGGCGATCACTACCTACACGCCGGCCGAGGGTTATGTCACCAATGTACTGGTGATCGCCCTGGTATTTGCGGTGGTCAACTTGCCGAGTGTGTGCGTGTGGGTGGGGTGTGGCAGCGGCTTGCGCAACTTGCTGCGTGAGCCGCGCTGGTTACGGATGTTCAACTGGTCCATGGCCGGGCTGTTGGTGCTGTCGCTGTATCCGATGCTGTTTGTGGGCTGAGGTGGCGTATGACTGTCAGGCCGTCATCGCAGGCAAGCCAGCTCCCACATTTAGATCTCGGGGCGTCAGGTAGATAGGCGTCGGGTATCAGGTCGTCACGGGAGCAAGCTCCCTCGCCACAGGGGCGGTAGCGCGGGCTTAGACCGGCGAGATGGTCGCCAACATGCCGATGCCAATGGTCAATACCAAAAAGCCGAACAGGAAAATTGCCATCTTGGTCATAAGGCCTCCGAGGGGAAGGGGGCGACAGGAATGTCGGGATGGGGCTATTGTCCGCTTCAAGCGGATTTCAATACAGGCGCAGATTGAAAAGAAAAAACCGTATCAGATGATCGCGCAGCGCCTGGGCCGTGGCTTTTCAAGCGAACAGTTTTTATCAAGATCAGCGCCGTGGCCTCTGCCAGCCGTGAGCGTCACCTGAGACAGGCACTGCATTTGCCCCTAAGATAGCGCCCACTGCACAACAATAAGCGTGGGCCGACCCTCGATGGAAAGACGCCAGTTCAGCGGTGGCATGCAAGGCAAGAACCTGCGCTACCTCAGTGATAACCCCCAGCAATCAACCTCGGTCACCCGTGTCGGTTTCCTGCTGCTCGAACACTTCTCCTTGCCGGCCTTTACCCAGACCCTCGATACGCTGGTGACCGCCAACCTGTTGCGCCCCGATCTGTTCGCTACGCGCACCTTCGGGTGGGGTGAGGGCGAAGTCATCAGCGACCTGGGCCTGGTCATTCGCCCAGATGCGAACCTGATGCTGGCGAGCTTGCAGGACTTGGACCTGTTGGTGATCTGCGGTGGCTTTCGCACCGAACTCAAGGCCAGCGAGCCGTTTATCCAATGGCTGCGCAGTGCTGGCGAGGCAGGCGTGCGCCTCGCCGGTTTGTGGAACGGTTCCTGGTTCCTCGGGCGTGCGGGGCTGTTGCAGGGTTACCGCTGCGCCATCCATCCCGAGCATCGCCCGGCACTGGCCGAAGTGTCCAAGGCGGCGCAGGTCACCAGCGAACCCTATGTGATCGACCGTGATCGGCTTACCGCATCAAGCCCCTCGGGGGCTTTCCATATGGCCCTGGACTGGATCAAGAGCCTGCATGGCAAAGCCTTGGTCGAAGGCATCGAAGATATCCTGGCGTTCGAAGAGCCGCGCTACCGCCGCATCAAACCCACCGAAAACATGTGTGTCAGCGCGCCACTGCGCGAGGTGGTGAAGCTGATGGACGCCAACCTCGAAGAGCCCCTGGAACTCGATCAACTCGCCGTCTACGCCGGCCGTTCCCGCCGCCAGTTGGAGCGCCTGTTCAAAGAACAGCTGGGCACCACGCCGCAACGCTACTACATGGAACTGCGCGTCACTGAGGCGCGACGCCTGTTGCAGCACACCGAGTTATCCCAGGTGGATGTGCTGGTGGCGTGCGGGTTTGTCTCGCCGAGCCATTTCAGCAAATGCTACAGCGCGTATTTCGGCTATCGCCCCTCCAAGGAGAAGCGGCTGGTCAAGTAACCTGGCGGGTGTAGAAAGATTTTCACAAGGAGTGGCAATGGACATCACGCTTTTGGATCGTTATCGCGGCAGCCTACTTGGGCTGGCGTGTGGCGACGCTGTAGGGACGACAGTTGAATTCATGCCCCGTGGCAGCTTTTCTCCGGTGACGGATATGCTAGGCGGCGGACCGTTTAGCCTTAAGCCTGGCCAATGGACTGACGACACTTCCATGGCACTGTGTCTGGCCGAAAGCCTGTTGCGCAAAGGCGGTTTTGACGCGATTGACCAGATGGGACGTTATCTGAATTGGTGGAAGTGGGGTTACTTGAGTTCTACCGGAGAGTGCTTTGATATCGGCATGACGGTTCGCGAAGCGTTGGAGCAATTTCAGCTAAGTGGCAACGCTTTTGCGGGCTCAACGCATCCGTATTCGGCCGGCAATGGTTCAATGATGCGCCTCGCACCTGTCGTGTTGTTTTACTTTCCAGATCGGGCGGACATCCACCTGTTTGCCGAGCAAAGCTCGCGAACTACTCATGCCGCGCATGAGGCTATCGAGTGTTGTCTGCTGCTGGCCGAGGCTATCAGTAATGCCCTGAGCGGTGTTCCAAAGAAGCAGGTGCTGAGTTTTTCCCACACCGCGCTGTCGGCCCCTAAGGTCAAGGCTATCGCCTCTGGCGATTATCGCGATAAAACCTCTGCTCAAATCGTTGGCTCAGGTTATGCAGTGGCTTCGCTGGAGGCCGCATTCTGGTGTTTCGATCAGACCTCCAACTTTGCTGAGGCGATACTCGCCGCCGCCAACCTTGGGGATGATGCAGACACTACTGCCGCAATCGTTGGGCAACTGGCGGGGGCGTACTACGGCGTCCAGGCTATCCCTGTCGGTTGGTTGAACAAGCTATGGATGCGCGATGAAATCCAAGAAACGGCTGATGCGTTATTCAGCACTTCGCGCCTACCACAGTAAGGTTCAGAAACGATCCAGCCGATAAGGCTGTAGTTCTGGCACCCGCTCACCCGCCGCAAGCTGCCCAACCCTTTCGGCCGTCACCGCCGCTTGTGTCAGCCCTAGATGCTGGTGACCAAATGCAAGCAGCACTTTGCCCTCGCACACCCGGTCAATGATCGGCAGCGAGTCGGGCAGGGAAGGACGAAACCCCATCCAGGGCGTGGCTTCGCTGTCGCTCAAGTCGTGCCGGAACAGCCCTTTGCTCAACCGGTGCAACTGCCAGGCCCGTTGCATATTGGCCGGGCGGTCGAGGCCGGCGAATTCGACCGTGCCGGCCAGACGCAGGCCGCCGGTCATCGGTGTCATGATGAATTTGCGCTCCAGCGAAGTGACCGCGAATGGCAGGCGCTGTTGTTCGTGGGGCAGCATCAGGTGATAGCCACGTTCGGTGTCCAGTGGCACTTGTTTGCCGGTGAGTGCAGCGGTGAGTTTGCCCGAGTGGGCACCGCAGGCGATCAACACGTGCTGCGCTGTCAGTACGCCTTGGTCGGTCATCAGGGAAACGCCACTACCCTCCAGGCGTCCGTCCAGAACGCGTTGCTGGAGAAATTGCACCCCCTCGGCCTTGGCCGCGTTCACCAGTTCGCCAACCACTCTGTACGGGTCCAGAAAGTGTCCGGTAGCGGGAAAGAACAAACCGCCTTGTATCGCGTCGCTCAGTTGCGGCGCAGCCGTGCGTACCGCATCGCCGCTCCAAAAGTGCACGGCGACGCCTTGCTGGGTCATGCGGTGCTGCAATGCATCCAGTGCAGCGCGGAATTCGGCGCGCTCAAACACCAATAGCGAACCGTCTTCGCGCAGCAAGTGCGTTTGCCCAATCGATTGCAGCAAGCGTTGCCACGCGCCCAGGCTGCCTTCGTTCAAGGCGCGAAGGCCCGCCACGGTGCGCTGGTAACGCGCTGGCCGTAGGTTCAGCAACAGGCGGATGAACCAGGGCAGGGCGCGGGGCAGGTAGGTCCAGTCCAGGCGCAGCGGGCCCATGGGGTCCAGGAGCATCGCGGGCAAGCGCTTGAGGATCGACAGGTCGGCGATGGGGAACACCTGCTCCGTTGCCAGGTGGCCGGCGTTGCCGTAGGAGGCGCCCATGCCGGGTGCCTGGGCGTCGACCACGACGACTTGGCGGCCTTGGCGTGCCAGCTGCAAGGCGCAGGCGACGCCGATAATGCCGGCGCCGACTACGACGATGTCTGCTTGATTGGGATCGGCCATGATTACGCTTCTCGCTGGCCGTCGAGCAGGCGCCGCAACCGCAGCGGGTTGTCGTGCTGCAGCGCGGTGGGCAGCAAGGCGCCCGGGAAGTCCTGGTAACACACCGGGCGCAGGAATCGCAGGATCGCCGCCGTGCCCACCGAGGTACTGCGCGCGTCCGAAGTCGCCGGGAAGGGCCCGCCATGCACCATGGCGTCGCACACTTCTACGCCAGTTGGCCAGCCGTTCACCAGCAGGCGCCCAGCCTTGCGCTCCAGCACCGGCAGCAGTGCCCGTGCGTGTGGCAGGTCTGAGTCATCCATCTGCAGGGTGGCGGTGAGTTGACCTTCCAGGTGTTCGGACACCTGACGCATTTGCTCGACATCGCGGCACTGCACCACCAGCGAGGCGGCGCCGAATACTTCGGCTTGCAGGTGTTCATTGTTCAGGAACGCCTCGGCCTGGGTCACGAACAGATGGGCCTGGCCCTGGTTCGGCCCGGTCGCTGGCAAACCCTTGGCGGCGTTGCTGGCGTGCCTGGCCAGGGCGGCCACGCCGGTTTCGTAGGCACTGAAGATGCCCGGTGTGAGCATGGTCTGGGACGGGCAACGCGAGAGCCGCTCACTGGCAGACTGAATAAAGCGGTCCAGAGCGGCGCCTTGCAGGGCGATCATCAGGCCAGGGTTGGTGCAGAACTGGCCGGCGCCTTGGGTCAGCGACGCTACGAACCCTTCGGCCAAGGCTTCGCTCCGAGCTTCAAGCGCAGCAGGAAACAGGTACACCGGGTTGATCGAGCTCATTTCCGCGTACACCGGGATCGGCTCCGGGCGTGCCTGCGCCGCTTGGCACAGGGCAATACCGCCACTGCGCGACCCCGTGAAGCCCACGGCCTTGATGCGCGGGTCGCGCACCAATGCGATACCCAGCTCATTACCTGCGCCGTAGAGCAGTGAAAACACACCCTCCGGCAAGCCGCAGTGCTTAACCGCCTGGGCAATGGCGCGGCCCACCAGTTCGCTGGTGCCGGGGTGCGCGTTATGCGCCTTGACGATCCCCGGGCAACCGGCGGCAAGGGCCGATGCGGTATCGCCGCCCGCCACGGAGAAGGCCAGGGGGAAGTTGCTGGCACCGAACACCGCCACCGGGCCCAGGGGGATATGGCGCTGGCGCAGGTCGGCACGGGGCAGGGGTTGGCGCTGGGGCTGTGCGGTATCGACGCGCACGTCGAGCCATTCGCCCAGGCGCACGGTGCGGGCAAAAGCGCGCAGTTGCCCGCAGGTACGGCCGCGTTCACCTTCAATGCGTGCGCGAGGCAAACCGGTTTCGGCGCAGGCGCGTTCGATCAACTCATCACCCAAGGCTTCGATGTGGGTAGCGATGGTTTCAAGCAACGTGGCGCGATCTGCCAAGGTGGTTTCGCGGTAAGCATCGAACGCAGCCCAGGCCAGTGCGCAAGCCTGTTCGACGTGTTGCTCATCTCCGCCAGCGTAGGCGGGTTCCAGTAGGGCGTTGGTGGCGGGGTTGATCGCCCGGATCGCATCGCGATGGCCGCAAATGGATTGCTGACCGATCAGCATTTTGCCTGTCAGAGTCATGGTGACATCCTGGAAAACAGAGGAGTGTTGTAGGAGCGAGCTTGCTGTGGCGAGCAAGCTTGCTTGCGCTGGGGTGCGAAGCGCCCCTAATAAAAACCGGAGACTGCTGCGCAGTCAGCGGGAGCAAGCTCCCTCGCCACAGCAAGCTCGCTCCTACAAAGAATCAAGCGGCGTTCTGTTCAGCCGACCAGTTGGCATACCACTGGCGGAACAGCGCGTACTGCTGCTCGGCATACCGGCGCTGGGCCGCGCTGAGGCCGTCGGTTTCGTTGAAGTGCAGGGCGTAGCCCTGGTCGCCGTTGAGCACCATCAAATGCTTGTAATACAGCACCAGGTCGCAGCCTTCGTCGAACGACGACAACACCGCCAACGCAGCTTCCAGCTCGCGGGCCTGGCGACGCGCCTTGGCATCGCCCTTGGCGGCTTTTTTGCTCAGCGCCACCAGTTGCAGCACTTCGCGCGGCAGTGCATTGCCGATGCCGGTAATGGCGCCGGTGGCGTTGCAGTTGACGAAGCCGTGTACCACTTGGGTATCGACGCCGACCATCAGGGTCACATCATCATCCTGGGAGGTGATGTTTTCGGCGGCGTAGCGCAGGTCGGCGGCGCCGCCGAACTCCTTGAAGCCGATCAGGTTAGGGTGTTCGCGGCGCAGTTCGAAGAACAGGTCGGCGCGGGTGGCGAAACCATAGTAGGGGCTGTTGTAGATCACCGCCGGCAGGTTGGGGGCGGCGTTGAGGATCGCTGCAAAGTGGGCCTTTTGCGCGGTGACCGAAGCGCCCCGGGACAGCACGCGGGGAATCACCATCAAACCATGGGCGCCGACTTTGGCGGCATGGGCTGCGTGGGATACGGCCTCACGGCTGTTCACCGCACCAGTGCCGACGATGGTCGGCACACCCGCAGCCACCAGGCGCGCCACGCCTTCCTGGCGCTGGGCCTCGGTGAGCAGCGGCCAGTCGCCCATGGAGCCGCAATACACCACGGCACTCATGCCGATGTCGATCAGCTCGCGGCCTTTGGCGACCAGGGCGTCGAAGTCCGGTTGGCGCTCGGCGGTGCAAGGGGTCATCAGGGCGGGCATGCAGCCGGTAAAGATGTTGTCGCTCATGGTGCTAACTCCAGGTTCATTTAAATAAAGGGCTCAAATGCCCCAGGCAAACGGGTCCTGCTCGTCGATCAGCAAAGTGCTGTCGGCGGTCATGTAGGCGCGGCCGGTGATGAATGGGCGTACGTGTTCGCCGTCCCACTCATAGCGGCCCAGGAATTGGCTGCCGGTGATGCTGGCTTGTACCCAGGGTTCTCCTGCGGCCAGTTTTGCGTCGGCGGCCAGGCAGGCGAGCTTGGCGCTGGTGCCGGTGCCGCAGGGGGAGCGGTCATAGGCTTTGCCGGGGCACATCACGAAGTTGCGGCTGTCGGCGTGGGCGTCGTCGGCGAACAATTCGATATGGTCGATCAGCGCACCGCCTGCGCCACGGATGCCTTGGGCTTCGAGGGCCTTGAGCATGGCCCAGGTGTAGTCGGTCAGCGCCTTCACGTTATCCATCTGCAACTCATGGCCGTGGTCCGACACCAGGAAAAACCAGTTACCGCCCCAGGCGATGTCGCCCAGCACCACGCCATGCCCAGGCACTTCAACCGCCACCTGCTTGCGATAGCGGTAAGCAGGCACATTGCGCAGGGTCACGCTGCCGTCTTCGTGCAAGGTGGCCGCGACCGGGCCGACCGGCGTGTCGAGGCTGTGCACGCCCGGTTGGATCAGCCCCAGGTGGTGCAGCGAGGCAACCAGACCGATGGTGCCGTGGCCGCACATGCCGAGGTAGCCGGCGTTGTTGAAGAAGATCACCCCGCAGGTCGCCCCCGGCGTGACTGGCGCGCAGTACAGCGCGCCCACCAGCACATCGTTGCCCCGTGGCTCCAGCAGGCAGGCACGGCGCCATTGATCGTGGTGGGTGCGCAGATGGTCCAGTTGATCGGCTATCGAGGCACCGACCAGTTCGGGAAAGCCGCTCATGACCAGGCGTGTAGGTTCACCGCCGGTGTGTGAGTCAATCACATGCAGCCGTTTCATAAGGTGCTCCATCAGTGGGTAGTCGGGGACAGTGGGGCGCTGTAGTGCGCGTCGCTGACGGCTTCGCTTTCGTCCTCTTCCTGCTCCAGGCGCACCAAGTGGGCGGGTACGCCGGTGGCGGCGCCCCAGTAGTAAATGCCCAGGGCGCAGGCTGCCACCACCAAGGTGTCAAACGGGTGGCTGATCACACCGATACCGCCAAAGCTGCCGAGCTTGGAGAGCAAAATGGTTACGGCGTAGAAGCCGATCAACCAGGCCGAAGAGCGCACTTGCTGCTTGATATTGAGGTGCGCGGTCGGTACCCAGCGTGCACAGAGCAGGTACACCACAAACATCAGGATTTGCAGGCCCAACAGCCACGACACCGTGCTCCAGCCCGACCAGTACACGATCAGCGCGGCGATGATGAACGACAGCGGCCCTAGCACTGCCATGCCCTTTACCCGAAACGGGCGCGCCATGTCGGGTGCATTGCGGCGCAGGGCGGCGACCGTCACCGGGGCGACCGCGTAACTGAGGATCAGGGCGGCAGACACCACGTTAATCAGCGCTTCCCAGGACGGGAACGGCAAGGTCCAGAACACCGACAGGCCAAAGGTCAGCCACAGCGCCGGGCGCGGGATGCCGGACTTTTCATCGATGCGCGTGAAGATCTTGAAGAAGGTGCCGGTCTGCGCCCAGCCATACACCACGCGCGGGGTGGCGTTCATGTAGATATTGCCGCAGCCGCTGGGGGAGATCACTGCATCGGCCACCACCAGGTAGGCCAGCCAGCCCACGCCCAGTGCCAGGGCGATATCGCGATAGGGCAAGGCCAGTTCCTTGCTGATGCCGGCCCAGCCATTGGCGAGCATTTCGGTAGGCACGCCGCCGAGGAACGCGGTTTGCAGCAGCACATAGATGGCGGTGGACAACAGTACCGAGAGGATCAAGGCGATGGGGATGGTGCGCTGTGGGTTCTTCACTTCGCTGGCCACCGAAATGATCGGCGTGAGCCCCAGGTAGGCAAAGATCACGCCGCCTGCCGACACGGCCATCTCGATGCCCGACAAGCCGAACGGCGCGAAGCCATGCACCTGGAAGTTCGCAGGCTTGAAGAAGGTGAACAGCACGCCGATCACCAGCAACGGCACGATGAACTTGAACACGCTCACCAGGTTATTGGCGATGGCAAAGGTTTTCACGCTGCGGTAATTGAGCACAAAGAACAGGCACAGCAAGGCAAATTGCACCAGCCAGCCCAGAGTGGTCGGGTCGCTGGAACCTGCCTTGGTCAGCTCCGGAAACCAGGCTGCGGCGTATTGGCGCGAGGCGACCACTTCAATTGCTACCAGGCTGGAAAAGGCGATCAGCGTGATAAAGCCCATCAAGTAGCCCAGCAGCGGGCCATGGGAGTACACCGGGTAGCGCACCACGCCACCAGCGCGGGGCAGGGCGGCGCCGAGTTCGCAGTAGACAATGCCCAGCAGCAGCACGGCGAAACCACCGAGCAACCAGGAAAAAATCCCCGCCGGGCCTGCGATGGCAGACACGTGGCTGGCAGCGAACAACCAACCCGAACCGAAGATGGCCCCCAACCCGATAAAGGTGAGGTCCATCAGTGACAGCTGTTTCTTGAACTTGCCTTGGCCTGACATAGCGGCGCCTTCTTGTGAGTTATTGGATAGGCATGCAGTGGCGCTATCCTGAACCCATCTGCCAGGCTGACGATTGATGTTTTGCGCAGGCATGGATGACGAATTCAGCACAATTTTCTGCGCTCGACAGCACTCGCCCCATGGCGCAATCTGCTGGCTGTCGACGAATAAAGGGGCTGAGAAAGTCATGTTGCAGAGCGCGTTCGCGAGCCTTTTCCAGGGCAGCCGACCCCACAGCATCGAGCAGCTGTTGAGCGGGGTAGAGCAGTTGCTGCCGATGCTCGATGTACTGCCCAATGCCGCGATTTTCATCAAGGACATCGACGCTCGCTACGTGCTCGCCAACCGCACCCTGGTGCAACGCTGTGGCCTCAAGCACCTGCAACCGCTGCTGGGCAAGACCAGCGCCGAAGTGTTTCCCGCACAATTGGGCCCCGGCTATACCGAGCAGGACCGGCGGGTGCTGAAGCAGGGCCTGGTACTGGAGGATCAACTCGAATTGCACCTCTACGGCACCCGCGAACCGGGCTGGTGCCTGACCCACAAGTGGCCGCTGTACAACCAACTCGGCGCGATCATCGGCCTGGCCGGAATTTCGGTGGACTTGCAGTCTGCCAGCGAAACCCACCCGGCCTATCAGCGCCTGGCGGCGGTGGACGAACACATCCGCAGCCACTTCAACCGCCGTGTCACGCTGGGTGAATTGACCCGCATCGCCGGGATTTCCGTGGCGCAACTGGAGCGCTACTGCAAGCGCGTCTTTCACCTCACCCCCCGGCAAATGATCCAGAAAGTCCGGCTGGAACATGCCCGGCGGTTGTTGCATACCGAGCTGCCGATTACCGAGGTGGCGCTGCAATGCGGGTACACCGACCACAGCGCGTTTACCCGGCAGTTCAAATCTTCAACTGGGTTCACCCCGAGGCAGTACCGGCAAGCGACGGAAGGCGGCAGGCCAGATGAAAGTCTAATGTAGGAGCGAACTTGCTCGCGAAAAACCTCAACGACAACGCGCGCTTTCTGAATGAACGCGGCGCCTGTGAGTTTTTCGCGAGCAAGCTCGCTCCTACAAGGTAAGCGTCCTATTGCAATGCAACGAATAGCGCCCAAGCCCCTCATATGCTTACACCGACCCTTTTCACCACGACAGGTACCGAGCTTATGACCGCGGCGAACAACGACCATGTGAACTGGCTGGTGCAACATTCCATGCTCCACGCAGCGCGGCAGCGGGCCAAGCTTTATTCGGGGCAAGGCCGCCTGTGGCAGCAACCCTATGCACAGACCCGGCCGCGTGACGCTTCAGCCTTGTCGTCGGTGTGGTTCACTGCCTACCCCGCCTCGATTGTCACCCGCGAAGGCGGCACCGTGCTGGAGGCGCTGGGGGACGAAACCTTGTGGCATACCCTGTCCAAGATCGGCATCCAGGGCATTCACAATGGCCCGTTGAAGAAGTCCGGTGGTTTGTCTGGCACCGAGCACACCCCGACCATCGACGGCAATTTCGACCGCATCAGCTTCGACATCGACCCGCAATTGGGCACCGAGGTGCAATTGCAGGCCTTGACGCGCATGGCTGCCGCGCACAACGCGGTGATCATCGACGATGTGATCCCGTCCCACACCGGCAAGGGTGCAGACTTTCGTCTGGCAGAAATGGCCTATGAGGACTATCCCGGCCTGTACCACATGGTCGAAATCCGCGAGGAAGACTGGCCGTTGCTGCCCGACGTGGCCGACGGGCGCGATGCACAAAACCTCAGCCCCTCCCAGGTAGACGCACTGCGCGACAAGCACTACATCGTCGGCCAATTGCAGCGGGTGATTTTCTTCGAGCCTGGCGTCAAAGAAACCGACTGGAGCGCCACCCCGGTTGTGCTCGGCGTGGATGGCAAGCCGCGGCGCTGGGTGTACCTGCATTACTTCAAGGAGGGCCAGCCGTCGCTCAACTGGCTTGACCCTTCGTTTGCTGCGCAGCAGATGATCATTGGTGATGCGCTGCACGCCATTGACGTGATGGGCGCGAAAATCCTCCGCCTGGACGCCAACGGCTTTCTCGGCGTGGAGCGCAAGCTCGACGGCACGGCCTGGTCCGAAAGCCATCCGCTGTCGATCACCGGCAATCAGTTACTCGGCGGCGCCATTCGCAAGGCGGGCGGGTTCAGCTTTCAGGAACTCAACCTCACTGTGGACGACATCGCGTCCATGTCCCACGGCGGCGCTGACCTGTCTTATGACTTCATCACCCGGCCCGCCTACCAGCATGCCTTGCTGATGGGCGACACCGAGTTCCTGCGCCTGATGCTGCGCCAGATGCACAGCCTCGGCATCGACCCCGGCTCGCTGATTCACGCGCTACAGAACCACGATGAACTGACCCTGGAGCTGGTGCACTTCTGGACGCTGCACGCCCATGACAGCTTCCTGTTCCAGGGCCAGACCTTCCCCGGCAACATCCTGCGCGAGCATATCCGCGAGCAGATGTATGAACGACTGACCGGCGAACATGCGCCGTATAACCTCAAGTTCGTGACCAACGGCGTGTCTTGCACCACCGCCAGCATCATCACCGCAGCCCTGGGAATTCGTGACCTGGAGGCGATCACTTCGGCGGATATCCGGCAGATTCGCCAGATCCACTTGCTGCTAGTGATGTACAACGCCATGCAGCCTGGGGTGTTTGCCTTGTCCGGCTGGGACCTGGTGGGCGCGCTGCCGTTGGCGGCCGAAGACGTGGCGCACTTGATGGCCGATGGCGACACTCGCTGGATCCACCGTGGCGCCTATGATCTGGTAGACCTGAACCCCGACGCCGAACTGTCAGCCGGGCAAATGCCGCGCTCCAAAAGCCTGTATGGCAGCCTGAACAGCCAACTGCAGGACCCAGAGTCCTTTGCCTCCCAACTGCAAAAAATCCTCGCCGTGCGCCGCGCCTACGACATCGCCGCCAGCCGCCAGATCCTGGTGCCGGACGTCGAGCATCCAGGCTTGCTGATCATGGTTCATGAGCTACCAGCGGGTAAGGGCACGCAAATCACCGCGCTGAACTTTGGCGCCACGCCGATCACCGAAACCCTGCACCTGCCCAACATCGCCCCGGGGCCGGTGGTGGATATCATCAATGAGCGAGTGGAAGGCGATTTGACCGAGGAGGGCGCGTTCACGATCACGCTGGACGCCTATGAAGGGCTGGCGTTGCGGGTGGTGAGCAGCACGCCGATGTAAAGGCGACGAAACGATAACTGTGGCGAGGGAGCTTGCTCCCGTTGGACTGCGTAGCAGTCCCAGCCTTTTTGAACAAAAGCTCGGGGCCGCTTCGCGCCCCAACGGGAGCAAGCTCCCTCGCCACAGGTCAGTGTTTGTTCGCTAACAACGCCGTGCCACGCGATCAGTGGTGCTTGTTCTTGTGCTTATGCTTGTTGCTTTTGTGCTTGGCACCGCCTGAACGATGGCCGCTCTCGTCATCGGCCAGGTTATTACCCAGCGCGCCACCCGCAGCACCTCCCACGCCCGCGCCGATGGTCGAACCGGTAGAGCCACCCAGGCGATTGCCAATCAGCGAACCGCCTGCCGAGCCCAAACCGCCGCCAATCGCAGCTTCAGTCTTATTGCCTTTTTGCGCACCCACCGCACTCCCGGCTGCGCCACCTACGCCTGCGCCGATGGCCGCACCGGTCGAGCCACCAAGCTGCTGGCCCACCACATTGCCCAACACACCGCCGACACCGCCTCCCAGCGCCGCCGTACCATCTCCAGAGGCCAAGGCCCCTTGGGAGATCAGGATGCCCAATGCCAGGGCCGGGAATGTCATTTTCATTTTTTTGTACCTCAAGGGCTGTCTCAGGCGCTCACGGGGGTAAAGCACGCCTGGCATTTTGATTAGAGCACACGCCATAACACTTGGGCTTCGGTGATCGCCCCTTGCACAAGAAAAATTTTCTCCAGCCCTCTTGAATTCCTTTTGTGCGTCCATAAATTTTTGATCACGCGATGCCGAATCCGGGTCGCGTACTAAATCACTTGGAGAAACTCAGGAGATTTTAAAATGGCTACTACCCTGTCGTTGGCCCCACTGTTCCGTCAATCGGTGGGCTTTGATCGCTTCAATGACCTGTTCGAGTCGGCGCTGCGCAGCGAGGCTCCGAACTCCTATCCACCTCACAACGTGGAAAAGCACGGTGACGACGCGTACCGCATCGTGATCGCCGTCGCTGGCCTGACCGAGGAGGATCTGGATATCCAGGTCGAGAGGGGTGTATTGACGGTTTCCGGCGGAAAACGCGAAACCGACGATAAGGTCGCTTACCTGCACCAGGGCATTGCCCAACGTGCGTTCCGGTTGTCGTTCCGCTTGGCGGACCATATCGAAGTACGTGGCGCATCCCTGACCAACGGTTTGCTCAACATCGACCTGCTGCGTGAAGTGCCTGAAGAGGCCAAGCCAAAACGCATCATGATTGGTGGCGAGGCCAAACCCGAGCTGCGTCAGGTCAGCTTGCAGTAAAACAATCGGCGGTAAAAAGGCGCTCTACGGAGCGCCTTTTTTGTGCGCGCTGTACACGCAGGCCCGCTAAGCCTGGGTGTTGGGCGCAAACAACTGCCTGGCCTCGGCAAAGCATTTCTCTGCGATGGGCGAGCGTGGTTCGGTCTTGCGCATCACCATGCCCAGGGGCGCAAGGACGCTGGCATCCGGCAGGTGGATAAACGCCAGGTTCTCGATGGGGCTTTCCAGGCCGCTGTCCAATGGCATGATCGCGCAGCAGAAACCGTCGTGAATAGCCTGGAACAGTTGATAGGTCGAGTCGCTTTCCAGAATCGGCTGGGGATCGAGACCGCGACTGCGGAAACTCAAGTCGATGGATTTTCGGTAGTGCATGCCAGTGCTGATCATCCCCAGGGGCAGTTCGGCGGCTTCTTCCCAGCTCATCTGTGTACCTTCGAAGTGGAAGTGGCGGGTGTCGTACAGCAGGCCGACACGGGTTTCGCCCAGCTCGAAAAACTCCAGGTAGTTGGGGCTCACATGGTCCAGGTAGCACACGCCCAGGTCCAGTTGGTTGGTGCCCAGGGCTTCGATGATTTTGTCCGAGCTCATGGAGGTGAGGCTGAACTTGAGTTCCGGGAAGCTGTGGGACAAGCCCTGGATAAAACTGATGGGGTTGAAACCGCTCAGGGGTACCAGGCCCAGGCGCAGGTTACCGACCAACTGGCCGCGGCACGCAGCCGCTTCGGCGAACAGGCCGTCGTGGGCGGCGAGCAGGGTCCTGGCCCAGGCCAGTACGCGTTCGCCGGCCTGGGTGAAGCCTTCGAAGCGTTGGCCGCGGGTCACCAGCTCCAGGCCCAGTTCTTCCTCCAGGTTGCGCAGGCGCATCGACAGGGTGGGCTGGGTGATGTTGCAGCGCGCGGCGGCCTGGCCGAAATGGCGGGTCTGCTCCAGCGCGATCAGGAATTTAAGTTGTTTGATATCCATGAAGGCACCTGCCTGGAAATAAGTGAACGGTCATGATTGGCGCAAGTGCCTGAAATCCACGGGATGGAGCCGATGATCGCATTGTAACGACCGGCACGTCCAAGTGCCCTTGCCACCGTGCGGCTGCATTGTTCCATTTTTGAGATGGAGCGGCCCGTTTCAGCCACTACCTAACCCTGAACGCGATGATTAAGGTGGTTCCACTGTTTTTTTGGGTGGGCCTGCTGACACACGTCCAGGTCGTTGCCCAAGCGTGTCTGTACAGGAAGTGCAGGCACGGCCGGGCGCAGTTCCGGCGCACACGCCAGGGAGGTATCGCCAAGCAAGAGGAAATGCAAATGACTGCATCAGGTAACGCTGCAAACTTCAATGGTCAAAAGCCGACGATTGACCCCGCTGACACCGCCATGTTGCTGATCGACCACCAGAGTGGTCTGTTCCAGATCGTCAAGGACATTGATGTTCCTCAATTGCGCGCCAATGCCATCGCGCTGGCCAAGGCCGCGACCCTCCTGAAAATACCGGTCATTACCACCGCCTCGGTGCCGCAAGGTCCCAACGGCCCGTTGATCCCGGAAATCCACGAAGCCGCGCCGCACGCCCAGTACGTGGCCCGCCGCGGCGAAATCAACGCGTGGGACAACCCCGAGTTCCATGCCGCCGTCAAAGCCACCGGCAAGAAGACCCTGGTGATCGCCGGCACCCTGACCAGCGTATGCCTGGCGTTCCCGTCCATTGCAGCGGTACATGAAGGCTACAAGGTGTTCGCGGTGGTCGATGCCTCGGGCAACCACTCCAGGCTGGCCACCGACCTGACCGTTGCACGGCTGGCGCAGGCCGGCGTGGTGCCGATCGACATCATGGGCACGCTGTCGGAGTTGCAAGGCTCCTGGAACCGCCCGGATGCCCAGGAGTGGGCCAACGTCTACACCCAGGCCATGCCGCACTATCAGCTTCTGATCGAGAGCTACATCAAGGCTCAGGAAGTGGCAAACAATCATGAAGAACTAGACTCACAGCGCAAGTAAACACGCTGGGTTCTTTACGGGGCGCCCACTCGGGGCGTCATCTTCTTTATCAGGAGTACCACGATGTCTACACCTTACGTTCGCTTGGACAAAGACAACGCCGCTGTGCTGTTGGTCGACCATCAGGCCGGCTTGCTGTCATTGGTCCGCGATATCGACCCGGACAAATTCAAAAACAACGTGCTGGCCCTGGCTGACCTGGCCAAGTACTTCAAGTTGCCGACCATCCTCACCACCAGTTTCGAAACCGGCCCCAATGGCCCGCTGGTGCCCGAGCTTAAGGCACTGTTCCCGGATGCGCCGTACATTGCGCGCCCAGGCCAGATCAATGCCTGGGACAACGAAGACTTCGTCAAGGCCATCAAGGCCACCGGCAAGAAGCAATTGATCATTGCCGGCGTCGTGACCGAAGTGTGCGTGGCGTTCCCGGCGCTGTCGGCCCTGGCCGAAGGCTTTGAAGTGTTTGTGGTCACCGACGCCTCCGGCACTTTCAACGAACTGACCCAGCAATCGGCCTGGGCCCGCATGTCGGCCAACGGCGCGCAACTGATGACCTGGTTTGGCCTGGCCTGTGAGCTGCACCGTGACTGGCGCAACGACATCGAGGGCTTGGGGACGTTGTTCTCCAACCACATTCCGGACTACCGCAACCTGTTCACCAGCTACAACGCGTTGACTGAAGGCAAGTAAGCCGAGCATGGGGACTGTGCTGCGACAGGCAGTCCTCATTTCAACCTAACACCAGGTGCGTTCAGATGAGCATGAACCGGTTTCCAGCTAACGGCCTGTTATGAATTGGGCACAGCTTTTGACCAAAGGTTGTGTGTCGGTCCGCAGGCCTTGGCAGCCCGCTTGAGCCGTTTATGCAGCCCCTGATCAACTATTTCAAAGTGGTGTTCAATCCAGGTATGGGCGCGCTGCTATTTGCGTTGCGCACCGTTGCAGCCGGATTGTTGACCTTGTACCTGGCCTTCATCTTCGACCTTGATCAGCCAAAATGGTCAGTGATGGCGGTGATTATCGTCAGCCAACCCTTGGGTGGCATGGCGTTGCAGCGTAGTTTTTCACAGATTATCGGCACGCTGGTCGGTGCGGCGGTAGCGGTGCTGATCATGGGCATTTTCCCCCAGGCACCGGTCCCATTCATTGTCACCTTGTCGCTGTGGCTGGCGTTCTGCACGGCGGGTGGCACGTTGCTGCGCTACACCAGTTCCCACGCCTTTGTGCTCAGCGGGTTCACGGCGGTCGTTGTCGGGCTGCTTGCTGTACCGGAGCAGGATAATACCTTGATGCTGGCGATCACCCGACTCACTGAGACGCTGTTGGCGGTTGCCTGTGTCGGCGTGGTCAGCCTGTTGACGGCGCGCCCGGAAGCGGTCGCCCGGGGGTACTTTGCCAAAGTAGATCAAGTCCTGAAATTGATGGCGGCCCATGCGGCGGCGGTGATTCGTACCGAGGAGAGCGAGGCCGATTTCCGTAAGCGCCAGATGCAGTTACTCGGAGAAATCAACGCACTGGAAGGCCTGCGCCGGCATTTGTATTTCGATGCGCCACGGTTGCGCAGTGCCAACGGCCTGGTGCAACTGCTGGGTAATCAATTGGTATTGCTGACGTCACGCCTGACGGTGCTGCGCCGTCAACGCACGCTGATCGGTGAGCGTTGGCAAGGTGAGCTTCCCGAAGACATTCAACAGCTGCGCGCTGACGAACTGGCGTTCCTGGATGAGTTGGCAGTGGCGGGGCGTTCATTATCGACGCAGGCGCGCCAGCGCTTTAGCGTGTTGCAGCAGCGCTTTGACCAGCAGGCCAATAAGGTTGAGCAACGTGATGAGCCCATAACAGGTACGTTACGCGCGCTGGCGTGGGCCTTGCGTTGGGAGCAGGCCAGGCTGTTGCAACAACTGGAAGAGATCCTGCAACTGAGCGATGCCATTCAGGAGGGCCGTCCGGCCAACTGCCTGCACCGCCAGAGCCGAAGTAATCCGCTGTACCTGGACTGGCGCCTGGCGGGAATGAACGCTGCCCGTGCGTTTATTGCCTTGCTTGTGTGTGGATTGATCTGGATCGAAACGGCTTGGGATGGCGCCCGGGCAGGGATGATCCTGGTAGGAATCCTGTGCTCATTGATGGCGACCTTTCCACGCCCCCTGGCGGCGAGCCAGAACTATGCACGTGGGTTTGGCCTGTCGCTGGTGATTTCAGCGGTCTATCAATTCATGCTGGTGCCCGCCATTGGCGACGTCGAAATGTTGCTGTTGATTCTGGCGCCGTTGCTCTATGTGATTGCTGTGGGCCTGGCCAGCCCGCTGACCGCCGGGATAGGCATGGGCCTGGGGCTTTCGACCTTCCTGATGGTGGGCCCGCAGAATATCGGGGCCTGGCAAAACACCGCGAGTCAGTGGTTCGAATTTGCCGGTGCCTATATCGGAGCTTGCACCTTGTCGTTACTGGTGTACTCCTGGGTGTTTCCATTCAATCCGGCCCGGCGCATTCACCGTCTGTTCGATGAGAGCCGGGAGCAGGTCTACGTATTGCTCAAGACCTCAGCGACGGATCAGCAGCAGTTCGCCTTTGAAAGCCGGATGATGGATCGCCTGACCATGATGCTGGGTTTGTTGCCCGCGACCAAAGACCCGCGAGCCCATGCGCTGTTCGAGGTCACTCTGGCCTGCATGGCCCTGGGCGTGGCGTTGAACCAGCTCAAGCAACAAGGGCAGAACAATACATTGCTGACGGCGCAAACCCAGGCCCGTTTGCGGTCGGTCCTGGACCAGTCAGGCCGTTATGTGGCGGGAAGGCCCACCGTCGACTGGCAGACATTGACCGATGCATTGCGGCACCTGGGCGATGACCTGGACCAACTGCATGCCGCTGAGCTTTCGTCCGGGCATGAACAGCTCTGGTCGGTGTTTCGCATTCGCGTGGCACTGCTGATCGTTGCCTCGTTTATTGAGCGCTACCGCGAATTTCTTGAGCTCGATGAAAAAGGAGTGCCGTCTCTTGCCCATTGATTTTGAGGTAGGTGGCGTCTACCTGCCGCCCATTGCGCAGGCTTTGCTGCTGGCGCTGCCGATTTTCATGGTGCTGGGCTGGTCCTTGCGTCGGCTGGGCGTGCTGCGGTTCGTGTGGCATGAGGCGCTGTTCGAAGGCGCGCTCTATGTCTGCGTGTGTGCTGTTGTGATTCTAGTAATGGGAGCCTCGTCACCTTGAAAAAATACATCGCCCAACTGATTACCCTGGCGGTTGTCTTGCTGGCGCTGGTCCTGGGCTGGTTCGCCTGGGAGCACTACACCCGTTCACCCTGGACCCGCGATGCCAGGGTGCGCGCTGATGTGGTGACGTTGTCGGCGGACGTCTCCGGGCTGATCGCCAGTTTGCGGGTGCAGGATAATCAGCATGTGAGTAAAGGTGACCTGCTACTGCAAATCGACCCGGCGCGTTATGCCCTGGCGGTCGAGCACGCACGACGCTCTGTTGAAGTGGCCCAGGCCGCAATGGGCCAGTCGGAGGCTGCAATCATTGCCAGCCAGGCGCAGCTCAAACAGCGCCAAAGTGAAGAGCGGCGCCGGCGTAGCCTCAAACAAGGGTTCGCCATCTCCGGTGAGGAGTGGGAGAAGTCCAATACCGACGTGGCTATCGCTCAGGCGCAGTTGCTCAGCAATCAGGCCAACCTGGGGCTGGCCCAAGCCAATGTGCAACTGGCAAAGGCTGCCTTGACCCAGGCCGAACTCGACCTGCAGCGCACCCGGGTGGTGGCGCCAGTCAGCGGCTATGTGACCAACCTGCTGACCCGCCAGGGCGATTACGCCAGTGCCGGCGGTGCCTTGCTGGCGTTGGTGGACAGCGACTCGTTTTATGTCAGTGGCTACTTTGAGGAAACCAAGTTACCGCGCATCGCGCAGGGTGATCCAGTGCGGATCCAGTTGATGAGTGGCGAGACCTTTAGCGGAACCGTGCAGAGCATCGCCTTCGCCATTACCGACCGGGAGAACGCGCCAGGCAGTCGCTTGCTGGCCAACATCAACCCCAGCTACACCTGGGTCAAGCTGGCCCAGCGGGTCCCCGTAAGAATCAGGATCGATCCTGCCTATGCCGCCAAGGACCGCTTGCGCGCAGGCACTACGGCGACGGTGACGGTGCTTGAACAACAGGAGCAACGCTGATGAGTGTGTCACTGCGCCGTCTTATAAGGGTCTCAATCTCGCTGACTGTCTCATTGTCGGCGACAGGGGCCTATGCCGATAACTCCATGGACCAGAGAGATAACCTCAGCACCGGTATCAATGAGCGCCAAAAGGCTGAGCTGTCTGTCACGCCGGGGTTTGTCAGCGGCTCGTCTCTTAACGGCTTGCTGCGCAATTACTACCTGGGCCGCGATAACCACAACACACCGTCCAGGCGTGACCAGCGCGAATGGGTGCAGGGCGTGTACTTGTCCTTTCGTTCGGGATACACCGACACACCCATTGGTGTCGGGCTCGATGTGCATGGTTTTTATGGGCTCAAGCTGGATGGAGGAGGGGGCAGCGGTGGGGCCGGCTTGCTGCCGCTGGACTCAAAAGGCGCGCCAGAGTCAGACTTCTCGGCTGCGGGCGCGGCGCTCAAGTTGCGCGGGTTTGACAGCTTGATGCAGGCAGGTGATCAGTACCTTGAAAACCCGCTGATCGCCAGTGGCGTCAGCCGAGTCTTTCCCCAGACATTTCGCGGTGTCACGCTCAAGAACTACAGCCTGGAACACCTGACACTGGACACTGGCTGGATCGACTCAACACGCCAGCGCAACCAGAGCGGTCAAAGCCACTTGACCACCAGTTACGGCACCGGCAACAAG
The DNA here is from genome assembly GCF_003408955.1 of Pseudomonas sp. GL93. NCBI lineage: Bacteria > Pseudomonadati > Pseudomonadota > Gammaproteobacteria > Pseudomonadales > Pseudomonadaceae > Pseudomonas > Pseudomonas sp. GL93. The sequence continues at coordinate 81,477 of NZ_NKRF01000082.1, forward strand.
GCCGGCGTGGCCGCTGATCGCGAAAGCGCGTCCATGAGTTGGCTGGGTGGCGTTTACGCTGTGCCCGGCGCAATAACAGTGACCCTGTATGGCGGCCAATTGAGTGATATCTGGAACCAGTACTATGCCGGGGTCAGCCAGCCATTCAAGCTGACACCTGGGCTTACGCTGACACCGTACCTGCGTTACTTCAAAACCCGTGATCAGGGCCAGCGCCAGTTGGGCCATATCGACAACAACACTTATAGCGCTGGCCTGACGCTGTCCGGCGCAGGCCAGAGCCTGACCCTGGGGCTGCAGAAGGTGGACGGCGACACGCCGTTTGACTACATGGTCCAGGACGACCGGACCTTCCTTTATCTGGGCAACTCCCAGCAATACGCAGACTTTAATGCGCCCGGCGAAAAGTCCTGGAAGATTCAATACCAGACCAGCCTGGCGTTTATCAACGCGCCGGATTTCCAGCTCAGCACCTCCTACACCCGCGGCGAAGCGGACTTGACCCGGGTCGATCCCAATAGCACAGGCTACGGCTACATCTATAACGCCGCCGGCAAAGATGCACACCATTGGGAGCGGGACGTCGCCCTGCGCTATGCGGTGCCAGACGGCAAGGCCAAAGGCTTGAATATCACCCTGCGCTGGGCCGCACACCGTTCAGCACAGGGGTATACCGCACCGGGCAACACCCGTGGCAATTCAAACGCCGATGAGTACCGGGTGATTGTCGATTACCCATTCAGTGTTTTCTAGTCGTTATTCAATGAAGGTGTTGTATGAGTCAAACCCAATGGATTCGGGTGCTGGGCATCAGCTCGGCACTGGCCTGCACCACGAGCGAGGCTGACAGCGTCAGTCTGCCGCCCCTGGCCCTGGGCAATGCCAGCTTCATGGATGGGGTCGCCGGTCCCGGTGCGTTGTTCGAGTTACCGGTGCAGTATTACCGCAGCAACTCGGCCTACGATGCCCACGGCCATTCGCGCCCGGGTCGCCAGCAGGTGCACAGCACCACGGTACTGCCGCACCTGGCTTACTTCAGCGACAAGACTTTGCTGGGGGCGAACTATGGCGCCGAAGTGCTGCTGCCACTGGTGAACCTGGATATAGATATTGATCAGGGCCCCAAGGGACGACGGACGCGCCAGGGTGACGTGATCGTCAGTCCGTTTCTGTTGCAATGGGCCCCGGTGTCGTTCTTCGGCCGCCCGTACTGGCAGCGCTTGAATTTCGTGTTCTCCTTGCCGACGGGTTCCTATAACAAGGATTCGAGCCTCAATACCGGGAGCAATGTCTGGGTGTTCAACCCCCATTACGTGTTCACCTGGGAGTTGACTGACCGCCTGGAGGTCAGTGGTCGTTTCAATTATGCGTGGTCAAGCCGCAATAACGATCCTGCGTCAGTCCTGCAAGCCGGCAGTATCCAGCCGGGAGAGGCGTTTCATAGCAACCTGTCGGTTTCTTATGCCGTTGCCGAGAAGTGGCGTATCGGCGTTGCAGGCTATCAACTCAATCAGATCAGCGATGACCGCATTGATGGGCATCGCCAGCGTGACTCCAGGGAACAGGTGACAGGGATCGGGCCAGGGGTGATGTACCAGCAGGGAAACCAGACATTCTTCGCCAATCTGTATTTTGAAAGTGGCGCTGAAAACCGCGCGCAGGGCACCCAGTTGACGCTACGTTATCTTCATGGGTTCTAGTGCCTGTCAGTTGACAACCCGTTGATGAAAATCGCTGTTGTCTCGCTGATCAGGTGCTCGCGCGCCGCTTTTCCCGGGCATGGGCTAAGCCCGAGCAGGCAGCGCAACTGCAGGTCACCGGTCAGCGCATCGAGGAAGATCTTGGCGCGGGTCTGCGGGTTGCCCGGGATGATCAACCTGGCTTCTTCGGCCCAGGTGAAGTAATCGGCCAGGCAGCTGTAGGCTGTGGCGGGCGCAGCCTCGAAGAACGACTTTGCAGCCTCCGGGGCGCGCAGGGCCTCGGACACGATCAGGCGATGCAGGGCAAGGGTGCGGGGCGACAGCACCACATCCAGAAAGACCCGGGCAATGGTGGTCAGCGCCTCCTTTAGCGGCTTCTGGGCGAGACTCATGTGGGTCAGCGGGCTCACGTTCTCGGCGCAGAGCTGTTCGATAATCGCCGCGAACAACCCTTCCTTGCCGCCGAAGTAGGCATACAGCGTGCGCTTGGAGCCGCCGATTTTGGCGATGATCCCGTCAACGCTGACCCCCGAATAACCTTCTGCGAGAAACATATCAGTTGCAACCTGAAGAATACTTTGACGCTTTGCGGCTTGCCTCGGGGTAGGGGTTTGCATGTGGCTCGGCTATTCCTGAAAAGAACAATTCAAAAGTTCTCCTAGCCTACGCCGCTCTGCATAAGCCTTCCAGCCGCTGCGTGGGGCGAATCAGGCATTTGTCCCTGAATATTATTTGTAAAAACCATTTGATTGCCCTTGACGAGTGTTTGATTTGGGCGCATTTTCAGCAAAAGGGTACGGTAACGTACCGTACCATTTCATAACAACAATAGAGGTACTGAACATGCGTTTCGTGCATTTTCTGGAAGGTTCCACCAAAGGCCTGGCGACTGAGCAAGCAGGTGTTATGCGGGGCTTGACCACTCAGGAAAGCGGTTATCCAGGCACCCTGGAAAGCCTGCTCAACGCTGGCCCCCAGGCGCTTCAAGCGGCCCATCAGCGCTTAAGTGATGCGCGTTTGCTCGATCCATCGAAGCTGCGTTACCTGCCGCCGCTGGAGCGTCCGGGCAAGATCGTGTGTGTCGGCTTGAACTACGCCGATCACACCAAGGAAAGCCCGTACGAACAGCCGACCTATCCGACCTTTTTCCCGCGTTTCAGCACCAGCCTGATCGGCCATGGCGAACCCATCCTGCGCCCGCGTGTCTCCGAACAACTGGACTACGAAGGAGAGCTGGCGGTAGTGATCGGCACTGGGGGCCGGCATATCGCGCGCGCGCAGGCCCTGGAGCATGTGGCGGGCTACGCGATCTTCAATGAAGCCTCGGTTCGCGATTACCAGTTCAAATCGCCGCAATGGACCATTGGCAAGAACTTCGACGCCACCGGCGCGTTTGGTCCGACCTTCGTCAGTGCAGACGAACTGCCAGCGGGGGCAGTCGGCCTCAACCTGGTGACCCGCCTCAATGGCACGGTGGTGCAGCAGGGCAATACCGCCGACATGATCTTTGGGGTCGCCGAACTGATCGCCGTGCTCAGTGAAGCGGTGACCCTGGAACCCGGTGACGTGATCGTCACCGGCACCCCGGCAGGGATTGGCTGGGCGCGACGCCCGCCACTGTTCATGAAGCCTGGCGACCTCTGTACCGTGGAGATCGAAGGCCTTGGCACCTTGAGCAACCTGATCGCCGACGAACCTTCAGCGGCCTGAGTCCACGCCTCAGTTTTTCGAGCGCGCAGCACAACCGACCCACCGTCACTACGGTGGGCAGCGATCCCGGCTGCCCTGGTGTTGACCACCGGTTGTCCTGCCCATTGAATGCCCAGGAGCAACTACCGTGCTGCAGATCAAAGACATCAACCATGTGCTCTACCGTCATCCCGACCTTGGGGTGGTCGAACGTTTCCTGACCGATTTCGGCCTGGTGGTTATGCACCGTACCGAGCAACGCCTGTATTTTCGCGGTACCTGCTCGCTGCCCTATGTGTACATCGCCGAGAAGGCGGTTGAAGCCAGCTTTGGCGCCATCGCGTTCGCCGTCGAAAGCCTCGATGACTTGCACCAGGCTACCCGGTTGCCGGGGGCCTCGGCGATCCGGCCGCTGGAAGGCCCCGGAGGAGGGCAGTACGTCGCCTTGCATGATCCCTCGGGGCGGCGCATCGAGCTGGCCCACGGTATCGAAGCCGTGGGCACGCTGCCCCAGCGTGCTGCGTTGACCCTCAACTCGGCCCATCACAAGCAACGCTTTGGCGATGTGCAGCGGCCCGGCAAGGGCGCGGCACAAGTCCTGCGCCTGGGCCATGCGGCGATTGGCGTGCAGGACATGCCCCAGCACCTGGCCTGGTACCAGCAAGTGCTCGGCATGCTGCCGTCGGACCTTGTGGTTCAGGAGCCTGACCGGGACCGCCCGAGCGCGGCCTTCCTGCGGTTGAACCGTGGCAGCGCCTGGACTGACCATCACACCATCGCCTTGTTCCAGGCACCGAAGGACTTCGTCCATCACGTGTCCTTCGAGGTGCAGGATTTTGACGCGCAGTGCCTGGGCCACGAGTGGATGACCCTGCAAGGTTGGTCGCCGTTCTGGGGGGTAGGCCGGCACATGCTGGGCAGCCAGATCTTCGATTATTGGCGGGACCCGTCCGGCAACCTTATCGAGCACTTCACCGATGGCGACCTGTTCAACCAGGACTCGCCCTCGGGGTACACCCAGGCGTGCGACGCCAGCCTCTACCAGTGGGGCCCGCCGATGTCGGTGGAGTTCTTTCTGGGCGGCGAGTGTGCCGCTGAACAGACCTTGCCCCGGTCGACTTCAGACCGTCAACGACGCAGTTGAGGACAGATGCCATGAGTCAGGTAATCAGCGAGCAGGTGCTCGATAAGTTGTTTCGCCAGGCCCGTAGCCAGAACGGCTGGCTGGATAAACCGGTGGATGATCACACCCTCAAGGCACTCTACGACCTGATGCGCTGGGGCCCGACCAGCGCCAACGGCTGCCCTGCGCGCATTGTGTTTTTACGCAGTGCCCAATCCCGGCAGCGTTTGCTGCCAGCCCTGAGCGCCGGCAATGTCGAGAAGACCCTGGGCGCCCCGGTGACGGCAATCATTGGCTACGACACGCAGTTCCATACGCAGTTGCCCAGGTTGTTTGCGCACAACCCCACAGTACGCGACTGGTTTGCCGACCAGCCGGATTTGCTTGAGTCCACCGCGTTTCGCAACAGTTCGCTGCAGGGCGGCTACTTCATTCTCGCGGCCCGGGCTCTGGGCCTTGACTGCGGGCCGATGTCCGGGTTTGACCACGCACAGGTCGACCAGACGTTCTTTGCTCCAGGGGCCGAGGGCATGCAGGCCTTTGCCGGGATGAAGATCAAGACGAACTTCCTGTGCAACCTCGGCTATGGCGACCCCGAAAAACTCTTTGCCCGTAACCCGCGGCTGGGCTTCGACGAGGCCTGCGCCCTGCTGTAACTGACTGACCGCACCCGTAAATCCTCCAGGCCGATCAAGCGTGCTGCGATGCATCACGTCTGTCGATCGGCCTGGCAAAACAACAACAATAAGGAAAACCTGCAATGCGAGCTCTATCCAAATGGCATGTACTTATCGGCGGTTTCCTTGCGTATCTGTTTGACGCCATGGAGATCATCCTACTCACCATCGCACTCCCGGTGATCCGCCAGGACCTGGGCCTGACGTTCAATGAAGCTGGCATGCTCGCCTCGGCAACCCTGCTGGGGATCGGTTTGAGCGGCATTACCACGGGTTGGTATTGCGACAACTATGGCCGACGCAAGGCCCTGCTGATCTCGTTGATCGTGTTCGGCGTGTTGACCACGCTGTTCGCTACCACGCACAACTGGGGCTTGCTCCTGCTCCTGCGGTTTCTGTCCGGGCTGGGCCTGGGCGGGGTGTGGGGGATTGTCTCAGCCTATGTAACGGAAACCTGGCCTGCCCATCAGCGGGCACGAGCGATCGGGTTCGTGTTGAGTTCATTCCCGATTGGCGCCGCCATCGCGGCAATGGTGGCGGCCAGCTACCTGCCAGACTGGCAAACCCTGTTCATGGTGGCGGGGATCTCCACCTTGATCCCGCTGGCGTATCTGTTTTTCTTTGTGCCTGAGTCACCGGAATGGACCGCGCAGAAAACCCGCAACATGGCCGGCCCCAGCCAGCACAAGCATGTCTCGGTACGCGAAATATTTTCCCCCGAACTGCTGCGCCTGACCCTGCTGGGTACCCTGGCGGCGAGTTTTGCGGTGATTGGCTTCTGGGGGGCGAGCACCTGGTTGCCCACCTACTTGATCAAGGAGCGCGGACTGGACATCGGGATGATGGCCAACTTCATGGCGATCCTCAACATCGGCGCCTTCATCGGTATCAATGCTTTCGGCTTCATCGCTGACCACATCGGTAAGCGAAACGCCACGCTCCTGTCATTGCTCGGCAGCGCGCTGATGTTATCGATTTATGCACTCACCACCGATAACGCCATTCTGTTCTGGCTAGGGCCGATCTATGCCTTCTTCTATGCCTTTGCCAGTTTGTTTGCCTCCTACTTCAGTGCGTTGTACCCCACGCGGGTACGCACCCTCGGCGCGGGCTTCTGCTTCAACTTTGGTCGGGGCCTGGCGGCTTTTGCGCCGCTCCTGTTGAGTGGCATCGCCACCCACTACAGCCTGGCGTGGGGCCTGTTGGTGTGCGCCGGTTTCTTTGCCTTGGCCACCGTCACGCTGTTGTTTATGCCCCAGGTGGAGTCAGACGTGCCCGCTCGCGCGGCAGGGGCGCTGAAAACCACGGATTCCTGAAGTTTGAGATCAACACTGGAGTATCAAACGATGTCAGAGCAACGCGTCGAACAACAGATCCAAACCCTGGAATTGCGCCGCCGCCAGGCCATGGTCGAGGGCGATATGGACTTCCTGGAAAGTATCTATACCCGAGACTTGACCTACAGCCACTCCGACGGCAAGAGCGACAGCAAGAGCAGCTACCTGCAGGGCATGCGAGAGGGCGTCTGGCGCTATCGCGGCTTCACCAGCCGTGACGAGCAGATGCGCAGGGTAGGGGAATGCGTGGTCGTTACCGGGCTGATCGACATGGACGTGGTGATCCGTGGCGAGCCCATGGTCCTCAACTCGCGCTACATCAGCGTGTGGAAGGCGGGCAATAACGGCTGGCAAATGATTGCCTGGCAATCCACTCGTCATACCCATGGCTAGCGTCCGCTAAGCCATAGCACCCTTGGCAACTTCAACCCGGCCCTCGTGGTCGTCCGGGCAAGGCTTGCGCGTGCCTGGAAACCGGGATGGCTGGAACTTTGACGTGATGGAATCCTGAACATGTACGTACAACAATTACAAAAAACGTATTGCAAGGCTCTTTTTATAACCGCGGGTGCAATGAGTCTGATCTCAAGCCCGGCACAGGCCAAGGACTGGAGCGATACCTTCATCGGTTTTCGCTACGGTACCGACTTCACCGAACCCAGCATCCGTGGCAAGGTCCAGAAGGAGATCTACCAACTGGGCCATGCCAGCGGCAATGAGACCGGTTCCAATTTCTTCAACCTGGACGTGCTCAAGTCCGACAGTAACGATCCAAAGAAAGACAGCGATTCGGGTGCGACCGAGGCCTATCTGGTGTACCGCCATCAACTGTTCCTCAGCCAGGTGTTCGAGCGGTCGATGGCCTTTGGTCCGGTCAAGGAGGTGGCCCTGAGCGGCGGAGTTGAGCTCAACTACAAGAACACCGAGTTCGCTACCCGCAAGCGCATGTTGGTGGCCGGTCCGACGCTCAAGTTCGACGTGCCCGGTTACCTGGATATCAGCCTGCTGTATGCCATGGAATGGAACCACTGCGGATTGAATGCGTGCCAGACCGAAAACATCCAGTTCGACCCGTACTATGTGCTGCACATGGTCTGGGGCATCCCGTTCCAGGTGGCCGGCGTGCCCCTCAAATTCCAGGGTTTTGCCAGCTACAAGACCGAGAAGGGCAAGGATTACTTCAAGCAGGATACGGCCGAGGAAAGCCTGGTGCGCGCGTCATTGATGGTCGATGTCGGGCAACTGGCATGGGGTCGCAAAAATACCCTATTGGTCGGTCCGGGCTATGAGTACTGGAAACACAAGTATGGCGCGATCAATAAACCGGGTACCGATACGCATGCGCCGACGGTCCATCTTGAGTGGCACTTCTGAAGTTTAAATCCGATTGTGACAGGGCGAGGTGAACTGTATGTCTTCAAGCTCACCTCACGCTGTCCCAAAAAGGCGCCAAAAAAGCGGCGCGTGCAGGTTCTTAGTCTTATTTTGTTACTAACCAATGCCCTAAAAATTCAGGCCTGCGGCGGCAAAGCAGGACAAAACACCCTCTCGCCATTCAATTTTCATAAAAATGTAACAACCCTGCTTCACAGTTCGGGAGCCCGTCACCACAACGAGTTCCTTTTAATGAAAAGCTTGATGAAGTCTGCAGCACTGGCCGTTACGGTTTCTCTTTGTGCCTCCTCCATGGCCTTCGCCGCCGAAAACGTGCGCCTCACCGGCTCCGGCGCCAGCTTCCCTGCACCGATCTACCTCACCTGGTTCAAGGATTTCAGCAAGAAGACCGCTGGCGTCACCGTGGATTACCAGTCCAAGGGCAGCGGCGCAGGTGTGCAGGACTTCCTGAATAAAACCGTCGACTTCGCCGCCAGTGACTCGGCCATGAAAGACGAAGACATCGCCAAGGTCGCCGAGGGCGTGCAGCTGCTGCCAATGACCGCCGGTGAAATCGTGCTGGCGTATAACCTGCCGGGCAATCCCAAGGGTCTCAAGCTGCCACGTGATGTTTACTCCAATATCTTCCTGGGCAAGATCACCAAGTGGAACGACCCACAGATCGTCGCCGCCAACCCGGACCTGAAGCTTGGCGACACGCCGATCACCGTGGTGGTGCGCGCAGACTCCAGCGGCACCACGGCGGTATTCACCAAACACCTGGCGACCATCAACCCTGAATTCAAAACGGCACTGGGGGAGGGCAACACCGTCAACTGGCCGGCCAGCGACAAATTCATCAAGTCGCCCAAGAACGATGGTGTGACTGCCACCGTACGCCAGACCCCAGGCGCGATTGGCTACATCGAGTACGGCTTCGCCAAACTGGCCAAGGTTGACTTCGCCCAGTTGCAGAACAAGGCCGGCCAGTACGTGGTGCCGAACGCCGAAAGCGGCGCCGAGGCCCTGGCCGCAGTGAAGATGCCGGAAAGCCTGGTGGCCTGGTTGCCGGACCCGGACGGTGCCAAGTCTTACCCGATCACCTCGTACACCTGGATGATTTTCCGCAAGGACAACGGCAACCCTGCCAAGGCCAAGGCCATGCGCGAAATGGTTGAGTACAGCCTGACCGAGGGGCAGAAAATCGCCGACTCGATGGGCTACATCCCGCTGCCGCCATCGGTGGTGGAGCAGGTTCGCAAAGCCTCCGCCAACATTCAGTAACACCCGTGAGGCCGCTCTCGGTGTGCTCTGTTTGCCATACCGGGAGCGTTTCCCCCCTGTTCCGGAATTAGCCAATGAACAAACCTTTCGTCGTACCGGTTAACCGGGATTCTGCCTGCCAACCTCCCTCGGCCAAAGACTTCCTGGTCGATCGCACCTTCCGTGGGCTCGCGCGAATCGGGGTGGTACTGATTCTGGCGTTGGTCGCAGCCTTGGTATTCGAGGTGGGACGCAAGGCCTTGCCGGGCATGGAAAAGCACGGGTTCGATGTGCTTTTTGGCAGCGTCTGGGACGTTAACCAGGGCAAATACGGGATCCTGCCGGCCATTTGGGGCACGCTCTACAGCGCTTTTATCGCGCTGCTGATTGCCGGCTTTTTCGGTGTCAGCATGGCGATTTTCCTGACTCAGGACTTTCTGCCGGCCAAGCTGGCGGCGGTGTTTCGCACCATCGTTGAACTGCTCGCGGCCATCCCCAGCGTGGTGTATGGCCTGTGGGGCATCTACGTGGTGATCCCGGCCATCCGGCCACTGACCACCTGGTTGAACAGTGAACTGGGTTGGGTCCCGTTTTTCGGCACGTCCTTGAGCGGGCCGGGGTTGCTGCCTGCGGCGCTGGTATTGGCCATCATGATTCTGCCGACGATTGCCGCCGTGTCCCAGGACGCGCTCACCAGCGTGCCGATGAAAACCAAGCAGGCCGCCTACGGCATGGGCACCACCCATTGGGAGGCGATTCTCAAGGTGATGGTGCCATCTGCCGCCACCGGTATTTTCGGCTCCCTGGTACTTGGCCTCGGCCGTGCGCTGGGCGAAACCATGGCGCTGGCGATGCTGGTGGGCAACGCCAACAACATTTCCCTGTCGCTGTTTGCGCCGGCCAATACGTTGGCAGCCTTGTTGGCGCTGAACTTCCCCGAAGCCGGACCCAACGAGGTGGAGGTATTGATGTACGCCGCTCTCGTCTTGATGTTCATCACGCTGCTGGTGAATGTCATTGGTTCCATGATCATGCTCTACGCCCAACGGGGTAACCGATGATGACTAATCTCACATCCCCTATAACCGCGGTACCGAGCCTGCAGCGCAAGTTCGAAGGCCGCGCCTTGCGCAGCCTGGTGTTGACCACATTGGTATGGCTGGGCGCGCTGCTGGCGAGTGTGCCGCGGTTATAGGGGATGTGAGATTAGTCATCATCGGTTACCCCGTTGGGCGTAGAGCATGATCATGGAACCAATGACATTCACCAGCAGCGATTTGGG
>NZ_NKRF01000086.1:0-90464 GCF_003408955.1 Pseudomonas sp. GL93
GGGCCGCCGCCACGCGCCATCCATGGCGCGGGGCGGCTAAACCGGCATCCCTGCCGGTTTACCCCCCAAATCCCTGTCGAATTACGGCCAGCGTGGTTTAACGGGGCGCCTGAGATCAAAAGCAGATCAAGATCAAGAGCGGCTCGCTTCGCATCGTGGTTACCGTTGGAAGCTGCTGCCCATACATTCCTCGCTGCGCTCAAACCCGCCGCGCAAACGTATCGCTATGACTGCCCGACACCTTGCGGCAATGCACCAGCGCGTCGCGAATCATAAAGTTCACCAGCGTCGGCGATACTCCGAGTTCCTTGGCGATGTCTTTTTGCGGCACGCCATGCAAGCGGTACATCTCGAACGCGTAGCGGGTGCGCTGGGGCAGTTGCGTCAGGGCGTCGGCGATGTTTTCCAGGGTGTTGAAATTGATGTGCGAGGTTTCCGGTGAAGCGCCGTGAATAACCACATTCAAGCCTTCCTCTTCGGTCCCGGAGTATTTGAGCTCCAGAGCCTGCTTGCGGTAATGATCGATCGCCAGGTTGCGCACGATCTGGAACAGATAACTCAGTTGGGCCTTGAACGATGAGGTGATCGTCGGCGCCGACTGCAGCCGGAAGTAGGCGTCCTGCACCACGTCTTCGGCGCGGGAGCGGCACCCGGTGATACGGGCCGCGATCTTCACCAAAATCAGTCGATTGTCGACGAACGCCTGGAGAAGGGGTGAATCGCACCTGCCTGTGGATACTGGTTCCGTCATGGAAATCACCTTGCTGCTAATAAGTTAGGGGAGGGCGTCCCTGCTGAGGCCTCCTACACATCGGGCAACAAATTATGCTGAATGATAATGATTGTCAAATGAGAAGACGAACTAATCTTATGCCTTGGGCAAAGGTGTGAACCACGTCTCGCTCGCCCCCGGCGACTAATTATTTGCCGGCTCCGTCCGTTCTCATGGGTGACAGGTTCGTTAGTACAACGGCCAAGGATCAGCACCCGCAGGAGGACCAGATGGGTTTTTATCGTGCATTCAGCGTGTTTCAGTTTGGAGTCCTCGCGGGATGAGTACACCCCTGCGGATGCGCCTGTTTTGCCTGCCCCATTCAGGCGCCAGCGCCTCGGTCTACGCTCGCTGGCGCCGGGTTCTGCCGGACTGGCTGCAGGTATGCCCGCTGGAATTGCCGGGCCGCGGTATGCGCATGGATGAGCCATTGCAGCGCGATATCAAGGCCTTGGCCGCGCAGCTTGCTGAAGAAATCAGCCGTGACCTCGATGGCCCCTATGCCTTGTTCGGCCACAGCCTTGGCGGGCTGCTGGCGTTTGAATTGGCCCACGCTTTAAACGCGCGCAATCTGCCTGCGCCCCTGGCGTTGTTCGCGTCCGGCACGGCGGGCCCGGCGCGTCGTGATGTGAGCGAGTACGCCGTTGAAAAGAACGATGCCCAACTCATTGCCCGCCTGCGCGAATTACAGGGCACCGCCGAAGAAGCCCTGGCCAACCCCGAGCTGATGCAACTGATGTTGCCGATCCTGCGCGCCGATTTTCTGCTGTGCGGCAGTTTCACCTATGGCGAGCGCCAGCCCCTGGCGCTGCCGATCCATGTGTTCGGTGGCAAGCAGGACAGCGTGCGTGCCGACCAGTTGCTCGACTGGCAACTCGACGCCGCCAGTGGGTTTTCCCTGGACATGTTTGACGGCCACCACTTCTTCCTCGTGCAGCACGAAAGCGCGGTGCTGCGCTGCGTGCGTCGCTATGCCGACGAACACTTGGCGCGCTGGCGCATTGGCGCGGCGCGGCAACTCGCTGCCGGCTGAGCACCCGACTTCCCGAATTTCCCGTAAGCCGATTTCAGGCAGGAACCCCATGATGGACGCCTTCGAACTCCCCCGCACCCTGGTCCAGTCCCTTCAACAGCGTGCTGCGCAGACGCCGGACCAGGTGGCGTTGCGCTTCCTCGCCGAGAGCGCCGAGCACAGTGTGGTGCTCAGTTATCGCGACCTCGACCAACGCGCTCGCACCATCGCCGCCGCCCTGCAGGCCAACGCTGGCCTGGGCGAGCGTGCGGTGTTGCTGTTCCCCAGTGGGCCGGACTATGTGGCGGCGTTCTTTGGTTGCCTGTACGCCGGGGTGATCGCGGTGCCGGCGTATCCGCCGGAATCCACGCGTCGTCATCACCAGGAGCGCCTGCTGTCGATCATCAGCGATGCCGAGCCGCGCCTGCTGTTGACCATTGCCAGCCTCAGCGAGGGCCTGGCCCAGATTGAAAACGCGCCCGAGGTGTTGAGCGTCGACACCTTGGATGCGCAGCAGGCTGACCAGTGGGTCGCGCCCGACCTTACGGCCGACGACATCGCGTTCCTGCAATACACCTCCGGCTCCACCGCATTGCCCAAGGGCGTGCAAGTCAGCCACGGCAACCTGGTGGCCAACGAAGTGCTGATCCGCCGTGGTTTTGGCATCGACCTCAACCCCGACGACGTGATCGTCAGCTGGTTGCCGCTGTACCACGACATGGGCTTGATCGGCGGCCTGCTGCAACCGATTTTCAGTGGCGTGCCTTGCGTGTTGATGTCGCCGGCCTACTTCCTTGGCCGACCGTTGCGCTGGCTGGAGGCGATCAGCGAATACGGCGGCACCATCAGCGGTGGCCCGGATTTCGCCTACCGCCTGTGCTGCGAACGGGTCAGTGAATCGGCCCTGGAGCGCCTGGACTTGGGCCGCTGGCGCGTGGCCTATTCGGGCCCCGAACCGATCCGCCTCGACACCCTGGAACGCTTCGCGGAAAAATTCGCGGGCTGTGGTTTCACCCCGAATAATTTCTTCGCCTCCTACGGCCTGGCCGAAGCCACCCTGTTTGTCGCTGGCGGCACCCGTGGCCGTGGCATTCCCGCCATGCGCCTGGACGAACAGGCGCTGGCCGCCAACCGTGCTGAACCGGGGCAGGGCCCTGCGATCATGAGTTGCGGCACCAGCCAGCCGGACCACGCCGTGTTGATCGCCGACCCGCACACCCTCACCGAGCTGCCCGACCAGTGCGTCGGCGAACTCTGGGCCACGGGCCCGAGCATCGCCCACGGCTACTGGCGCAACCCGCAAGCCAGCGCCAAGACCTTCGTCCAGCACGCTGGCCGCACCTGGTTACGCACCGGTGACCTGGGCTTTATCCGTGACGGCGAGGTGTATATCACCGGGCGCCTCAAAGACCTGCTGATCGTGCGCGGCCATAACCTCTACCCCCAGGACATCGAACAGACCATCGAGCGCGAAGTGGAAGTGGTGCGCAAGGGCCGGGTCGCCGCGTTTGCGGTCAATGACCAGGGCCTGGAAGGCATCGGCATCGCTGCGGAAATCAGCCGCAGCGTGCAGAAAATCCTGCCGCCCGAAGCGCTGATCAAGGCGATCCGCCAAGCCGTGGCCGAGGCCTGCCAGCAAGCCCCGAGCGTGGTGGTGCTGCTCAACCCCGGCGCCTTGCCGAAGACCTCCAGCGGCAAAGTGCAGCGTGCGGCCTGTGCGATTCGGCATGCCGATGGCAGCCTCGACAGCTACGCGCAGTTCCCGGGGCAGCAGGGGCTGGCGAGCGAAGTGGCGCTGCAATCGGACCTGCAACAGCAGATCGCGGCGATCTGGTGCGAGCAACTGCAACTGGCCCAGGTGGCGGGCGACGATCACTTTTTCCTGCTGGGGGGCAACTCCATCCCCGCGACCCAAGGGGTCGCCCGCCTGCGCGAAAGCCTGGGGCTGGAGCTGAACCTGCGCCTGCTGTTCGAAGCGCCGACACTCGCGGCCTTTGCTGCGGCTGTGGCGCAGCTGCAACAGGACGGCGGCGTGGCCCAAGGCGCGATCCACGCGCTGTCACGTCAAGAAGACCTGCCCCAATCCCTGGCACAGAACCGCCTGTGGATCACCTGGCAACTGGACCCCCACAGCAGCGCCTACACCATTCCCGGCGCCTTGCACCTGCGCGGCGAGCTGGATGAAGACGCACTGCGCCATAGCCTCCAGCAACTGATCCAGCGTCATGAAGCCCTGCGCACGCGCTTCTACGAGCGCGACGGCCAGGCGTTTCAGCGTGTCGAGGCCACGGCGGATTTCGAACTGCCGGTCATCGACCTCAGCGACCTGCCCAACACCGAACGCGAAGCCCGTGCGCAACAGGTCCGCGAAGACCAGGCGCGCAGCCCGTTCGACCTGGAAAAAGGCCCGTTGCTGCGGGTTACCCTGGTGCGCCTGGGCGATGAAGAGCACCAACTGCTGGTGACGTTGCACCACATCATTGCCGACGGTTGGTCGCTGAATATCCTGATCGACGAGTTCTCGCGCCTGTACGCCGCTGCCGCCCAAGGCCAGTCCCTGGAGCTGCCGCCGTTGGCCTTGCAATACGCCGACTACGGCAGCTGGCAGCGCCAATGGCTGGCCGAAGGCGAGGGCCAGCGACAGCTGACGTACTGGAAAGCGCAGTTGGGTGACGAGCATCCGGCCCTGAACCTGGCCACCGATCACCCGCGTGCCGCCCAGCATCGGCACAGCGCCGCGCGCCATAGCCAGCGCCTGGATGCGCGCCTTAGTGCGGCGATCCGCCAGACCGCCCAGGCCCATGACTCGACGCCGTTCATGCTGCTGCTGGCGACGTTCCAGACCTTGCTCTATCGCTACAGCGGCCAGCGCGATATCCGTATCGGCGTGCCCAACGCCAACCGCCCACGCCATGAAACCCAGGGCCTGATCGGCTTCTTTATCAACACCTTGGTGCTGCGCGCCGAGCTGGACGGGCGCCTGCCGTTCAACCAGCTGTTGGCCGCCACTCGCGAGACCACATTGGCCGCCCAGGCCCATCAGGACCTGCCCTTCGAACAACTGCTGGAAGCGTTCCCCCAGGCCCGCGAACAGGGCCTGTTCCAGGTCATGTTCAACCACCAGCAACGTGACCTCAGTGCCTTGCGCCGCCTGCCGGGCCTGCTGGCCGATGAGTTGCCCTGGCACAGCCGCGAAGCCAAGTTCGACCTGCAACTGCACAGCGAAGAAGACCGCAATGGGCGCTTGAGCCTGTCGTTCGACTACGCCGACGAGCTTTTCGATTGCGCGACCATCCAGCGTCTGGCCGAGCAGTTCATCCATCTACTTCCCGCTGTGTGCGCGCAACCACAACACGCCATGGGCGACCTGCCGTTGATGCAGGCTGACGAACAGCAACCCTGGAGCGAAGCCCCCTGCGCGCCGGCTCGGCACTGGCTGCCCGAGCTGCTCAACCAACAAACGTGCGACGCCACCGCGCTGGTCTGGCAGGACGGTAGCCTGACCTTCGCCCAACTGCACACCCAGGCCAACCGCCTGGCCCATTACCTGCGCGACAAAGGCGTCGGCCCGGACGTGTGCGTGGCCATCGCCGCCGAGCGTTCGCCGCAACTGCTGATTGGCCTGCTCGCCATCATCAAGGCCGGTGGCGCCTACGTGCCGCTGGACCCGGATTACCCCGCCGAGCGCCTGGCCTACATGCTCAAGGACAGCGGCGTGCAACTGCTGCTCACCCAGACCGCTTTGCTCCCCCAACTGCCCAGCGCCGAAGGCGTGTGCGTGATAGCCATGGACAGCCTGCACCTCGACAGCTGGCCGACCCAGGCGCCAGGCTTGCACCTGCACGGCGATAACCTCGCCTACGTGATCTACACCTCCGGTTCCACCGGCCAACCCAAAGGCGTGGGCAACACCCACGGCGCCCTGGCCGAGCGTTTGCAGTGGATGCAGGCCACCTATCAACTGAACGAAACTGATGTGCTGATGCAAAAGGCGCCGATCAGTTTCGACGTGTCGGTGTGGGAATGCTTCTGGCCATTGATTACCGGCTGCCGCCTGGTATTGGCCGGGCCGGGCGAACATCGCGACCCGCACCGTATCGCGCAGCTTGTGCAGGAGCATGGGGTGACCACGCTGCACTTCGTGCCACCGTTGTTACAGCTGTTTATCGATGAACCGCTGGTGGCCGAATGCACCAGCTTGCGTCGGCTGTTTTCCGGCGGCGAAGCCTTGCCTGCCGAATTGCGTAACCGCGTACTGGCGCGCTTGCCAGCGGTGCAATTACACAACCGCTATGGCCCGACCGAGACCGCAATCAACGTCACTCACTGGCAGTGCAGTGCCGCGGATGGCGAGCGCTCACCGATTGGCCGGCCATTGGGCAATGTGATCTGCCGCGTACTGGACGAGCAACTCAACCCGCTGCCGGCCGGTGTGCCGGGCGAACTGTGCATCGGCGGTATCGGCCTGGCGCGGGGTTACCTGGGCCGTGCCGGGCTGACGGCCGAACGTTTTGTCGCCGACCCGCTGGGCGCGGCGGGCACCCGCTTGTATCGCACCGGTGACCGTGCGCGCTGGAACGCCGATGGCGTCCTCGAATACCTCGGGCGCCTCGATCAGCAGGTCAAGCTGCGGGGTTTTCGGGTGGAGCCGGAAGAAATCGAAGCGCGCCTGCTGGCCCTGGACGGCATCGCCCAGGCCGTGGTGCTGGTGCGTGATGCACAGTTGATCGGCTACTACACAGCGCATGCCGAACTGGATGAACAGAGCGTCAAAATCGCCCTGGCCGCCGAGTTGCCGGAGTACATGGTGCCCGCGCTGCTGATGCGCCTGGACGCCATGCCCCTGAGCCCCAGCGGCAAGCTCGACCGGCGTGCCTTGCCAGATCCGGTATGGCAAACCCGCGAACACGTCGAACCGCACACACCTTTGCAACTGCAAATCGCCGCGATCTGGCGCGAGGTGCTTGGCCTGGCACGCATCGGCCTGCGCGATGACTTTTTCGCACTGGGCGGGCACTCGCTGCTGGCCCCGCAAATCATCTCCCGCACCCGCCAGGCCTGTGACGTCGAACTGCCGCTGCGCACCCTGTTCGAAGCCAGCGAGCTGGGCGATTTTGCCGACCAGGTCGGGCTGATCCAAGCGGCGGGCCAGCGCAACCAACAGACTGCCATCGCCAAAGTCGACCGCAGCCAGCCGGTCTCCTTGTCCTATTCCCAGCAGCGCATGTGGTTCCTCTGGCAGATGGAACCGGACAGCCCGGCCTACAACGTCGGCGGCATGGCGCGCCTGCGCGGCGTGCTGGATGTGGGGCGTTTCGAGGCGGCCTTGCAAGCCTTGATCATGCGTCATGAAACCCTGCGCACCACCTTCCCCAGTGTCGATGGCGTGGCTTGCCAGAAGGTCTCAGCGCAGACCACTGTGCGCATGGGCTGGCAGGATTTATCGGCGCTGGATGAGCCGCAACGCCAGCAGCGTTTACAGCAACTGGCCGATGTCGAGGCGCACACGCCGTTCAACCTGGAAACCGGGCCGCTGTTGCGCGCCTGCCTGGTCAAGGCCGGCGAGCAGGAACATTACCTGGCGCTGACCCTGCACCATATCGTCACCGAAGGCTGGGCCATGGACATCTTTGCCCGTGAACTCAGCGCCTTGTATGAAGCCTTTATCGACGAGCGCGAGTCACCGCTGCCAGCGTTGCCGGTGCAGTACCTCGACTACAGCTTGTGGCAACGCCAGTGGATGCAAGCTGGTGAGCGCCAGCGCCAGCTGGACTACTGGACCGCCCAACTGGGTAACGAACACCCGTTGCTGGAACTGCCCGGCGACCGTCCACGGCCACCCGTGCAAAGCCACCGGGGCGAGCTGTACCGCTTTGATTTGAGCGATGAGCTGGCTGCCCGCGTGCGTGCCTTCAACGCGCAACACGGCCTCACGCTGTTCATGACCATGACCGCGACCCTGGCGGTGTTGCTCTACCGCTACAGCGGCCAGACCGACCTGCGCATCGGCGCGCCAGTGGCCAACCGTATCCGCCCGGAAAGCGAAGGCTTGATTGGCGCGTTCCTCAATACCCAGGTGCTGCGTTGCCAGCTCAATGGGCAGATGCAGGTCAGCGAGTTGTTCGAGCAGGTGCGTCATACCGTGATCGAGGGCCAGTCCCATCAGGACCTGCCGTTCGACCACCTGGTGGAAGCCCTGCAACCGCCGCGCAGCGCGGCGTACAACCCGTTGTTCCAGGTGATGTGCAACGTGCAACGCTGGGAGTTCCAGCAAAGCCGCCAACTGGCCGGCATGACCGTGGAGTACCTGGCCAACGATGCGCGGGCGACCAAGTTCGACCTCAACCTGGAAGTCACCGACCTCGACCATCGCCTGGGTTGCTGCCTGACCTACAGCACCGACCTGTTCGATGAACCGCGCATTGCACGCATGGCCGCGCATTGGCGCAACCTGCTCGAAGCGTTGGTCGCCGATCCCGGTCAGCGCCTCAGCGAATTGCCGTTGCTGAGCGCGGATGAACAACGCGCCTTGCAAGACAGCCTTGGGGTGGAGAAGGGCGCGCATCGCCTCGACCAGTGCATCCATCAGCTGTTCAGCCAGCAAGCGAGCCAGCGGCCGGATGCCCCGGCGCTGACCTTTGCCGGTGTGACCCTCACTTATGCGCAACTGGATGAGCGCGCCAACCGCCTGGCCTGGATGCTGCGCGAGCGTGGCGTGGGCCCGCAGGTGCGCGTGGGCCTGGCGCTGCCGCGTTCCCTGGAAATGGTCATCGGCCTGCTGGCGATCCTCAAGGCCGGCGGCGCCTACGTGCCGCTGGACCCGGAATACCCGCTGGACCGCCTGCACTACATGATCGAAGACAGTGACATCGGCCTGCTGCTCAGTGATGCGGCGCTGTTCGAAGCCCTTGGCCAATTGCCGTCGACGGTGGCGTGCTGGTGCCGGGAGGATGACTCGCCGGTGCTGGCGAATTCCCCCGCCGAGGCGCTGCCGTTCGTGAGCCTGGCGCAACACCAGGCGTACCTCATCTACACCTCGGGCTCCACGGGCAAGCCTAAAGGCGTGGTGGTGTCCCACGGTGAGATCGCCATGCATTGCCAGGCGGTGATCGAGCGCTTTGATATGCGTCCGGATGACTGCGAGCTGCACTTTTATTCGATCAACTTTGACGCTGCCACCGAGCGTTTGCTGGTGCCGCTGCTGTGCGGGGCGCGGGTGGTATTGCGCGCTCAGGGCCAGTGGGATGCCGAAGAAATCTGCGCGCTGATCCGTACCCATCGCATCAATGTGCTCGGTTTTACCCCGAGCTACGGCAGCCAATTGGCGCAGTGGCTGGCGACCCAGCAACAGACTCTGCCGGTGCGTATGTGCATCACCGGTGGCGAAGCCTTGACCGGCGAACACCTGCAACGCATCCGTGCGGCGTTTACGCCCCAGTTGTTTTTCAACGCCTACGGCCCCACCGAAACCGTGGTGATGCCCCTGGCCAGCCTGGCGCCCGAGCAGTTGGAGGAGGGCGCTGGCAGTGTGCCGATCGGCAGCATCGTCGGCGCGCGCGTGGCCTACATTCTCGACGCCGACCTGGCGCTGGTGCCCCAGGGCGCCAGCGGTGAGCTGTATATCGGTGGCGCCGGCCTGGCCCAGGGTTATCACCAGCGGCCGGGGATGACGGCGGAGCGTTTTGTCGCAGACCCGTTTGCTGGCAAGGGCGGGCGCCTGTACCGCACCGGCGACCTGGTACGCCAACGCGCCGATGGCCTGGTGGAGTACCTGGGGCGTATCGACTATCAGGTGAAGATCCGCGGTTTCCGTATCGAACTGGGTGAAATCGAAACGCGCTTGCTCGAACACGAGGCCGTGCGCGAAGCGGTGGTGCTGGCGCTGGATGCGCCGAGCGGCAAACAGCTGGTGGCGTACCTGGTCAGCGATGCCGAGCACGCCGCCTTGCGCGACGCGTTGAAGGCGCACCTCAAGGCGCAACTACCGGACTACATGGTGCCCGCGCATCTGATCGTGCTTCAGAGCATGCCGCTGACCGCCAACGGCAAGCTCGACCGCCGCGCTTTGCCTGAACCGGACCCAGAGGCCAGTCGCCAAGCCTACGTGGCGCCCCGCAGTGAGCTGGAACACAGCCTGGCTGCCATCTGGTGCGCGGTGCTGAACGTGGAGCAAGTCGGCCTCGACGATAACTTCTTTGAACTGGGCGGCGACTCGATCCTGTCGATCCAGGTGGTCAGCCGTGCGCGCCAGGCCGGGATTCATTTCAGCCCCCGTGACCTGTTCCAGCACCAGACTGTACAGAGCCTGGCTGCCGTGGCGACCCGCTCGGAGCTCGTCACCGCCGAGCAAGGGTTGCTGGCCGGCCCCTCAGGCCTCACGCCGATTCAGCACTGGTTCTTCGACACCGACATCCCGGCGCGCCAGCACTGGAACCAGGCGTTGGTGCCCAAGCCACTGCAACTGCTCGACCCTCACCGCCTGGAGCAAGCGTTGCTGGCGGTGTTGGAACACCACGACGCGCTGCGGTTGAGCTTCACCCGGCGCGATGCGCAATGGCATGCCGAGCACCTTGGCGTGCCGGAAGGCGGCGTGCTGCTGCAGGCGCAGGTGCGCGACATGCAGGCATGCACGGCGTTGTTCACCGACACCCAGCGCAGCCTCGACCTGGCACAGGGGCCGCTGTTGCGCGCCTTGTTGGTGGACGGGCCGCAAGGCCAGCAACGTTTGCTGATCGCCATCCATCACCTGGTGGTGGACGGCGTGTCGTGGCGCGTCCTGCTGGAAGACCTGCAAAACGTTTATCGCCAACTGAGTGAAGGCCAGTCCGTCAGCCTGCCGGCCAAAACCAGCGCGCTGCGCGATTGGGCGGCGCGCTTGCAAGCCTATGCCCATAGTGAGTCACTGCGCGAAGAGCTGAGCCTGTGGCAAGCGCAATTGGCTGGCCCCGCCGTGGCCTTGCCGGTGCAGCGCCCACAAGGACCATTGCGAAACTGCGATGCAGAAACGGTCAGCGTGCGCCTGGATGCCGAGCGCACCCGGCAGCTGCTGCAACAGGCGCCGAGAGCCTATCGCACCCAGGTCAACGACCTGCTGCTGACCGCCCTGGCCCGTGTGCTATGCCGCTGGAGCGGACAGGCCTCGGCGCTGATTCAACTGGAAGGCCATGGCCGCGAAACCTTGTTCGATGACATCGACCTGACCCGCAGCGTGGGCTGGTTCACCAGTGCCTATCCGTTGCGCCTGACACCGCAGGCCGAGCAGGGCGACTCGATCAAGGCGATCAAGGAGCAACTGCGGGGCGTGCCGCATAAAGGTTTGGGGTATGGCGTGCTGCGTTACCTGGCCGATGACCTCTGCAAGCAGAGCATGGCCGCCTTGCCGAGCGCGCAGATCACCTTCAACTACCTGGGCCAGTTCGACCAGAGCTTTGGCACTGACGCGTTGTTCCATCCGCTGGAAGAATCCGCCGGCCAGGCCCATGACCCGGATGCGCCGTTGCCCAATGAACTGAGCATCGACAGCCAGGTCTACGGCGGCGAGCTGGTACTGCGTTGGACGTTCAGCCGTGAGCGTCATGATCAGCAGGTGATTCGCGATCTGGCCGAAGCTTACCTGGGCGAATTGCACAGCCTGATCGCCCATTGCCTGCAGGACGATGCCGGCGGCCTCACACCGTCCGACTTCCCCCTGGCGCACCTGACCCAGGTGCAACTGGACGCCTTGCCGGTC
Source organism: Pseudomonas sp. GL93 (assembly GCF_003408955.1). Classification (NCBI taxonomy): domain Bacteria; kingdom Pseudomonadati; phylum Pseudomonadota; class Gammaproteobacteria; order Pseudomonadales; family Pseudomonadaceae; genus Pseudomonas; species Pseudomonas sp. GL93. Next base: position 11,515 of record NZ_NKRF01000086.1, read on the forward strand.
CCGGCCAGCGCCATCGAAGACGTCTACCCGCTGACCCCGATGCAAGAAGGCCTGCTGCTGCACACCCTGCTGGAGCCTGGCACGGGCCTGTATTACATGCAGGATCGCTACCGCATCAACAGCGCCCTGGACCCGGAGCGTTTCGCCCAGGCCTGGCAAGCGGTGATCGCCCGCCATGAAGCCTTGCGCGCCTCGTTCTGCTGGAACGTCGGCGAAGACATGCTGCAAGTGATCCACAAGCCAGGTAGTACGCCGATTGAGTACCTGGACTGGAGCGCCGACCCGCAGGATGAGCAGGAGCCGCGTCTGCAAGCCTTGCTCAAGGCCGAGCGCGAAGCCGGCTTTGACCTGCTCAATCAAGCGCCTTTCCACTTGCGCCTGATTCGCGTGGGCGAGGCGCGCTACTGGTTCATGATGAGCAACCACCACATTCTGATCGATGCCTGGTGCCGTTCGCTGCTGATGAATGACTTCTTCGATATCTACACAGCCCTGGGCGAAGGCCGCGACGCGCAATTGGCGACGCCGCCGCGCTATCGCGACTACATTGCCTGGCTGCAACGCCAGAACCTCAACGAAGCGCGCCAGTGGTGGCAGCGCAACTTGCAAGGCTTCGAGCGCACCACGCCGATCCCGAGCGACCGCCCGTTCCTGCGCGAACACGCTGGTGGCAGCGGCGGCATGGTGGTGGGCGACTGCTACACCCGCCTGGATGCCCGCGACGGTGCGCAACTGCGCGAACTGGCCCAGGCGCACCAGCTCACCGTCAACACCTTCGCCCAGGCGGCATGGGCCCTGGTGCTGCGCCGTTTGAGTGGTGATCGCGACGTGCTGTTCGGCGTCACGGTGGCCGGGCGCCCCGTGGACATGCCCGAGATGCAACGCACCGTTGGCCTGTTTATCAACAGTATCGCGCTGCGGGTGAAACTGCCCGATGACGGCCAGACGTGCAGTGTGCGCCAGTGGTTGAGCGCTTTGCTCGACAGCAATATGCAACTGCGCGAGTACGAATACCTGCCGCTGGTGACGATCCAGGAACACAGCGAATTGCCCAAGGGTCAGCCGCTGTTCGACAGCCTGTTCGTGTTTGAGAACGCGCCGGTGGAAGTCTCGGTGCTGGACCGTGCGCAAAACCTGAATGCCACCTCGGATTCCGGGCGTACCCACACCAACTTCCCGCTGACGGCCGTGTGTTATCCGGGCGATGACCTCGGTTTGCACCTGTCCTACGACCAGCGTTATTTCGACGAAAGCACCGTGCAAGGCATGCTCGCTGAGTTCAAGCGCCTGTTGCTGGCGCTGGTGCAGGGCTTCCATGGCGACATGGCTGAGCTGCCGCTGATGGGCGAGCAGGAGCGTGAATTCCTCGTGGAAGGCTGTAACCAGAGCGCACATGCCTACCCGCTGGAACGCAGCTACATCGAGTTGTTCGAGGCGCAGGTCGCGCAACATCCGCAGCGTATCGCCGCCAGTTGTCTTGACCAGCAATGGAGCTACGAGGATCTGAATCGCCGCAGCAATGGCCTCGGCCACGCGCTGATTGCGGCGGGTGTCGGCCTGGACCAACCGGTGGCGTTGTTGGCTGAACGTGGTCTGGATTTGCTCGGCATGATCATCGGCAGCTTCAAGGCCGGCGCCGGCTACCTGCCGCTGGATCCGGGCCTGCCGGGCCAGCGCCTGAGCCGCATCATCGACCTGAGCCGCACGCCGTTGCTGGTGTGCACCGAGGCGTGCCGCGAGCAGGCCATCGAGTTGCTCGAAGGTGTCGATTGCCAGTTGCTGGTGTGGGAGGAAATTCCCGCCCGTGGCGAAAATCCAGGCGTCTACACTGCCCCGGACAACCTTGCCTACGTGATCTACACCTCAGGCTCCACCGGCTTGCCCAAGGGCGTGATGGTCGAACAGCGCGGCATGCTCAACAACCAGTTGAGCAAGGTGCCGTACCTGAACTTGAGCGACGCCGATGTGATTGCCCAGACCGCGTCGCAAAGCTTCGATATTTCTGTGTGGCAGTTCCTCGCCGCGCCGCTGTTTGGTGCGCGGGTGGACATCGTGCCGCCTGCCATTGCCCATGATCCGCAAGGGCTTCTGGCCCACGTTCAAGCGCAGGGCATCACCGTGCTGGAGAGTGTGCCATCGCTGATCCAGGGCATGCTGGCCCAGGAGCGTATCAGCCTGGATGGCTTGCGCTGGATGTTGCCGACCGGGGAGGCCATGCCGCCGGAGTTGGCGCATCAGTGGCTGCTGCGTTACCCGCAGATTGGCCTGGTGAATGCCTACGGCCCGGCGGAATGCTCCGATGATGTGGCGTTCTTTCGCGTCGATTTGGCCTCCACCCGTGGCACTTACCTGCCGATTGGTACGCCGACCGACAACAACCGCTTGTACCTGCTCGATGGCGCCTTGGAGTTGGTGCCACAAGGCGCTGTCGGCGAATTGTGCGTCGCCGGCACCGGTGTCGGTCGCGGCTACGTCAGCGATCCGCTGCGCACCGCCCAGGCGTTTGTACCCAACCCCTTTGGCGCGCCCGGCGAGCGCCTCTACCGTACCGGCGACCTGGCGCGGCGTCGCAGCGATGGCGTGCTGGAGTATGTCGGTCGTATTGACCACCAGGTGAAGATTCGCGGCTACCGCATCGAACTGGGTGAAATCGAAGCGCGCCTGCACGAACAACCGCAGGTGCGTGATGCGGCGGTGGGTGTGCAAGAGGGGGCCAATGGCAAGCACCTGGTCGGCTACCTGGTGGCTGCCGACGCCACGCTGGACCCGAGCGAACAGCTGGAGCGCATCAAGCAACGCCTGCGTGCCGAACTGCCCGAATACATGGTGCCGCTGCATTGGCTATGGCTTGAACGCTTGCCCCTCAACGCCAACGGCAAACTCGACCGCAAGGCCCTGCCGGTCCTGGAAATTGGCCAGTTGCACAGCCAGGACTATGTGGCGCCGCGCACTGAACTGGAAACCACGTTGGCGGCTATCTGGGCCGACGTGCTGAAAGTCGAGCGGGTTGGGGTGCAGGACAACTTCTTCGAACTGGGCGGGCACTCGCTGCTGGCTACGCAGATCGCTTCGCGGGTGCAGAAGACGTTGCAGCGCGACGTGCCGCTGCGGGCGATGTTCGAGTGCAGCACGGTGGCGGAGTTGGCCGGGTATATCGAGGAGTTGGCGGGCAATGAGATCAGTGCCGAGAAGGTGGATCGGTTGAGTGATTTGATGGCGGAGTTGGAGGGGTTGTAAGCCAGACCGCTGGTCTGGAATACCCATTTTTTCCGGTAGAACTGTCAAATCTGACAGTAGGCAAGCTTCCTGAACCACGTGTTAGATAACCGCAGTTTCTGGCTCACTCGGCCAGGCCCGACGGTGATCTAACGCTGGACAGGAGTCTTATCGTGGTTAAAAAAACGCTCTCTGAAAAACCTATTTCCGCTCAGGCCTCTGGCGTGTCGCAAGCGACTGAAGCGGAGTTGCCCTATGCGATTATCCAGTACGCCACCAATAACAGTGTGCTGTATCCGATCGATGCGATCGATGGCACTACGGCGACACTGACCTTGCCGGCGAATGCCACCCATGTCACGTTCTACCTGGCGATCAAGGATCAAGACGAGCCCGTCTTCGAGCCTGTTTCTGTCGCAAACGGTGTTGATGTCGTCGATATTCCTGCAAACTGGATCAGTTACTGCATCGGGCACACGGTATTGATCAAGTACACGGCCAATGCAGGTGGCCGAGCGCTGGAGTCCTTGACACTGGAGTTGGAAGTCCAACAGGTCCGGGAGGAGCACCTGGTGGTATCAAGGCCGGTGTTTGAGCATTCCAAAGAGGAGGAGCCGAACACCTGGCGGCTGAGGATGCTGAGCTTCACTGGCGATGAAACCGTTCACATTAAGGCGTGGCCAATGATTAACGCGGGCCACCGCCTGTTTGTCATCGTCGCGGGTAATCAGCATGTCACGCCGTATCGCTTCAGATGGGTGGCGTTGGATCACGTCGTACAGCCTCATGAGGCTCATGCTGATCACGTTTTCAGGTTCTCTCTGTCGCGAGGCTGGTTATCCAGACTCGACGACTATTCGTCTATCACTGCCCATCTGGGGGTGATTTGGGACAAGACTGCGCCTGTGTTTCCCGAGCCGGGCAACCCGCTTCTGGAAAATCCGCTGCCTGTAAATGCGCAGGATTTTCACCTGCGCACGACCTCGCTCTTGCACGTAGACCCGGCCCAGGATCTGGACCCACCCCATTTGCGCGAATCGGTGGAGCTGCCTCCAGGCCAATGGCAGGTCAATCCCACCAACACGGTCAACGGTGGGCATGCCACTGTCAGTTATGAAGGCATGTATGAAGGTGACCATGTCTGTGCTTACGCGTCCGGGCCAAATTACGGGCCTGTGGAACTCGGTTGCCAGAACGTGAAGAGCGGCGAAACGAACCTGTCATTCGATGTCGCTCCAGACATCATCGCAGCCCTTTTCAACAAGACCTTGACGCTGAACTACAGCCTTAGATTCAACAGTTACGAGCCCCAGTATTCGCCTGAGCGCTTGATCAAAGTACTTGCGCCACAACTGACCAGACCAGGCATTGAACAGGCAACGGGGAATACCCTGGACCTCAACAACTTTAGCGGGAATGCGACGGGGGTGGTGCCTGTTTGGGATTATGCGGTAGAGAAGCAATGTTGCTGGATGTGGGTAACCGGTACGCTTGAGGATGGCAGCGACTATTGTTTTTATGTGTTGGAGGGCGTGCCGCTTAAAGCTGCCTGGTTACACGATGGGGTCGATACGCCGATGGACAGGACCAAACTGCAAAAGTTGGCGGATTGCAGCGAGTTTGAACTGCATTTTGCGGCGAACTTCAATGGCCAGTGTACGCTGGATACAGCCGTTGAGTTCCCTGTTCGTATTTTCAGCATTGAGCAAGAAGCGTTGTTACTTCCCCCTCCCAGGGTATGTGAAGCAGTGGGTGATCAACTGACCATCTATAACGGCCGATACGGTGTGACGGCGCGAGTGGAGTATGAGCGGATCAGCTCCAGACATGAGATCGAGGCGGAGTGGGTCAAACCGGACGGTACGAGCCTGCGGTTGGAATCAAAACCGGACAACAGCGATCCGGGCTATGTGGATTTTGCGGTCCCGCGTGAGGCGGTGATCCAGGCAGCAGGTAAAACCATCCTGATCCATTACATAGTGACCAGTACTTGTAAGTTGTCGCCGTCGAAGACCCTTGCGTTGAAGATCAGTGTGCCGACCCGGTTGCCGACCCCCGTTGTGCCAGAGGCTACGCCACCGGCGACCAAGGGGGGCATTTTGGACCTGAGGAGCTTTACAGGGGATGCTCATATCACCGTGGAAAAATGGTGGTTCATCCTGGCAGGCCAAATGGGATTGCTGGAGTGTCGAGGCATCCAGGAAGATGGCTCCCCCTGCATTATTAGAGTGATGCCCAACGAGCCAATTACCGCAGGTGATGTGGCCGATGGGATATTGCGGGTGCTCAAGCGCGAGGACCTGGAAAAGCTGCGTAATAGAACCGCTTTGGAGGTGGTGTTCAAGTGCACGGCAGAGATTGGTGGGCATGAAGCCAGCGCGATTGAGTTTCCGGTCCTACACCTGGAGTTTCGTAAAGCGTTTTACGACTACACGGACTTCAACCCTACCGGAAAAGACTGGAATAGCTGGCAAAGAGGCCCGGGAGCCACCGATTCGAGAGATTTACGGCTGAAACAAGGTCAAGTGCCGCCTGATTTTGCGAATGGATATTATCGGGAAGACTGGGGATACACCAATACGACTAATCCCGCTACACAGCGCGAGAAAATGTTCAAGAACTTTACAGAGTTGGAAGTCGGGAAACAGTACGAATTCAGTGCCTGGATTCGTAACAGTTATCCGCCAGGCACCGGTAGGAAGCCCGCGTTGGTACTGGTAGTTCAAGGCGTAGACATTACTTCGATAACGCGGCCGGGCACTGCCTGGGAATTGCTTAAAGGCACCTTCCAGGCCAGTTCAAGCTCCTTGAGACTTTCGCTGGATAATATGGAAATGGGCATCGACCCGGTAAATGACTTCGACGTAACAGGTATCACCGTGAAGGAGATTTGATCAGAGGTTGCCGAGTCAAAAAAAGGCCTCCGATTCAGGAGGCCTTTTTTGTAGGAAAAATCTTTATTTCGGCCCGAGAATCTTCACCAACTTCTCCGGCGAAGGCGCCCCTTGCTGCTGCTGCAACCCCCCCTTGTCATCCAGATAGAAAATCGCCGGCGTCGCCGACAACTCCAGTTCATCCATCAGCTTCATATTCGCATCAAGCTTGGCCTCGACCTCGGCCGGGATCTTTTCCAGCGCCTTGAGCTTGCTTCCCTTGCCGGCGGCTTCGTGCTCTTGCAGGGCTTTTTGCGGGTCTTTGGCGGCGAGCAGGGCGGCGGATTTGCCTGGGCTGTCTTCGCGGATGATGCCGACCATGATGTGGCGCAACTGCACCTTGCCGGCCTTGACCCACGGGCGGGCCTGTTCCCAGAACATGTTGCAGTACGGGCAGTTGGGGTCGCTGAACAGGTAGACGGTGCGCGGGGCGTTTTTATCGCCGTCCTGGATCCAGCTGCTGTTTTCCATCTTGGCCCAGACTTCCTTGGCCATCGGCGCGTACACCAGTTTTTCCAGGGGCGCGGTGCTCAGGTCGTTGCCCTGGGCGTCGTACAGGTTGCCCGCAATCACGTGCTTACCGTCGGCGGTCAAGTACAAGGCCATGCCCCGGTTCTGGTACTGGGCGGCGTAGCCGGTGAGGCCGCTGGGGGCATCGAATTTGCCGATGATCTTGGCACCTTTGGCTTCGATCTGTTTGATCGGGGCCGGCAGGTCTTCGGCCTGGGCCAGCGTAGCGGCTAGCGTCAAAGGCAGCAGGGTCAGCAGGTGGCGGAGGCGAGGCATGTCGGTTTCCTTGTCGTGGTGTTGTCGAAGGGTTCCATGGCACGGGCCAGGCTGGCTTCGGAGAGTTCGCCCAGGTGGCTGTTGATCAGGCGCCCATCGGCTTGGTAGAACAGCGTAGTCGGCAAGGCCATGGAACCCACGGCCTGGCCGAGGCGGCCGCTGGCGTCGAACAGCACGTTGTCGAGGTTCAGGCCCTGGGTAGCCAGGTAGGTGCTGACGCTTTGCATGCTTTCGGCCTGGTTGACGAACAGGAAGGTCACGTCGGGGCGCATGCGCTGGGCGTTTTCCAGCACCGGCATTTCGCGTCGGCACGGCGGGCACCAGGTGGCCCAGAGGTTGATCACCAACGGGGCGCCTTGATAATCCGCCAGTTGCACCACCTCGCCATTGGCATTGCGCAGGGTGATATCCGGCAGGCGCGTGCCTTTTTCGTACAGACTAAGGGACAGGCCGGTCATGCCCCAGAACAACAGGCCGGTGATTACTCCGGCGCTGAGCGGCTTGCGCAGGGCAGGGCGACGCCAGCCGTAGACCAGCGCGCCGAGGATCAGCGCGATGATCCCGGGCCAGGCGAGAAAGCCGCCGTCACGCAGGTCGACCATCTCCACCCAGTCGTTGCTGTAATAACTCCAGTACATCAGCACAAAACTGACGCGGGCAGCGAGCAGGCCCAGCAGGAACAGGCTGAACAGCACCGACTCCGGGTTCTCGCCGCCGCGCTTGGCCACGCGCCAGCCCACCAGGGTGGCGAGAATCAGCGCGCTGATCAGCAGCAGGTGATTCAGGGCGATGGCGAAGGTGCCGATGGTGAGGGTCAGCATCAGAGGGCATCCCGCGTCTGGGTCCAGCGTTGCAGGAAGGCGGCGGCGTCTACTTCGCCGGTGATGCGTTGGGCGCGGCGTTCTTCACCGTTCGGGCCGATCCACACGAAGCTCGGGGGCCCCGGTACTTTGTAGCGGCCCAGCAGCTCGCGGCTGGCTGCGTTGTCGGCGGTGACGGCCAGGCGCAGCAGGCGCACGTCTTTGAGCGCGTCCATCACCTCGGGTTTGCCGAACACCTGTTTTTCCATGATTTTGCACGACACGCACCAGTCGGCGTAATAGTCCAACAGCACCCACTGGCCCTGGGCCTTGGCGCTGTCGAGTTGGCTTTGCAGTACAGTCGGGTCGCTTACCGTGGTGAAGGCATCGTGAGCGCTGGGTGCAGCGGCGAGCCGCGAGCCGCTGTAGACCTTCAACGGTTGCCACAGCTCATCGCTGCCACCGGCCGCACCCACCACCAGCACCGCGCCCCACAGGCCCAGTACCAGGGAACCGGCGCCGAACACCTTGGCCGCCAGGCCGGACTCACGGGCCAGCGCCCAGCCACAGTACGCCATCACCAGCGCCAAGGCGCCCCACAGACCGATCCACAGGCTGTCGCCGACCACCGGGCGAATCATCAGCACCGCAGTGCCCAGGAACAGGAAGCCGAAGATGCCCTTGAGCACGTTCATCCAGGTGCCCGGCTTGGGCAGGAAGCGATTGCCCACGGTGACCAGCAGCAACAGGGGAATGCCGATACCGATGCCCATGGCGAACAGGATCAGCCCCCCGTGTAGCGCATTGCCGCTCTGGGCGATGTACAGCAGGGCGCCAGCCAGGGGCGCGGTCATGCACGGCCCCACCAGCAGGCCGGACAATGCGCCGAGCACACCGGCGCCCACCAGGCTGCCACCGCTTTGCTGGCGGCTGACGTTATCGAGGCGGTCGCGCAGGAAGGCGGGCAGTTGCAGTTCAAAGAAGCCGAACATCGGCAGGGCGAGCAGTACGAACAACGCCGCAAAGCTGCCGAGGATCCACGGCGTTTGCAGCAGCGCAGCGAGGTTGGCGCCGAGCAATGCGGCCATCACCCCCAGGGCGGCATACACCAGCGCCATGCACACCACGTAGCTGCCGGCCAGGGCAAAGCCACGGCGCGGGCTGGCGCCACTGCCCACCACCAGGCCGGCGAGGATCGGCAGCATCGGCAACGAGCAGGGCGCAAACGCCAACAGCAGGCCCAGGCCGAAGAACACCAGCAGGCTCCACCCCAGGCTGCGCTGCTGCAGGCCGCTGGCCAGGCTTTGATCCTGGGCTTGCGCGGTCGCGGCGACGGCCGGGTTGCCGCCCAGGTCCACGGTGATCGACTGCGGCGGATAGCACAGGCCCGCATCGGCGCAGCCCTGCCAGCCGAGCTTGACCTGGCCGGTGGTGCCAGCGGGGATCTTCACTTCCAGGCCCTGGCGATAGACTTGCTGTTCGCCAAAGAACTCATCGCTATGGGCTTCACCTTCGGGCAGCACGGGTTTTTCGGCCAGGCCGTCGAACTTCATGCGCTGCTGGTACAGATAATAACCGTCGGCAATCTGCCAAAACAGCTGGGTTTCGCCGCTTTCAAGACGTTCGGAGGTAAAGGCGAAGGCTTTGCCCACCGGGAGGAAGTCGGGTTTGGTTTCGAAGGGGCTGCCCGGCGCTGCCTGGGCGAATCCCGCGAACAACACCAGCAGAAGGGTAAACAGATGCCGCATGGTCAAGCCTTAGTTCGATGCAAGTGAGGCACACAATGTGTGGCGTTGATTAACCGATGATTAACCACCGCTATTCTAGAGCGTAGGGATTATCCGGTGTTGCGAACTTTAGCGGCATAATGCGCGCTTAATCCGTGGCTTTTCTAATCGCGCCATCTTTCATGAAGGGTTAACCATGCACGTACTGGTCTGTGAAGACGACGAACTGATCGCCAGTGGCATCGTGGCCGGCCTGACCGCCCAGGGCTTTACCGTGGAGCGCGTGGCCACGGCCTCGGCTGCGCGGGCGATGCTCAAGGCCGCGGCCTTCGACATCATGGTGCTCGACCTCGGCCTGCCCGACGAAGACGGCCTCAAGCTGCTGCAACAACAGCGCAGCCAAGGGTTGGACATTCCGGTGCTGATCCTCACCGCGCGGGACTCGGTGACCAACCGCGTCGACGGCCTGCAAGCCGGCGCCGACGATTACCTGCTCAAGCCTTTCGACTTGCGTGAACTCGCCGCTCGCCTGCAAACCCTGTTGCGCCGGGTGGCGGGGCGCAGCGTCAACCTGATCGAACATGGCCGTCTGGCCTACGACCCCAGCAGCCGCGAAACCTTCCTCGGCGGCCAGCCGGTGGACCTGTCCCGGCGTGAACAGGCGTTGTTGCAGGCGCTGTTGCACAACAAGGGCCGCGTACTGTCCAGCGAACAGCTCAAGGACAGCGTCTACGGCTTCAGCGACGAACTGGAAAGCAACGCCCTCAACGTGCATATCCACCACCTGCGGCGCAAGTTGGGCAACGGCATCGTCGAAACCGTCAGGGGGCTGGGCTATCGCCTGGGCACCGCTGATGGGGGAGAAAACACGCCGTGATGAGCTTGCGCCTGCGCCTGACGTTCAAGCTGGGCGCCGCTTTTGTGCTGATCTGGGTGCTGGCGGCCGCCTGGATGCTCAACGATTTGCGCAACCAGATGATGTTTTCCCTCGACCAGCGCCTGGTGGCTTCGGCGCGCATGGTGGCCGGGCTCACCGAGCAGATGCCGGGCCTGGCCAGCGTCAGCGGTGGCGCGCATTTGCGCACCGAACAACTGAATGTGCCGGGCGGCATGGCCTGCCAGGTCAGTTCCTTGCGCGGCGAGATCCTGGCGCGTAGCCATACCACGCCGGAGGAAGGGCTGGAGTCGCGCCGCAGCGGTTTTCGCGACCAGATCATCGACGGTGTGGGCTGGCGCAGTTTTACCCTGTCCCGTGGCGATTTGCTGATCACCACCGCCGACCGCCAGGTGGAGCGCGAAGCCCTCAACCTGTCGATCCTGCTGGCGGCGTCGGTGCCGGTCGGCGTGGCGTTGCTGGGCTGCCTGTGCCTGCTGTGGCTGGGCATCGGCCAGAGCCTGGTGCCGCTCAACCGTATGCGTGACGCGCTGATGCGGCGCAGTGTCGACTCCCTCGAACCCTTGCAGATTCACCCGCTGCCCAGTGAACTCAAGCCGTTGCTCGACACCCAGAACCAACTGCTGCAGCGCATCGCCAAGACCATCGAGCGCGAACGTCGCCTGACCGGTGACGCCGCCCATGAACTGCGCAGCCCGTTGACCGCGATCAAGACCCACCTGCAAGTCGCGCGCATGACCGAGGGCGCGGCCCGCGACCAGTCCCTGGCGCACGCCGAGGAGGGCGCCGACCGCTTGCATCGCACCCTGGAGCAACTGTTGTTACTGGCGCGGGTGGAGGGCAGCCTGTCGTTTGACGATGGCCTGCAATCCAGTGCGGAGGAAGTCGCCAGGTTGGCGATCCAGGATGCCAACGCCGGTGACAATTCCCGTATCGATCTGATCCTGGCGCCGGCGCTTTCTCCCGTTCCAGTGGCGATGCCCGTGGGCCTTGCCGTCGCGGCCTTGCGTAACCTGCTGGACAACGCCCTGCGCCATACCCCCGCCGATACCCGCGTGGAACTGCAGGTGTTTTCTACCCCGGATAACGTGGTGTTCCGCGTGCGTGACCATGGCCAGCAGATCTCCAGCGAAGACCTGCAATACCTCACCCAGCGCTTCTGGCGCAACGGCAGCAGCGAAGGCTGTGGCCTGGGCTTGGCGATTGTCCAAGCGATTGTGCAGCGTTGCTCCTGCTCGTTGCACTTCGACAGCCAGCCCGACGGTATGCGGGTCGACCTGGGCATGCCGTTGCGGCGCTGAACTGCCCTTTTCACGTGGCAAATAATTACCGCCCGCCTGAGGCTCAAGCCTTCAGGATGGCGGTAATTTTTTTGCGCTTGAACGGGCCGAATGAGTCGGCCTGAATTGAAAAGGACTGTTCTTATGTTGGTGATCGACACCAGTTTCCCTGCCAGGGATTTCAACGACCGCCGCGGCGAATCCGTGCAGCAGGTGATTGTGCACTACACCGCCGCACCCTTTGCTTCTTCGCTACGCACCCTCACCCAAGATGGCGTCAGCGCCCACTATCTGCTGCCCGACCCCGATGAACCCAGCTACCGTGCTGCCGGTTATGAAGAGCTGCGCGTGTTTCGCCTGGTGGACGAGGGCCAGCGCGCCTGGCACGCCGGCGTGAGTTATTGGGCGGGGAAGGCCGATCTCAATAGCCGCTCGATGGGCATTGAAATCGTCAACCTGGCGCGCGATGACGCGGGCGTCTTTACCTTCCCGGAGTACGCACCGGCACAGATTGACGTACTGATTGCATTGCTTCGCGACCTGCTGGAGCGCTATCCGCAGGTCGGCCCCACTGACTGGCTCGGGCATTCGGATGTGGCCTACTGGCGCAAGAGCGACCCTGGGCCTCGGCTGCCCTGGCGTGTGCTGCATGAGGCCGGCATCGGGGCCTGGTTTGATGAATCGACCCGGGCGATGTACCAGCGCCGCTTTTGTCTCGGCTTGCCGCCGGAGGTCGAAGTGGAGCGGGCGTTTCAGCGTTATGGCTACAAGCCAGCGCAGAATCGCCTGGCCTTTGAGCAGCGCACCCGGGCGTTCCAGATGCACTTTCGGCCACGGGATTATTGTGGGTTCCTGGATGCAGAGACTTGCGCGATTCTTTATGCGCTGAATGAAAAATACCGCGGGCTTCGGAGCTGAGCACTGTTCAATTGTAGGAGCGAGCTTGCTCGCGAAAAACGTCAACGATACCGCGGGCTTTCTGGATAAACGCTGCGCCTGGGAGTTTTTCGCGAGCAAGCTCGCTCCTACAATTGGATCTTCATTCATCAGTTAACAACCCTCGTCCCCTAAATCCTTTTCTCGCTGAAGCGTCTCCACAACAGGAAATCCGTGCGCATGCCCCCTTGGGCCAGACGCCAACGGATCGGCAGTTTGGTCACCATCATCAGCGTATTGAGGGATCGAGAGATGTCAGTCGCTACCAGCCGTATCGAAGACGCCCCGGTGCAGGCCGCGGAAACGCTTTATCAGTTTGACGAAAGCCCGCTGCTGGCCCGCCAGCGCCAGCAGGAGTCCAACGCCCGCAGCTACCCACGGCGCATTCCCCTGGCGCTCAAGCGCGCCAAGGGCATTTATGTGGAAGACGTCGAGGGGCGCCGGTTCATCGATTGCCTGGCCGGCGCCGGAACCCTGGCGCTGGGGCATAACCACCCGGTGGTGATCCAGGCCATCCAGCAAGTGCTGAGCGATGAACTGCCCCTGCACACCCTGGACCTGACCACGCCGGTCAAGGATCAATTCGTGCAGGACCTGTTCGGTTTGCTGCCTTCTGAGCTGGCGCGGGAAGCGAAAATCCAGTTCTGCGGCCCCACCGGCACCGATGCGGTGGAGGCCGCGTTGAAGCTGGTGCGCACCGCCACCGGGCGCAGCACTGTGCTGTCGTTCCAGGGCGGTTATCACGGCATGAGCCAGGGCGCGCTGAGTTTGATGGGCAGCCTGGGGCCGAAGAAACCCTTGGGTGCCTTGCTCGGCAATGGCGTGCAATTCCTGCCATTCCCGTACGACTACCGTTGCCCGTTCGGGCTGGGTGGCGCCGAAGGTGTGCGGGTCAACCTGCATTACCTGGAAAACCTGCTCAACGATCCGGAAGCCGGCGTGTTGCTGCCAGCGGCGGTGATTGTCGAAGTGGTCCAGGGCGAGGGGGGCGTGATCCCGGCGGACCTCGACTGGCTGCGTGGCCTGCGCCGTATCACCGCGCAAGCGGGGGTGGCGCTGATCGTCGATGAAATCCAGAGTGGTTTTGGGCGTACCGGCAAAATGTTTGCCTTTGAACACGCCGGCATCATTCCGGACGTGGTGGTGATGTCCAAGGCGATTGGCGGCAGCCTGCCCCTGGCGGTGGTGGTGTATCGCGACTGGCTCGACACCTGGCTGCCGGGCGCCCATGCCGGGACCTTCCGCGGCAACCAGATGGCGATGGCGGCGGGCTCGGCGGTGATGCGCTACCTCAAGGATCACGACCTGGCAGGCCATGCGGCGGCCATGGGCGAGCGCCTGGGCGAACACTTGCGCATCCTGCAGCGCGATTTCCCGCACCTGGGGGATATCCGTGGGCGTGGGCTGATGCTGGGGGTGGAGCTGGTAGACCCGACTGGCACGCCTGATAGCCAGGGCCACCCACCGGTGCATCGCCAGTTGGCGCCGCTGGTGCAGCGCGAATGCCTCAAGCGCGGGCTGATCCTGGAACTGGGCGGGCGCCATGGCAGTGTGGTGCGTTTCCTGCCACCGCTGGTGATCACCGCTGGTGAAGTCGACCAGGTGGCCGAGATCTTCGGGCGTGCCTTGGCGGCGGCCGTGGCCAGCGTCTAATTTTCCAGGCCCTTGGTACGTTTCTACAGATATCAGTGCTGCGCGTGGTGCGCAGCCACCCTTTGAGCGACGGAGAACAGCAATGACCTCAGTATTTGACCGCGACGACATCCTCTTTCAGGTAGTGGTCAACCACGAAGAGCAATATTCGATCTGGCCCGATTACAAGGCCGTGCCGGAAGGCTGGCGCACCGTGGGCAAGAGTGGCATGAAGAAAGAATGCCTGGCCTACATCGAGGAAGTGTGGACCGACATGCGCCCGTTGAGCCTGCGCCAGAAAATGGATGGCGCGGCCCTCGCCAACTGATTCACCCCAATACCCTGTAGGAGCGAGCTTGCTCGCGAAGAACGCAAGAACGCCGCGTTTACCCTGAATAAACGCGGCGTTCTGAAGTTTTTCGCGAGCAAGCTCGCTCCTACAGGGGGGTGTGGGTGTAGAGGTAATCCGTCGCCAACGACGCCAGCGTCCTCACGCCCACCACCAACGCCGACTCATCCACGAAGAACCCAGGGTTGTGATTCGGCGCCGCCTTGCTCATGTCCTGGTCCCTAGGGGTTACCCCCAGGAAGACAAACAGTCCCGGCGCCTCCTTGGCATAGAACGAGAAGTCTTCGGCGCCACCCACCAACGGCCCTTGCACCACATCATCCTGAGCCGCCCAGCGCAGGCTCGGCAGCATTTTTTCGGTCAGCGCCGGATTGTTGATGGTGGGGTCGTACTTTTCGATGATCGTCACTTCGGCCTTGGCGCCACCGCTTTCGGCGATTTTCTCTACGGTCTGGCGCACATCCCCATGCAGCTTCTGGCGAATGCCGTAGTCGTAGGAGCGAATGGTGCCGCTCATGTCCACCGACTCGGGGATGATGTTATAGCGGGTGCCACCGTTGATGGTGCCGATGCTCACCACAGAGGGGAATGACGAAATATCGGTACGGCGGCTGACCACAGTTTGCAGGCCGACAATGGTCTGGGCGCCAACGGTGATCGGGTCGATACCGTCCCAAGGCCGGCCGGCGTGGGTCTGTTTGCCGAGGATCTTGATGCGCAGGTCATCGGAGCTGGCCAGGGTCGGCCCCGGGCGGTAGGCGATTTGCCCAGCGGGTACACCGGCCCACACATGCAGGCCGAACACCGCGTCGGGTTTCGGCGCTTTCATCACGCCTTCCTGCACCATCATCTTCGCGCCCCAGGTGTTCTTGCCGTCGGGGATAAAGTCGCTCGGCCCTTCTTCGGCCGGTTGGAAATAAAACACCACGGTGCCGGGCAGGCGCTCGCGCATACCGGTAAGAATCTTCGCAGTGCTCAGCAGGATCGCGGTGTGGGCGTCGTGGCCGCAGGCATGCATCACGTCGACCTCTTTGCCCAGGTAGGTGCCCTTGGCTTTGGAGGCGAAGGGCAGGTCGGCGACTTCCTTGACCGGCAGCGCATCCATGTCGGCGCGCAGGGCCACCGTGGGGCCGGGCAGGGCGCCTTTCAAGATGGCGACGACGCCGGTGCGGGCTACGCCGGTCTTCACCTCAAGGCCGAGCTCGCGCAACTGTTTGGCGACCAATTCGGCGGTGCGGGTTTCGGTATTGCCCAGTTCAGGATGGGCGTGGATATCGCGGCGGGTTTCCAGCAGGCTGGGTTCGAGGATTTTTGCCTGGGCGGCAATTTCCTCCCGGGCTCCGTCCTGGCCGCTGCTGGCGGCGATCACGGCACTGCTCGCGACGGCGCCGAGCAGACCCAAAACCCATTGGTGTGTCAGACCGTTCATTCGCATACCAACCTCTCCTTGCTTATTGTTGTGGATCTTTCTCCTGCACGCTGCCGGCGGTCAGCACCTGCACGCTCAAGCGCGGTGTCGCCAGGTCAAGCCCAGCTTCATCCAGGTGCCGCTTGAGCGACAGGTTGAACGCCCGCGACACTTCCCACTGCTTGATCGGCGCGGTCTTGAAGCGTGCGCGCAGGATTGCGCTGCCGGACTCGAAACTTTCCACGCCTTGGATCTCCAGCGGCGACCAGATATTGCGGCGTTGCAGCGGGTCGTTGCGCATGGCATGGCCGACCTCGCGCATCAGTTTGATAGCGTCGTCGATTTCCATGTTGTAAGGGATCGCCACGCGGAAGATCGCGTAGCCGAACTCGCGGGAGTAGTTCTTGATGCTCTTGATTTCGCTGAACGGGATGGTGTGCACGATGCCGTCGATATCGCGCAGGCGCACGGTACGGATGGTCAGGCCTTCCACCGTGCCGAGGTGGCCGCCCACATCCACGTAGTCGTCGATGGCCAGGGAGTCTTCGATGATGATGAACAGGCCGGTGATCAAGTCGGCTACCAGCGATTGTGCACCAAAGCCGATGGCGATACCGATCACACCCGCACCGGCCAGCAAGGGCGTGACGTTCATGCCCATGTTCGCCAGGGCGACGATGGCGGCGATGATGAAAATAGTCACGAACAGCACGTTGCGGATCAACGGCATCATGGTTTGCGCGCGGGCGTTGGCCAAGCCTTTGCGCGAGCGCGTCAGGGCGTGGTGAATGGCCGTGTCGCTGAGGATCCAGATCAGCCAGGCAAACAGCAACGTGCCCGCGAGGCCAAACAGCTTCACGGCTATTTCATGACCGTCACCTTCGGTAAAGCGAATCATCGACAGGCCCCACACCCGCAGCCCCAACTCAATAAACACCAGCCACACCACCAGGTGCACCAGGGTGTAGACAAAGCCTTTGAGGCGCTCGGAATACAGCGCATGGCGCTTGTGCCCGCGGTGCGGCTTGAGGGCGTGGCGGCGCACCAGGCCGTTGATCACCATGCACAACACCAGCAACACCGTGCACAGCAGCGACTGGCGCAGGGCGGTGCTGGTGTCGCCGGCGGACAGGAAGGTGGCGAACAGCGAAATGCCCACCAGCAACAGCGCCGGCACGTACCAGAAGGTGCCGATGATCGACAGCGTATCAGTTAGCGCACGGCGGTTGAGGCGGCGCGACAGCGGCTGATTGCGGATCAGGTGCGCAATCGGACGGCGGAACCGCAGGATAAACACCCCGGTGGACAACGCCGCCATTACATTGGCCACGGTTGCGGCGGTGTGGGCCAGGTGCTGGCCGAGCGCTGCAATCAGGCGCGGATCGCTCAAGGCTTCACCAAAGGCGGCGAAACTGCCGATCCACCACAGCGGGCGGAACGCCTGGTGGCGCAGGATATACAGGGCGCGGTGGCGGTGTGGGCCGTCGAGTACGGAGAAGGCAATCACACAGATGGCCGAGAAACAGGTGCCGACCACCAAGGCATAGGCCAGCACCATGGCCAGGGATTTGCCCAGGGAGGAAGGCAGGGCGTAGCTCAGGTAAACCGTGATCACCAGGGCGATTAACCAGGGGCCCAGCTTGCGCAGGGCGAAGCGCAGCATGTCCCAGGTGCGCGGGTGCTGCGGCAGCTCTTCGGGCAGGCCGAAGCGCTCGCGCACCCGGTGGCTGAGCCAGATCAGCGCAGCGGCCAGCAGGCTCCACACGGCCAGAATCACAGCAAAGCCGAAGATGATCGGCAGCCATTCGCTGGCCGGCAGCATCAGGGCGGCCAGTTCATCCTTGGCCAGGTCGACTTCATTGGACCAGCGCCCCAGCGGGCTGTCGGCGCCGGAAAACTGCTGCTCAAAGCCCGACAGCGTACTGCCGATCAACCCGAGTACGCCGAGTTCGGCGGCGGGCTGGGCCTTTTGCGTGGCGGCGCGCAGTTTCTTCAGGTCACTGAGCAACTGGGTGCGTTGCTGGTCGTTTTCCAGGGTTTTGATGACTTCGTCCAGCGACTGCCCCAGGGGCACTTCCGCCTGGGGTTGGGTCTTGCTGGAGCCGCCCAGCATCCCGGGCAAGCCCACCGCTTGGGCGGGCGTCACTGGCAGCAGCGTAAGCAGGGCGATCAGCAGGTAGCAGGGCAGGGCAAACAGACGGGAGAACACGAGGCGGTCAACCTTGAAAACGACGAATTGACCGAGTGTACGAGGCCGCTATGCCCAATGCGAGCGCATTTGTCACTGCGCCAGTTTGGCGAGGATCTTGTAGAGCACGGTGCCGAGGATCAACAGCATGCCGATCCA
This sequence comes from Pseudomonas sp. GL93, assembly GCF_003408955.1. NCBI lineage: Bacteria > Pseudomonadati > Pseudomonadota > Gammaproteobacteria > Pseudomonadales > Pseudomonadaceae > Pseudomonas > Pseudomonas sp. GL93. The sequence goes on from NZ_NKRF01000086.1 coordinate 29,824, forward strand.
CATACCGAACACGCCCAGGGGCTTGTCACGAAAGTTGAAGCCGACCGCGAGCATGATCATGCCGATCACGATGGGGATCAGCATGGCGTGGAAGGAGGACATTGAGATCATGGCGGGGGTGGCCTTGTCGGACTGAAAGTTCTGACAAGTCTAGGCCGGATTGGCAGAAGTGCAGTTGATGTGAGTCAGATAGCCTTACATCTGTTTGGAAACCCATCGCGGGCAAGCCCGCTCCCACACTGAAATGCGTTCACAGATCAAATGTGGGAGCGGGCTTGCCCGCGATGGGCGCGCTTCGGTCTCAGGGTAAGTCGCGGCTGGCGTAGAACGCCCCCAGCACCTTGACCAGATGCGCCAGGTCATGGCTGCCGCACAACTCGCGGATGGAGTGCATGGCAAAGGTCGGCAAGCCGATGTCCACGGTGCGCACGCCCAGGTGGCTGGCAGTGATGGGGCCGATGGTCGAACCACAGCCCATGTCGCTGCGCACCACGAAGCTCTGCACCGGCACTTCCTGGGCCATGCACAGGTGGCGGAAGAACCCGGCGGTTTCGCTGTTGGTGGCGTAGCGCTGATTGCTGTTGACCTTGATCACCGGGCCGGCATTGAGTTTCGGGCCGTGGTTGGCGTCGTGTTTCTCGGCGTAGTTGGGATGCACGCCGTGGGCGTTGTCTGCCGACACCAGCAGGGATTTCTGAATGGTGCGTACGAATTCTTCACCTTCGGGCAGCAGGCGACGCAGTGTCTGTTCCAGCATCGGGCCATCGGCGCCGCAGGCCGAGCAGGAGCCGACTTCTTCGTGGTCGTTGCACACCAGCACGCAGGTTTCATCGGTTTCGCTGGTGAGCAAGGCTTGTAAACCGGCGTAGCACGACAGCAGGTTGTCCAGGCGCGCACCGGCAATGAAGTCGCCATTGAGGCCGATGACTGCCGCGCTTTGGGTGTCGTAGAAACTCAGCTCGTAGTCGAGCACCACATCAGCGTTCAGCCCATGCTCGCGGGCCAACTGCTCGGTGAGCACAGCGCGAAAGTCCACGCGTTCGTCACCGGAAAATTGCGCCAGGATCGGCGGCAGCTCGGTCTGGGCATTGATCGCCCAGCCCTGGTTGGCTTCACGGTTGAGGTGAATGGCCAGGTTGGGAATGATGGCGATCGGCAACTTGAAGTCGATCAGTTGGCTCTCGACCTTGCCATCGCGGCGGAAGGTGACACGCCCGGCCAGGGACAGGTCGCGGTCGAACCAGGGCGCCAGCAGCGCGCCGCCGTAGACTTCCACACCCAGTTGCCAGAAGCCGTGGCGTTGCAGCTCCGGCTGGGGCTTGACCCGCAGGCATGGGCTGTCGGTGTGGGCGCCGACCATGCGGATACCGTCCTGCAGCGGCGATTGGCGGCCGAGCTTGAAGGCGATGATCGAGGAATCGTTGCGGGTCACGTAGTAGCGACCGTTGGCCTCGGTGGCCCAGGTGTCGCGCTCGTCGAGACGCTGGTAGCCGGCGGCTTCCAGGCGCTGGGCGAGGGCGGCAGTGGCATGAAAAGGAGTAGGGGAGGCCTTGAGGAAGTCGATCAGGCCTTGATTCAACGCTTCGCGCATAAATAGCTCCAGACAGCAATGCGCGGAGTTTACCGTATTGGCCCCGCCGATTCATTGTAGGAGCGAGCTTGCTCGCGAAAAACTCAACGGCACCGCAGTCATTCAGGTTATACGCGGTGTTCTCAGGTTCTTCGCGAGCAAGCTCGCTCCTACAGGTAAGCGTCTGTGCCTTAAAAAGGGGCTGGGCACTCGAAGCGCAGGCGCTCGCCGCTTTGCGGATGGGTGAAGCTGAGCATGCTTGCGTGCAGGCACAGGCGCGGCCAGGCGGCCAGGGCTTGCTCATGGGCGTACAAGCCATCACCCAGCAACGGATGCCCGATGGAGAGCATATGCACGCGCAACTGGTGCGAGCGCCCGGTGATGGGTGTCAGCTCTACGCGGCACCAGTCGCCGCAACGCTCCAGCACTTTCCAGAAGGTCAGTGCATGTTTGCCGAACTCGTGGTCGACCACATGGCGAGGCTTGGTCGGCGGGTCGTAACGCAGGGGCAGGTCGATGCTGCCGCTGTCCAGTGCCGGTTGGCCCCAGGCCAGGGCGGTGTAGGCCTTTTCTGTTTCGCGGTCGTGAAACTGGCGGGACAGTTCGCGGTGGGTGTCGGCGTCCCGGGCCAGCAGGATGATCCCTGAGGTTTCCCAGTCCAGGCGATGGACGATACGGGCTTCGGGGTAGCCGTTTTCTTGCAGGCGGGTGATCAGGCAGTCCTTGTTGTCGTCGGCGCGACCAGGCACCGAGAGCAGCAGGGTCGGCTTGTTCACCACCAGGACAGCGTCGTCCTGATGCAGGATATGGATATTGGACAGCGGCATTAAACAGCCTCGTAACAAACGCCAACGGCGGCTCCACTGACTGCCCCCTCACCCTGTAGGAGCGAGCTTGTGTGGCGAGGGAGCTTGCTCCCGCTGGAGTGCGTAGCACTCCCAAACCGCTCACCGAGTTGCAACTGATGTAACTCGAGCGTTCAGTCTGGGGCCGCTTCGCAGCCCAGCGGGAGCAAGCTCCCTCGCCACACAAGCCGCTCCTGCAGGACGTGGGCCGTCAGGGGAGCCGCCGTGGCGACCGCCCGTTCGATCAACGATCGGGCAGGGTGATATTGAGTTCCAGAATCGAGCAGCTGCCGTCATTTTCCAGGGCGACATGCACGTCATCGTTGCCGATATTGACGTACTTGCGGATCACCTCGACCAGTTCCTTCTGCAAGGCTGGCAGGTAGTCCGGCGTGCTGCGTTGGCCGCGTTCGTGCGCCACGATGATCTGTAGACGCTCTTTCGCTACCGACGCGGTACTTGGCTTTTTGTTGGCGCGAAAGAAGTCGAGAAATTTCATTGTTTAGTTGCCTCCAAAGATACGCTCGAAGAATCCCTTCTTCTTGACATCGAGGAAGCGGTGTTCCACGGTCTTGCCCAGCAAGCGATCAACTGCATCGCTGTACGCCTGGCCGGCGTCGCTCTGGTCGTCGAGAATCACCGGTACGCCCTGGTTGGATGCCTTCAGCACGGCCTGGGATTCCGGAATCACGCCCAGCAGGGTCACGGCGAGGATTTCTTTCACGTCTTCAACACCGAGCATTTCGCCGTTGTTGACGCGCTCCGGGTTGTAGCGGGTGAGCAGCAGGTGCTCCTTGATCGGGTCCTGGCCTTCTTCGGCGCGCTTGGACTTGCTGGCCAACAGGCCGAGCATGCGGTCCGAGTCACGTACCGAGGAGACTTCCGGGTTGGTTACCACGATGGCTTCGTCGGCGAAGTACATCGCCAGGTGAGCACCGGTTTCGATACCGGCCGGAGAATCGCAGACCACGTATTCGAAGGTTTCTTTGAGCTCGGCGAGGACTTTGCCGACGCCTTCTTTGGTCAGCGCGTCTTTGTCACGGGTCTGGCTGGCAGCCAGCACGTACAGGTTCTCAAGGCGCTTGTCCTTGATCAGGGCCTGTTGCAGGTTGGCTTCGCCGTTCACCACGTTGACGAAGTCATACACCACGCGACGCTCGCAGCCCATGATCAGGTCAAGGTTACGCAAACCGACGTCGAAGTCGACGATGACTGTCTTGTGGCCGCGCAGTGCGAGGCCGGTACCGATAGCGGCGCTGGTGGTGGTCTTACCCACACCACCCTTGCCGGATGTAACCACGAGAATCTTGGCCAAGGTGTTTCACCCCTAAGGAAAAAGGACTTTCGGTCCCTGAAAAACATCTCTTGGAACTCGCCGCAGGCGGACAGCCTTTGCAGGAAAAAGACGGGGTTTCCATGGGGAAACACCAACTTCCAAAAAGTCCTACACAAGTCTTGCCGGTTTCGCTTTGCTATCAGAGTCTAGAGATGCTTGGAAAATGCGGCAGTATCCGTTAAAGACGGATGATGTTCAACACATCGCCCGACAGGTTGACCTGTACCGAAGCGCCCCACAGTGGATCGCGGCGCAAATCTTCGGAAACCTTGTACTGACCCGCGATGGAAACCAGCTCAGCGGTCAACTGCTGGCAAAAAATACGTGCCTTGGTATCACCCTTGATGCCGGCCAGGGCGCGTCCGCGCATCGGGCCGTATACATGGATGTTGCCATCGGCAAGAAGTTCCGCCCCCGGGCTGACCGAGGAGACCACCACAAGGTCGCCGCCTTGGGCGTAAATCTGCTGCCCGCCGCGTACCGGCGAGGTGATGATCTTTGTAGGCCTGATCGCAGGCTCGGGTGGGTTTTCCGGTTTTTTCTTTTCTTCGCCGACCAATGGCTCCAGCGCACGCTCACGGGCGCCGGACGGTGGCAGTACTGGCAGTTCAATGGCGATGGCGGCGGCGATGTCTTCGATGCGGCTGGCGCGAATGGCCAGGGTGCGCAGGCCATGGGAACGGCATACGCGCATCAGGCCGGGCAAATCAATCACGCCCTGGCCAGTCGGCAGCTTGTCCAGCGCCAGCACCAGCGGGGCGTTGTTGAAGAAGTTCGGCGCCAGGGCGACCTTGGCGGCCAGTTGGCGGTCCAGGGCGTCGAGGTCATTGCGGGCCAGTTCCAGCACGGTAATGGCGAGCATGCTGCCTTTTAGCTGGAACACGGGATCTTGGTCTAGCGGTTCGGTTTGGCTCATGGTCGGCGAAAGCGGCTTGTCACGAAAAGTGTCGAGACTTATAACGAGAACACTCACCCGCCGCAAGCCGAGTCGAACCGTTGTAGAATGCGCGGCCCTTGTCTTTACCGGAATCTGTAATGGATCGCCCGCGTTTTCGAGCTGTATTTCTTCACCCGCGTTTTTGGCTGCTATGGCTGGGGCTCGGCCTGCTGTGGCTGGTCACTCAATTGCCGTATCGGGCGCTGTTGACCATTGGTCGCCTGCTGGGCGCGGGCATGTACCGCGTGGCGGGCGATCGTCGCCGTATTGCGGCGCGCAACCTTGAGCTGTGCTTCCCGGAAAAATCCGCCAAGGAACGCAAACGCCTGCTCAAGGAAAACTTCGCTTCCACCGGCATCGCCTTCTTTGAAATGGCCATGAGCTGGTGGTGGCCCAAGCCGCGCCTGGCGCGCCTGGCCCATGTCGAAGGGCTGGAGCACCTCACGCAGGCGCAGTTGGACGGCAAGGGCGTTATCCTCATGGCGCTGCACTTCACCACCCTGGAAATCGGCGCGGCGCTGCTGGGGCAAAAGCACACCATTGACGGCATGTACCGCGAACACGGCAACCCGTTGTTCGACTTTATCCAGCGCCGTGGCCGTGAACGCCACAACCTCGATTCCCTGGCCGTGGAGCGCGACGACGTGCGCGGCATGCTCAAGCTGCTGCGCGCCGGCCGGGCCATCTGGTACGCACCGGACCAGGACTACGGCGCCAAGCAAAGCATCTTCGTGCCGTTGTTCGGCATCCAGGCTGCTACCGTTACCGCTACCAGCAAGTTCGCCCGCCTGGGTAAGGCGCTGGTGGTGCCGTTTACCCAGGAGCGCCTGGCTGACGGTAGCGGGTACCGCCTGGTGATCCATCCGCCGTTGACGGACTTCCCGGGTGAAACCGACGAGATCGACTGCCTGCGCATCAACCAGTGGGTCGAAGCCTCGGTACGCGAATGCCCCGAGCAATACCTGTGGACCCATCGCCGCTTCAAGAGCCGACCGCCGGGTGAGCCCAAGTTGTACGAAAAGCGCCGTCGATAAGCCCAACCCTTTCTCACATGGATTGACGCAATGCGCCCAGCTGAACCGGTCACAGGCTTGATTCTTTCTGGCGGCGGGGCGCGCGCGGCGTATCAGGTGGGCGTGTTGGCGGCGATTGCCGAGTTGCTGCCTGCGGGGGCAGCGAATCCTTTTCCGGTGATCGTCGGCACCTCGGCTGGTGCGATCAATGCGGTGAGCCTGGCCAGTGGCGCCAGCGATTTTTCGGCAGCCATCCAACGGCTGACCGCCTTCTGGCAGGGCTTTCGCAGCCATCAGGTGCTGCGCAGTGACTGGCCGGGGGTGATGCGCCAGGCCAGTCGTTTCCTGATCCATAGCCTGTTAGGCCTGGGCAGCCAGGTGCCGGTGGCGTTGCTCAACAGCTCGCCGCTGCGGGATCTGTTGCAGGAGCGCTTGAACCTGGACGGCATCGACGAGGCGATCCGTCGCCAGCATTTGCAGGCGGTGGCGGTGACGGCGTTTGGCTACGAGTCCGGGCAAGCGGTGACCTTCTATCAGGGCGGCGGCACCATCGATGCCTGGCTGCGCCATCGGCGTATCGGCGTGCCCACCCAATTGACGGTGGAGCACCTGCTGGCCAGTTCGGCGATTCCGCTGCTGTTTGCCCCGGTCAAGCTCGGCCAGGAGTACTTCGGCGACGGTGCGGTGCGCCAGTCCGCGCCCATCAGCCCGGCCTTGCACCTGGGCGCCAGTCGCGTGTTGGTGGTGGGGGTGAGTGGCAACCCACGGGGCAATGAACCTTCGGTGCAACGCACCTACACCGGCCAGCAACCGACCCTGGCGCAAATCGGCGGGCATATGCTCAACAGCACGTTCATTGACAGCCTGGAAAGCGATATCGAGTTGCTGGAGCGTCTGAACCAGTTCAGCCGTGTGGTGCCTGTGGATGCGGCGGTGCAGGGCCTGGCCCCGGTAGAGGTGTTGGTGATTGCCCCCAGCCAGCCCATCGATGAAATCGCCGCGCGACATCGCCAGGAGTTGCCGGCGGCGTTGCGTGTATTCCTGCGTGGGCCGGGGGCGACCAAGACCAGCGGGGCTGGGGTGTTGAGTTATCTGTTGTTCGAGGCGGGGTATTGCAGCGAGTTGATCGAACTGGGGCGCAAGGATGCCTTGGCCAAGCGCGAAGAAATCACCCGTTTCCTCGGCCTGGCGCCGAACTGAATGTGGGAGCTGGCTTGCCTGCGATAGCGGTATGCCAGCCAACACTGCTGGCACAGACACACCGCGATCGCAGGCAAGCCAGCTCCCACAGGGAACCGCGATCAACCTTTAGAAGTGGTACTTGACCAGGAAGCTTGCCGTGTCCTGAGTCGTCTTGAAGGCGCCGCTGTCTTCAATCCCGTACTTGTTCTTCCAGTAGTCGTATTCAAAACCCACATACAACTGCTTGTCGCCCCAATGCAAGGCTTTGCCCAAGTCGTATTTGACCTGTGGGTTGAAGTGCAGGTTGGCGTGGTAAGTGCCGCGGGCGTTCTTGTCGTTATCCACCACCCAGTCCATGAAACCGTCGATCAGCACGTCGGAATTACCCACGGGAATGGTGTACGACCACACCGGTGTGATCTGCCACACGCCGTCACCCGGGCGATTGCCTTCAGTCTGGCGCTGGTAGAAGTTCAGCTGGAAGTAGTCGAAACCGGGAATGTTCAAATCGAATGCCGGGCCCAGCAAGTAGGACTCGTTGTCGCCTTCGCCGAACTCGTAGGTGAAGGCCAGCAACACATCCTTGATCGGGCCGAACGACAGGTCCTTGTCCAGGATCTTGCCGAACGACAAACGCGGGCTGAACTCGCCGTAGTAAGTATTCGGGCCGACATTGCCGTCTTCCTTGCCGTTGTAAAAGATGCGGTCGAGGAAGAAGAAGTTGTCGCCATACTTCCACGCGTCGGCATGTTCGAAGGTGACGGTTTGCTGGATCTGCGGGTTGACGGTAAAGCTCTTGCCCCACAGATAAGTCAGGCTGTTGTTTTGCCACTGCAACAAGTCACCGGCTACGGCTTGGCCACCGGCCAACAGTGATCCTGCCAGCATCAGGCCTTTGAACATAGGTTTCATTCGGTTGCTCCCGAGTTAAAATTTTATGGTTTTTCTTCTACGCAGGCGCTCTGGTGTGGCGCCTTTTGGTTCGCTGCAAAAATCGTCTGTTCGGTCAGCTTTGATGCTTTTAGCAAGAGCTGCGCCAAGGTGTTCAAAAAGCCAAAAAATCCCCGTCGGCTGCAGCGGATGCAGTCGAATTCAGGGGACTTTTGTGCACTTTGGCAGCAAACATCAGGCCGGGATAAGTTGGCCTTGAGGTCAGCTTTTACATTCGCTGTTTTTTTTTGAGTCGATTCGAGCGGGCGCGGAGAATACTGGCTCCCAGGCCTGGGCTCAAGTGCGCTGTAACAGAGCTCGAGGGGCAAGAATGGGGCGCGGCGTGTGGCCGGCCCCATGTCAAGGTTGTGCATGTGGGTGTTCCCTGTTTGTTGTTATTTTTGTACTAACAAAGGAATCAATGCGTATGTGCGACTTCGGGGCGCTCAGCGCCGCCGAGAATGTTGAACAGGATGTTCAGCGACAGCGCGCTGAGGGTGGCCATGGCGATGCCGCTGTGGGTAATCGGGCTCATCCACAACGGCAACTGTGCGAAGAACTCCGGGCGTACCACGGGGATCAGGCCCATACCGATGCTTACCGCCACCAGCAACTGGTTACGGCGGTCGGCGATGTCGGCTTCCTGCAGAATCTTGATCCCGGTTGCTGCCACCATGCCGAACATCGCAATCGCCGCGCCGCCGAGTACCGCAGGTGGAATCGACGCCACCAGATAGGCCGCCTTTGGCAGCAGGCTGAGCACGATCAAGAACGCGCCGGCCATGAGTGTGACCGAGCGGCAGCGCACGCCGGTCATCTGCACCAGGCCGATATTCTGCGCGAAGGAGGAGTGGGTAAAGGTGTTGAAGAAACCGGCAAAGAACGACGCGCCGGCATCACACAGCAGGCCGCGTCGCAGCATCTTCGGCGTGACCTCCTGGCCGGTGATCTTGCCCAGGGCGAGGAACATGCCCGTGGACTCGACAAAAATGATCACCACCACCAGGCACATCGACAGGATCGGCGCCAACTCGAACTTGGGCATGCCAAAGTGTAACGGCGTCACCACCTGCACCCACGGCGCCTGCGCCAGGCCACTGAGGTCGACCATGCCGATCACACCACACAGCGCGTAACCCAGGCCCATGCCGATCAGCACCGAGATGTTCACCCAGAAGCCGCGCATGAAGCGGTTGATCAGCAAGATAGTGCCCAGCACCAGGGCGGCAATCGCCAGGTAGACCGGCGAGCCAAACGTGGCGGCGGCGCTGCCCCCGCCGGCCCAGTTCACCGCCACGGGAAACAGCGAAAGGCCGATGGCGGTGATCACCGTGCCGGTCACCAGCGGCGGGAAAAAGCGCACCACCTTGGACATGAACGGTGCGATGAGCATGCCGAAGAACCCGGCGGCGATGGTCGCGCCGAAGATGCCCTGCAAACCGATGCCGGGCATGCCGGCCATGGCGACCATGCTGCCGACGGCGGCAAAACTGGCGCCCATCATCACCGGCATGCGGATGCCCATCGGGCCGATGCCGAACGACTGCACCATGGTGGCGATACCGGCCACCAGCAGGTCGGCGTTGATCAGAAAGGCGATTTCTTCACGGCTCAAGCCGGCGGCCTGGCCAATGATCAGAGGTACGGCAACGGCACCACCGTACATCAGCAAGACGTGTTGCAGGCCTACCAGAATCAGTTGCAAGAGGGGCAGCCGCACCATGGCGGGCGCGGCAGGAGTCTGCGTTTCTAACTGGGACATGCAACACCTCGAATCTTTTTATTTTTGTGTTGTTTGCAAAGCAATTTTCAAAACACGGCAGATCTCAATTGTGGGAGCTGGCTTGCCTGCGATAGCGCAGGGGCGGCAACTCATCCGGTGACTGACGCACTGCTATCGCAGGCAAGCCAGCTCCCACATTGGTCCTGTGTGAAACAGTCAGTTGGTGCGGGCTCCTTGGTTGATCCAGGTGCCGATCAGGTCTCTTTCCTGCTGGGTCATCTGGGTAATGTTGCCCAACGGCATGATCTGGCTCGCCACGGCCTGCGCTTGAATACGCGCCGCCTGCTGCTGGATCTGTGCCGGTGTGTCGAACATCACCCCAGCCGGTGCGGTGCTGAACAGCGGGCTGGTGGGCTTGGCCGAATGGCACACGGTGCAGCGTTGCTCGATCACATGGTGCACCTGACCGAAGTCGGTCGTGGCCTGGGCCGGTGCCGGTTCAGCGGCGGGGGCGGCAGGCGCCGCGGGTTTCAAGCCACCGCCCAGGGCGGTTTCCGGCAGCGGCTGGTACTCGATCGCAGCAGGCGCCTTGTCAATCGGTTCTGCAGGTTTGGGCCCCGTTACATACGCCAGGCTGATCATCGCCAACGCGCCCACCGGCAAGGTCCACGCATACTTCTGGCTGTCATGCCGGGTGTTGAAATAGTGCCTTACCAGCACCGCCGCCACCGCAATCCCGGCCAGGATCAGCCAGTTGTATTGGCTGCCATAGGTGCTCGGGAAGTGGTTGCTGATCATGATGAACAGCACCGGCAAGGTGAAGTAGTTGTTGTGGCGTGAACGCAGCAAGCCCTTGGCCGGCAGCGCCGGATCCGGTGTGCGGTTCTCGGCGATGGCTGCCACCAGTGCACGCTGGGCCGGCATGATGATACGGAACACGTTACCCACCATGATCGTGCCGATCACCGCACCCACGTGCAGGTAGGCGCCACGGCCGCTGAACACCTTGCTGAAGCCGTAGGCCGCCGCAATCAACAGCACGAACAGGATCAAACCGAGCAGGGCAGGGCGTTTGCCCAGGGCCGAGTCGCACAGGAAGGAGTAGATGAACCAACCGGCGAACAGTGAGCCGATGCCCAGTAATACGCCTTCGGTACCGCTGAGGCTGCTGCCGGGGGCGAGCAGGTACAGCGTTGGGTTGAGGTAGAACACCACGCACAGCAGCGCGACGCCCGACATCCAGGTGAAATAGGCTTCCCATTTGAACCAGTGCAGGTTGTCCGGCATGGTCGGCGGGGCCAGTTTGTATTTTTCCAGGTGGTAGATACCGCCACCGTGGATCGCCCACAAGTCACCGGCCAGGCCGTTCTTGGGGTTGACGCGATTAAGGTTGTTTTCCAGCCAGACGAAGTAGAAAGAAGCGCCGATCCAGGCGACGCCAGTGATCATGTGAACCCAGCGCACGCTCAGGTTCAGCCATTCCAACAGATGTGCTTCCACAGTCTTTACCTCTCGCCTGTCACCCTTGTTGTCGGGTGATCAGACCTTCTCTTATTGGTGGGGGGCGAGGATCAACCGCTCATCCTCTTTGAAAAAATGCTCATCGCAGTTATTGCCTGTGCCACTGCGATCAACCACCAGGAAGTCATCCCGCTTTTCGATCGTCAGCACCGGGTGGTGCCAGACGCCGCGATGGTAATTAATGCCCTGCCTGCCGTTGGTGACGAAGGCGCGGACCAAGCCTGATACAGGTTCATCGCCAAGTGGCGCGACCACGATCAGAAAGGGGTTGCCGAGCAGCGGAATGAAAGCCTGGCTGCCCAGCGGGTGTCTCTCCAGCATGCACACGGTCAGCGGCATGTCCTGCGCGTCGGCGCGGAAGATGCTGATGATGGCGTGGTCTTCCGGCTTCGCGGTGTCGACCGTGGCCAGTTTGTGAAAGCGCATGGTCGACCCGTTGTTGATCATGAAGTGATCGCTGCCATCGGTTTCGATAACGTCTCCGAAAGGGGCGAAGGCTTCTTTGGTCAGGGGTTCGATCATCAATGTGCGCATGGCTGTCTTCTTAATCTTGAGTTGTTATTGGATCTGTGTAGGAGCGAGCTTGCTCGCGAAAAACTCAAGGACACCGCGTTTATCCAGGATGGGCGCGTTATCGTTGACGATCTTCGCGAGCAAGCTCGCTCCTACAGTCTCAGCATTACTTCGATACCTTGCCCAATACGCGCAGGCGACTCACACCACCATCCGGGAACACATTCAAGCGGATGTGGGTAATCGGCCCCAGCGCCTTGATCTGCTCGGCGAAGGTGTGTTCGGCGTGCATTTCCAATTTCTGCGCCGGCAGCAGTTCGCGCCAGAACAGCGACTGGGTTTCGATCTGGCTGTCGGTGCCGCCTTTTACGAAGGCGCCCTGGATCGAGCAGGTGTCCGGGTAGTTGCCCTTGAAGTGCAGGGTGTCGACCACGATTTTCTCGATCTCGCCCGGGTGGCCCAGGGCGACGATCACCCAGTCATTGCCTGGCGTGCGACGACGTGCGGTTTCCCAGCCATCGCCCATGTTGATGCCACGGCCCGGGTTGAGGATGTTGCTCATGCGGCCGAAGTGTTCATCGGAGCAGGCCAGGGCACGGCCGCCATTGAGCGCGGCAGCCAGGTCGACCTGCTCGTTGTCGCCCACCGAAGACCAATCGCGGAACGGCACGCCGTACACACGCAGACGGGCAACGCCGCCATCCGGGTAGATGTTGAAGCGCAGGTGGCTGAACGCCTGGTCGTTGTTGATCTCGTGGTAGTGGTGGCTGTTGCCTTGCAGCTCGACGGCTGACAGTACTTCCACCCACTGGGTGTTGGCATCCGGCTCGCCCGAGGCCAGGAAGCAGGCTTCCAGGGAGGCCGACGGCGGGAAGTTGCCGGTGAAGAATGACGTGTCGATGTCTACGCCTTTGATCGAGCCTGGTACGCCCAGGCGGATCACTGCACTGTCGTAGCCTTCGAAGCGCTTGCGGCGTGACTCCCAGCCGTCCATCCACTTGCCGTTGTCATCGAAAACGCCCTCCTTCCACACGGCCGGGGTCGGCTGGAACAGGCGGTTGGCGTCAGCGAACCAGTCATCGGTCACCGAGATGATCTTGGTGCCCAGGCGGGCGTCGGCCAGGTTGACGAACTTCTCGAAAGGTACGGCGTAAGCTTTCATTCTTCTTGTCTGCCTTAGATAGAGTGGCTGGGGATGGACTGCTAGAGGGTCAGTAAGCGGAACAACGCGATCTTGTTGATCTCGTCCAGCGCGCACTTGAACTCAGCGTCTGCAGAGTTGTGGATGCGCGTTTCGAACGCGGCGAGGATCTGATGCCGGTTGCTGCCTTTTACCGCCATGATGAAGGGAAACTTGAACTTGGCTTTGTAGGCCTCATTCAGCTCGGTGAAGCGAGAAAACTCTTCGGCCGTGCATTGGTGAATACCCGCGCCTGCTTGTTCATCGGTGCTGGCTTGGGTCAGTTGGCCCTGGACGGCCGCACGGCCTGCCAGGTCCGGGTGAGCGTTGATCAGGGCCAGTTGACTGGCATGATCGGCGCTCAACAGGATATCGCTCATGCGCTGGTGCAGGGTTTCGATCTGGTCGATCGACGCGTCCTGGCCCAGGTCGAAGGCCTTTTCGGCCACCCATGGCGAATGTTCGTAGATATCGGCAAAGGCCTGGACGAAGGCGTCGCGGCTCAAGGTCGAAGGTTTCAGGGTCTGGAACGCAGTCATTTCGCCGCTCCCGGGAAAGGGTGGGTTTGGTGCCAGTGCCGGGCGATGTCCACGCGGCGGGTGAACCACACCTGGTCATGGCCTTTGACGTATTCAATGAAGCGCTTGAGCGAGGCCAGGCGTGCCGGGCGACCGATCAGACGGCAATGCAGGCCGATCGATAACATCTTCGGCGCTTCGGCGCCTTCGGCATACAGCACGTCGAAGGCATCCTTGAGGTACTCGAAAAAGTCATCGCCCTTGTTGAAACCCTGCACCTGGGTGAAGCGCATGTCGTTGGTGTCCAGGGTATAGGGGATCACCAGGTGCGGCTTGCCGTTGGGGGTGTTGGGTTCCCAGTAGGGCAGGTCGTCGTCGTACGTGTCGCAGTCGTACAGGAAGCCACCTTCCTCCATCACCAGGCGACGGGTGTTGGGGCCGGTGCGGCCGGTGTACCAGCCCAGCGGGCGTTCACCGGTGAGTTCGGTGAGGATGCGGATGGCTTCGAGCATGTGCTCGCGCTCCTGGGCCTCGTCCATGTACTGGTAGTCGATCCAGCGGTAGCCGTGGCTGCAGATCTCGTGGCCGGCGGCGACCATGGCGCGGATTACATCCGGATGACGCTGGGCAGCCATGGCCACGGCGAAGATGGTCAGCGGGATGTCGAATTCTTTGAACAGCTTGAGGATGCGCCACACCCCGGCACGGCTGCCGTATTCGTACAGCGACTCCATGCTCATGTTGCGCTCGCCTTGTAGCGGCTGGGCCGAGACCATTTCCGAAAGGAAGGCTTCAGACTCTTTGTCGCCATGCAAAATGTTGCGCTCGCCGCCTTCTTCGTAGTTGAGTACGAACGATAGCGCAATGCGTGCGTTGCCTGGCCAGTGGGGGTGAGGAGGGTTACTGCCGTAACCGATCAGGTCGCGTGGGTAGTCAGCGCTCACTGCAGTCTTCCTTCTTGTTCGTGGTAGCTAGGTGTGTGGCGGCCGGGCAGTGGAAAGACTGGGTGGCGTCACAGCGATGAGTGATTGTATACAACTTATCGCAAACTTTGTAAGCCTGCATTTCTGCATTTTTTCTGAACCGTCTCTCTAAAGGTCACTGCAAGAAACTTGCCTGAGTGGTCAGGTTAAAATGAAAAAGCCCACTGTAGGAGCGAGCTTGCTCGCGAAAACCCTGAGGGCGCCACTTTTCATTCTGAGAGCCTGCGTCATCGTTGGCGTTTTTCGCGAGCCAGCTCGCTCCTACAGGGGGTTGAAGCGCTGTGAAATTTATTGTGTACAATTTTTTATAAAAGTGTCTTAATCAGCCATCGCCGGCTTTTTCAGTGCCCTGAAAGAGTGCGGGTTTCTCTATGACTGACTTCGGGAGGCGCATAAAAGCCATGGGACGTTTGACCACACACGTTTTGGACGCCGCGCACGGCTGCCCTGGCAGCGCTATCAAGGTTGAGCTGTACCGCGTCGAAGGCGCGCAGCTTGAGCTTGTCGCTACCGCCACCACCAACAGCGATGGCCGTTGCGACGCACCGCTGCTGCAAGGCGACGACTACCGCAGCGGTGTGTACCAACTGCAGTTCAGCGCCGGTGATTACTACCGTGCCCGTGGCGTGCAGTTGCCAGAGCCGGCTTTTCTGGACGTAGTGGTACTGCGCTTTGGCATCAGTGCCGAACAGGACCATTACCATGTGCCCCTGCTGATCTCGCCTTACAGCTACTCCACTTATCGCGGTAGCTGAGTCGTCACCTTGCTTCACACCCCCAAATGCTCTTCGTTGGTTTCGCCCGCGCACACTGCGGGCTTTTTTTGTTCAACTATCTAGCCCCTTTGAACATCAGTGATGCCTAGGCTGGTTTTTTCCTCATAGAGAAGAAAGCACCATGACCTTGTTTCCTGATCACCCGGGTGTCACACCCTCTTCTGGTGACTTGCTCGACACTACCGATGATGAGCCGGTCGCCCTTCGTGAAGCCGAGTTACAGGCGATGCGCCACCAGCTGAGTGGGCTGATTAACGGCTATACCCATCCCAGCCGTCTGATCAATCAGCTTGATCTTGTTGACTCACGATGCAACGAGTCGGCAAACGCCCTCAAAAAGCTGGTGGGGCGCTCGCCAAGGGTTCTGAAAGTGATCCGCAGCCAACTGCGTAAAGCGTTTGAAATTGACCCGGACAGGCTATTGTTTACCGAGCTCAAGCAACCGCACGCGCCCCAGAAAGTCGACAGCTTGACTGATCGGGCAGTGTTGCTGATGGCCCGCCCCTCGGTGCCTATCAATATCAATCAATTCACAACCCTCAGCGTCAAGGGCGAGCCTGACCGTCAGTTACCCTACACACCGTTGCAAGCCCTGCGGCGAGTCATTGCGTTGGGGCTGTTTGAACGGCTGGGTCGCGCAGTAAGCGAATATTGGAGCTCTCTGGATGACGGCTCTTGGCTCACGCGCCGGGAGCGTTGGGTAGAGTTTAACCAGGCGCTCTTTGCTGACCGGGCGTTTATCGCACGGCAACTGGCCGAGCTATCGCGTGCCGGATTGGCTTTGGTGCAGGCCGTCATCGATGCTCCTACCGCTGAAGCACGTCTTCGCGCAGGAGCAGAGTGGGCCGATGTGCGAGTGGGCCAGTTGATGTGGCCGGGTACGCCTGCGATGGCTATTCCCGGAGCATTGCATTTCTACCGTGAGGGTGACCCCAGCGACGCGCCTCATGTCGTTTACCTGCCCGGCGTGGCCCGAAATTTCTACGAGTA
This sequence comes from Pseudomonas sp. GL93, assembly GCF_003408955.1. Taxonomy (NCBI): domain Bacteria; kingdom Pseudomonadati; phylum Pseudomonadota; class Gammaproteobacteria; order Pseudomonadales; family Pseudomonadaceae; genus Pseudomonas; species Pseudomonas sp. GL93. The sequence goes on from NZ_NKRF01000086.1 coordinate 45,841, forward strand.
TCCCTCCTTCGTCGCGCTTCAGTGCGGCTTGCTGGAGCTGGATAGTCGGCTTCATGACCTCTGGCAGTGTTTGCCATTGAGTCGCCGTCATGTGTTGTGTCGGCCCGCAGAGTTGTCCCCGGTGTCCGGTGTCGCTCGCGGCCTGGAACTCATGGGGGATGCGCTGGCGTTTGGCGCACAGGTGTTGCTGGACGGGCAATGGAGCAATGAATTGGCTTGTGTCGTGAGGATCAATCACGCCTACGTGCCTGCCGCTGAGCGGCCTCTGCCTCTGGAGGCCGCGGCTGTTCTCGCACGTGTGGAGGGTAACAGGCAGCAGCTTATCGGCAGCGCCCGACTTGGCTTCCTTCGTGAGCGGTTGCTCAAGTGGGACCAGCAACGACGTCACGCCGAAATCATCTTTGGCAGTGCTGCGGCAGGGTTGGCCCGGTACACCGTAGAACACCAGGTCAAACGTTACGAAAAAGGATTGGTCGCGTTACTGGATCCGGATGATCTAAGCCGGGATACACCCGAGTATCAGGCGTTTGTTGCGTTGGTGGCCCAGCTCAAGGCCCATAGCCAGACATTGGATAAGTTGGTGCAGGATGCGCAGCAACGGCTGTTCGATGTGGCGTTTTGGGCTGAGCGTCCGGGTGGGGCGGGTACGCTCAGGCGTGGCACGTTGTTTATGAATGCCCAAACCGAAGCGTTACGCTGTGAGGTTCAGTTGCAGCATCGACTCAAGCTCCTGAGCACCGCGCATCGGGATCTGATCATCGAAGTGATTGAGCAGCCTTTGCCGTCCAAACGCCCCGACAGTCAAACCCGGGTGCTGTCGATCGCGATTGGCAACGACCCGGATGCCTTCTACCCACTTCATAACATGTGGGTGGTGACCACAGCCGCGGCGGTGCGGGTGCCACTGCGTCAGCATCCGGTGGTTCTGTACGGCTTTGGGGCGCCGGGTGGGGTGAAGGGCTTTACCAGCCTGGACGCTCTGACTCAAAGCCTCAAGGCGAGCCTTAACAGTCGGGATGACTCCATATTGTGGGGTTATGTCGAGCACGATAAGCGTAACGACTTGCGTGCACATGCGGCGCTTGAAACGTTGGCCGTACGCTACGTTCCGATTGGTGACAAGCCTGCATTGGCTTCGATCAAGAAATTGCTTGGATGCTACAGTCGATTGCACAAAAGCACCGAAGACATCACGCGCTTGTTCAGCGAAGTGAAGGATGCCGAGATGAGCCGCGCCTTGCTGATGATTGACTTGCAAGAGCAGCTTAAGCTTCCCGTCAGTGGTGCCCAGAGCCTGGCCCAGACCAATGTCGAGTTGTTGCGTAAAATTGCACTGCAAGCCAAAAAACTGCCGACATGGCTGGAGCGCGCATCGCGTGACCTGCGTAAAAAATTCAGGCGTTCGCAGCGCCATTACCTGCGCAGCACCTTTGCATTCAAGGCCAGGCTTGAACACCAGTTACCCGATCTGGAAACCTTCGCTCGTCGTGCCTTGACCGCTCGATTGCGGTTGGACGGTATACCCGCGCGGTTCGATGTCGACCAGCCGTACATTGATATGCCCGATGATGTTCAGGGCAGCTATTGTGGATGGACAAGTGGCTGTGTCGTTGGCGATCGCTCAATAAAATTGACCCCGACCCTTGCACGCACCACCTACAGCTTGCTGCAACTCGCGCTGCATAATCTGGACCCGTTGGCCCCCTGGACGCAGTGGCGACTCAATCGCGCCCGTTATTTGCAACCTGAATGGAAAAATCAACTGAATGCTGCTTACTTGATCCGTACGATGTCCGCGCTGGATATCGGTGGTCAGTACGACGCGTTGATCAACCAGGTTTTTTACCCGCCTGGCGATGCCCTCCACACGTTCAGCACAGGGCGTATCCCTGAATTATTGAACCGCACATTACTCGCCGGCGCTCAGCATCATCTGTTGTTGGCCGGGCGTCAGGGGTTGACGGTGGCCGCGCAAAGCATTTTCAACACCGCGATGGCGGCACGAACGTCGCAAGACTTGTTGAAAAACCAGCATGAGTTGCAACTTCATGTGCTTCATCTGGTGGGTCACACGATGGAGCATGACCGCTATATCGCGGGGATAGTGGTTGTGCGAGACCAGCGCTCGGGGCTTTGCGTCGTCTATTGGCCGCACGCTTGGCCTGCGATGGTCCTCACCGAATACAGCAGCCTGCAACACGCCCAGGATGAATTGAACCGTATAGGCGCGCAGCCTGAAAACGCCAAAGTACTGGCGAGTCAGGTCGCGCCCGGCTGGGCATTTCAGGCAGTAAACCATCATCCGGACAAGGTTGATAAGCACGGCACTTCCATCAGTTTGTTCGATCGCATACCGGCTTTTGCCATGGTGAAAGGGATTTGGCAGGGGGGCGAGTTCGTTCGCTCCTTCGGTCGAAAGCACCAGGAGCCGACCGCATTACCCGACGAGATTGAAAAGGTCACCCTTGAGCAGATTGCCAGTGAACCGCAGGGTTGGCTGGCCATTGTAGCTACGTCCCACAGCAATGCTCAGGGGTTGTTGTACGACGCCAACGGGCTGGGGTTGAAACGTCAGGCCCAGGCTGCCAGTCATTCCGGCAAAGCACTGGAGGAATATCGCACCCGTCGCTTGGGCGGGCAGAGCGAAACCACCCAGCGCAGGTTGGTCGGCTTTTTTTCTCCGTTATTCGGAATGTTCAACGATTTCTATGAGTTGCTGCTTGTGGCGCGGCGCTATCACCGCTATGGCGATCCCCACGATGCAATTGACGTGGGCTTTATGAGTGTACTTCTGGCGATTGATCTGTTATCGAACTTTATACCCGGCCCCAAGAAGCGTGGCGGTGTTGTCGTCGGCGTGACACGTCCGAGACCCAAGGCTTTACTGGGGCGAATACACCGCTTGCGCATGACTGCGCGCAGTGGGCTTTCCCGCCTCAAACCGCCCCCCGAGACCCAGCTCAAAGTTTTTGAACGGTTCAAAGTCGAGACGATTCCTGAGGGCGCCGTTGCGTTGAAAGGGCCGGGTGAAAAAGGTGTCTATGTAAAAAGTGGCGAGCGATTTGTCACGGATGACACCCACCATTATCCGGTTTACCGGCGCGACAATGAGCCGTCGTTGCGCCTGAAAAATAAACAGGCACCGGGGCAAGATGAACTGATTTTAACCATCCGCCGGGAGAGAGAGTGGCTGCTTGGTGCGGACGCCCCTCAACCGGTGGCGGGCAGCAGTTCGGCGGCCCTTCATTCGTGGCCTGCGGCCGTGCCAGACTGGCGGCCACCGACTGCGCGCACGGCGACTGAAAACGCTATTCTTCAGTCGTCTGCAATGGGGGACCGTTGGTTCAGTTGGCGTATTTCACCTGAGTTGGATGCGGGTTTTGTTTCCGCGGCGCCAGGGGTGTTTTACATTGGAACGGATGCTCGTAGGGGGCCTCACTACGTTCTCCGGGTGGCCCCTGCTAATACCAACCTAAGGGCTCCTTCGAGCGTTTATTACAGGTTGCTTCCCCACGGTGAGCAGGCGCCGTTGACGGGTATCGTGTTTATCACCAGGGACAGGGCGCCGGCTTCAGCCGCACGGATTGATATTGGACGTTGGACAACCACTGAACTCGCAGAACAACCTCTTCCGGCGTCATATAACACCCTAACGAGCCAATGGCAGTTCCATGCGCCCTTGTTTGACAGGCCACTGGAGCAGCATATCGGCACGGCATTCCCAACCATGACCGCCAATAGCCAAAGGTTCACCGCCGAAAGGCTGATTGAGTTGTCAGGCTCTACGCGCCAGGCAACGGCCACTCACTTGCTCAATGTGCGTTCGACACTGGACACGTGGTTAACCCCGACTCAGGGGAGGATTGGCCAGACAGATGATTTATTGCGAATGTTGCGGCCCACTGAAAAGCCGTACAGCAGGATACACATCGGTTACGAAAGCGAGGCGGCTGGCTTCACCCGTGTTGACTTTCAGGTGTCTGGATTAGACCCTTCGCTTTTATTCGGTGGCCAGTCGGTCGCGGTTGAGCGAAGCACTGCCCAGCGCACGGCACTCAAGAGCGTGCTGGAGCAGCAGGGTTTCAATGTCCGCGAAGTGAAAGTGAAGCACGGTAGGCCAATAGATGATCTGATCGCTACTCATCCCAACTCAAACCAGCTGTACTACGTGTCACCCAGCTGGGTGGAGGAGGGAAGTATTCAGCTAAATACCCGACTCTCGGATCGCTGGTTTACCGACGCACTCAGCAAAAAGGACAATGCGCTTCCATTGGCGGGCGTCAAACGTGCACTCGACGAAGGGCGCCTGGTTCGGATCGTGGCCGGCATTCAATGGCCGACCAAGAGGACGCTCCCTTCCACCGTCTATTTCGTCAAAGTGAACCCCTCGCCCCAATAAGCGACACCGCACCGGCGCAGCCGAACAAGGCGGCGCTGATGCGGTTGAACCAGCTCTGACCTGTACCACTGCGCAAATAGCGCGCCGCGCCTTGGGCACTGAGGCCGTAGGCCAGCTTGCACAGCAGGTCGAGTACAGTCCAGGTAGCGATCATGATCAGCAACTGCGGCAAAAATGCTTGCTGACTATTGAGGAATTGCGGCAGGAAGGCTGCGAAAAACAGGATGTCCTTGGGGTTGCTGGCGCCCAGCACAAAGGCCCGGCCAAACAGCGTGCGGAACCGGGGTGTCCCCGCGGCCGCAGGCACCACGGAGCCCTGGCTCGGCAGGCGCGATTGCTGCCAGCTCTGCCAGGCCAGGTAGAACAGGTACAGCGCACCGACGATTTTCAAGGCACTGAACAGCTGTTCCGAGGCCAGCAACACGGCCCCCAGACCCAAGGCCGAAGCACTCAACAGGCAGATCGACGCAAATACTCCGCCCAAAAACGCCGGGTACGAGCGGCGCAGGCCGTAGTTGAGGCTGTTGCTGATCATCAGCAACGACAGTGGCCCTGGAATCAGGATCACGATCAATGCAGCCCCACTGAACAGCAGCCAGGTATCCAGGTTCATCATTTGCTCCTTTTATAAAAATATGAATTTCGCGATGAAAATCGCGCACAACACCCACAGGCTGACAGAAATCTCGCGGTACTTGCCGGTGCCGGCCTTGAGCGCCACATAGGTGATAAAGCCCAGAGCGATCCCGTCGGCGACCGAGAACGTCAGCGGCATCATGATGGCAGTGACGATCGCCGGAATGCTGTCGGTAGCTTCATCCCAATTGATATGGGCCATGCTCGCCATCATCAGCATCGCTACGTAGATCAGCGCGCCAGCGGTGGCATAGGCGGGAATCATGCCGGCCAGCGGGGCGAAGAACATCGCCGCCACGAACAGCACACCCACCGTTACAGCGGTCAACCCGGTGCGGCCACCGGCTGCCACACCTGCGGCACTTTCTACATAGCTGGTCACCGGCGGTACACCGACCATGGCGCCGAACACACTGGACGCACTGTCAGCCTTCAATGCGCGAGACAGGTTGTCGATCTTGCCATCGGCATTCACCAGTCCTGCGCGTTGCGCAACGCCCATCAGTGTACCGGCAGTGTCGAACATGTGTACAAAAAGAAAGGCAAATACCACGCTGATCATGCTCACATTGAACACACCCATCACGTCCATTGCCATCCAGGTCGGTGCCAGGCTCGGTGGGGTGGCAAGAATGCCGTTGTAGTGCACCAGGCCCAGGCCCCAGCCGGCCAGGGTCACGGCGATGATGCTGATCAGGATGGCGCCGAAGACGCGGTGATAGCTGAGGATGGCGATCAACAGGAAGCACACGGCCGCCAGCAGCGGTGCCGGCTCGTGCAGAGAACCGAGTTTTATCAGCGTGGCCGGGCTGTCGACGATGATGCCGGCGGTTTTCAGGCCGATCACCCCCAGGAACAAGCCCACGCCGGCGCCCATGGCGTGGCGCAGGCTGACCGGAATGCTGTTGAGCAGCCATTCGCGGATGCGCGACAGCGTCAGGATCATGAACAGCACGCCGGAAATAAAAACCGCGCCGAGGGCGGTTTCCCAGGTGTAACCCATGGTGCCGACCACGGTGTAGGTGAAAAACGCATTCAAGCCCATGCCCGGCGCCAGGCCCACCGGCCAGTTGGCGTACAGGCCCATCAGCAGGCAACCCAGCGCCGCCGCGATGCAGGTGGCGACGAAGGCCGCGCCGTGATCGATACCGGCATCGGCCATGATGTTGGGGTTGACGAAGATGATGTAGGCCATGGTGATAAAGGTGGTGAGGCCGGCGATCAGCTCGGTCTTCACTGTGGTGCCATGCAAGCGCAGTTTGAACAGGCGTTCCAGCCAACCGCCTCGGGGCGCGGCCAGGTCCAACGTAGGGGCTTCGGTTTTGCGGCTATCCACAGCGAGTACTCCTCAATCGTTTTATTGTTATTTCCAGCGCCGGTCACATGAGTGGGCAACAGCGCTTTGAGGTACTGGCGGGTTTGTTGACCAAAAGGTCAGGAACTCGCACGAAGCGAATTATGCTTTTGTGTACAAATAAAGCAAATAATGTTTTCGATTGTCTCGGCGAAAAGGGATGAATGGCCCAGGCCAAGGGATTTATTCTGCGCGACGCCTTGAAACAAGCCTTCGATACCCGCACCTTGTGGGCGCAAGCATTCGGTCAGCGCGGCGAAAAGGGGAGCCCCATGTACAAGGTTTATGGCGATTACAAGTCGGGCAATTGCTACAAGGTCAAATTGATGCTCAATCTGTTGGGCATCCCGTATGAATGGATCGATATCGATATCCTCAAGGGCGATACCCAGACCCCGGCGTTCCTGGCCAAGAACCCCAATGGCAAGGTCCCGGTATTGGAGCTTGAAGACGGCACCTGCCTGTGGGAGTCCAACGCGATTCTCAACTTCCTCGCCGATGGCAGCGAATTCCTGCCGACCGAACCGCGCCTGCGTACCCAGGTATTGCAGTGGCAGTTTTTCGAGCAGTACAGCCATGAGCCTTACATTGCGGTGGCGCGGTTTATTCAGTTTTACCTGAACATGCCCGAGGATCGGCTGGAAGAATACAAGACCACCCACAAAGGCGGTTACAAGGCCTTGAGAGTGATGGAGCGTCAGCTTCAAGCCACGCCTTATTTAGTGGGCGAGCAGTTTTCCATTGCCGATATTGCGTTGTATGCCTACACCCATGTGGCCCATGAAGGCGGCTTCGACCTGACGCCGTATCCGGCGGTGCAGGCGTGGTTGCAGCGCGTGGCCAGTTATCCTGGGCATGTGCCGATGCTCGACTGACTCCCACATTCAGCGCGGCGGCGTGTCAGGCAGTGCTTTGTTGAGCAGTTCAAAGCAGCGCTGCGCCGCTGGGCTCAAGCCCATCCCGCTACGGCTGATCAACCCGATCTCCCGATTCACCCCGGGATGATCGATGCTGATCCGCTGCAAACCCTCCAGGCTATCCGCCGCTGACTCCGGCAGCACACTGACGCCCAATCCCTGGCGCACCAAGGCCAACACGGTCGACATGTAATTGGCCTCCATGCCGGCGTTCAGCGTCAGCCGTGTCTCATCGAACAGTGTATCGACTTGCTCGCGCACACTGCTGTCGCGTCCGGTCAGGATAATCGGCTGGTCTGCCAGTTGCTCCAAAGTCAACTGACGATGGCGGGCGAGCGCATGACCCGATGGCACAAACGCGCACAAACGATCATTCAGTACGGGGACGAAGTCCAGGCCGTGGCTCAGGCGGGCGCGCACGCCGATGCCGAAATCCACATCGCCGTTGCGGACCTTTGCATGAATGCGCTGGGCCACCAGGTCATGCAGGCGCACTTCGATGCCGGCAAAGCGTTCGCGAAACAGGCGCAAGGCCGGGGGCAGGGCGCCTGCGCAGACTGAGGGCAGGGCGGCGATGGTCACCACGCCGCGGCGCAAGGCGGCGAGGTCGCGGGAGCCGGTGACGATGTTGTCCAGGTCCAGCAGCAGTTTTTCCATGGGCCCGCGCGCATCCTGGCCTGCGGCGGTAATGCTTACGTGGCGAGGGCTGCGGTCGAGCAAGGCGACGCCGAGCCAGTCTTCCAGTTGCTGCACCTGCACCGTGAGCGCCGACGGCGATAGATGCAACTCGTTGGCCGCCTTGGTGAAGCTGCCCGTACGGACGACAGCGAGGAAGGCTTGAATGTGCTGGATGCTGTTTTTCATGAGCGTCGCTTCATTTTGTTTTTCCGAACACTGGTGGTTGAATATTGCAATTTACAAAGCCTAGCGCGATTCCAATACTCCAGGGAAAACAATAACCGGCCAACCAGGCCGCCCTGGAGTAACCCATGCTCGCAACCCTGGGTGTCATCACCATCCTGTGCCTGCTCGCTGCCGTCATGAGCAAGCGCCTCTCGCCGCTGGTGGCCTTGATCGCCTTGCCGATCATTGCCGCGCTGATCGGTGGCTTCGGCCTGCAAACCAGCGCCTTCATCATTACCGGTATCAAGAACGTCGCCCCTGTGGTTGGCATGTTTGTGTTCGCGATCCTGTTTTTCGGGATCATGACCGATGCGGGCATGCTCGATCCCATCATTGATCGCATCCTGCGTACGGTCGGGACGCGTCCTACACGAATTGTGGTGGGTACCGCGACCCTGGCGTTGCTGGTGCACCTGGACGGCTCTGGCGCGGTGACCTTTCTGGTGACGGTGCCGGCAATGCTGCCGCTGTATACGCGGCTGGGCATCGATAAACGCATCCTCGCCTGCGTGTGTGCGATGGCCGCCGGGGTCAACTTCCTGCCCTGGACCGGCCCGGTGCTGCGCTCGTCGGCGGCGCTGCATGTGCCGGTGGCCGACCTGTTCCAGCCATTGATCCCGGTGCAGATCGTCGGGCTGATCTTTGTCTTCGCCTGCGCCTGGTGGCTGGGCCATCGCGAAGAAAAACGCCTGGGCCTGGGCGCCGGTTCCAGCGTGGAGGCGGTGCCGCAACGAGTGCTCAGCGATGACGACATCACGCTGCGTCGTCCACGGTTGTTCTGGGTCAACCTGATGCTGACCGTGCTGGTGATGGTGGTGATGATCGCCGGCTGGGTCGACCCGGTGGTGATGTTCATGCTCGGCACCGTGGTTGCGTTGTGCATCAACTACCCCAACGTGGACGCCCAGCGTGCGCGCATCGACGCCCATGCGAAAACCGCGCTGACCATGGCCAGTATCCTGCTCGCCGCCGGGGTGTTCACCGGCATCATGCAAGGCACCGGCATGCTCAAGGCCATCGCCGAAGTGGCGGTGGCGCAGATTCCGGCGGGCCACGGCAAGTTGATCCCGGCCGTCGTGGGCTTTTTGTCCATGCCCCTGAGCATGTTGTTTGACCCCGATTCCTACTATTTCGGCGTGATGCCGGTGATCGCCGAAGTCGGCAAGGCCCTGGGCGTCGACCCGCTTCAGGTGGCCCAGGCTTCGTTGCTGGGGGTGCACACCACCGGCTTCCCGGTCAGCCCGCTGACCCCTGCGACCTTCCTGCTGGTGGGCCTGTGCAAGATCGAACTGGCCGATCACCAGCGCTTCACCATTCCTTTCCTGTTTGCCGCCTCGGTGTTGATGACCCTGACGGCGTTGCTTCTGGGAGTGATTTGACATGAACACCTTGCGCATCGGCTCCGGTGCCGGCTACTCCGGCGACCGTATAGAACCTGCCGTGGAACTGGCCGAACACGGCGACCTGGATTACCTGGTCTTCGAATGCCTGGCCGAACGCACCATCGCCCTGGCGCAACAGGCGCGCATCAGCGACCCGCAAGGCGGTTATGACCCGCTGCTCGCTGAGCGCATGCGCCGTGTCTTGCCCTTTGTGGGGCAGGGGACGGGGCGTCGACGTCTGCGCGTGATCACCAACATGGGGGCGGCAAACCCGCTGGCGGCGGCCAGTGAAGTACGGCGCATTGCCGGCGAGCTGGGCCTGGGCCTCAAGGTCGTGGCGGTGGTCGGGGATGACGTGCTGCATACCTTGTCTGCCGAGCAGTTGCTGGATAACGGCCAGACCGTAGGCGCATTGGGTGAGCGGCTGATTTCTGCCAATGCCTACCTGGGCGTGGAGGGCATTGTTCAAGCGTTGCGCGCCGACGCCGATGTGGTGATCACCGGGCGCGTGGCCGACCCTTCGCTGTTCCTGGCGCCGCAGATGTTCGAGTTCGGCTGGGCCTTCGATGATTGGCAACGATTGGGCCGGGGCACGTTGGTGGGGCATTTGCTTGAGTGCGCGGGGCAGGTCAGTGGCGGTTATTTCGCCGATCCAGGCTTTAAGGATGTGGAGGACTTGGCGCGCCTGGGCTTTCCCCTGGCCGAGATCGACGCCGACGGCAATGCCGTGATTACCAAGGTGGCAGGCTCCGGTGGGCGGGTCAGTCGCGCGACCTGCGCCGAACAACTGATTTATGAAGTTCACGACCCTGCGGCGTATTTGACCCCGGATGTGACGGCCGACTTTTCCCAGGTGGGGTTTGTCGAGGAGGGCGTGGACCGGGTGCGCGCTGAGGGGGCGAGCGGGCGTGCTCGGCCTGAACAACTGAAGGTCAGCGTCGGTTATCTGGACGGTTGGATTGGTGAAGGGCAGATGTCTTACGGTGGTCCCGGTGCTGTCGCACGGGCTGAGTTGGCGCGGGAAGTGGTGCTCAAGCGCCTGGCGTTGATCGGCGTCAACATGCAGGACCTGCGCGCCGAGTTGATCGGCATGGATTCATTGCACGGCCCTCGCAGCAGTGTCGAGCCTTGGGAAGTGCGCCTGCGGGTTGCCGCCCGGTGTGACGAGCGCAGCGACGCCGTGCGGGTTGGCAATGAAGTGGAGACCCTCTACACCAACGGCCCGGCCGGCGGTGGTGGGGCGAGCAAGAGCGTGCGTCAGGTGGTGGCGGTGGCGTCGTTGCTGTTGCCCCGTGAAGCGGTCAAACCGAGGATTGAAGAATGAAACTGCACAGGCTGGCCCATTCCCGCACCGGGGATAAGGGCGACACGTCGAACATCTCGATCATTGCCTATCGCGCCGAGGACTACCCATTGCTGTGCGAACAGCTGACGGCCGAGCGCGTCACGGAATTTTTCAAGGATTTGCTCGAACCGCTGGCGGCCCCGGTTCGGCGTTACGAATTGCCGAACGTGCAGGCGCTGAACTTCGTGTTGCCGGGCATTTTGCGTGGCGGCGTGACCCGCTCGCTGGCGCTGGATGCCCATGGCAAGTGCCTGGGCTCGGCACTGCTGGATCTCGACCTGACAATACCGACTTAAGAACACCGCAGAGCAAATGTGGGAGCTGGCTTGCCTGCGATGCGGGCACCGCGGTGCAGCAGATGTACGGCGGTGATGCAATCGCAGGCAAGCCAGCTCCTACATTGACCGCAGCGGGCTTCAGATTGCGGCGAAGCGCTTGTCCAGATAGTCAATGATCACCTTGGAGTCATACATCCAGGTGGTCTGGCCGTTCTCTTCGATGCGCAGGCACGGCACTTTGATCTTGCCACCTTGCTCCAGCAGGGTCTGGCGGTCCTGTTCGTTGTTCTTCGCGTCCTTCAAGGCGACCGGCACATTCAGGCGGTGCAGGGTGCGACGGGTCTTCACGCAGAACGGGCAGGCGTGGAACTGATACAGGGTCAGGTCCCTGGCCGCAGCATTGACCTTGGCCTGTTGCTCGGCCGAGCGTTGTTTTTTACGTGGGCGGGTAAGAAAGTCGCCCGCGATGATGACGTGGCCGAGGCCCACTCGAAGTGCTTTGACGAACATGGCTGAAACCTCTTGCCCATGACTGAGGGGGCGCAGCTTACCTGATTTCTGCAGGCGAAAAAAAACCGGCGATGAACGCCGGTTTTTTCCTGCCTGGCCGGTTACTTGATCAGGCTGAGAAATTCGCTGCGGGTGGCCGCGTTCTCGCGGAACTCACCCAGCATCACCGAGGTGATCATCGACGAATTCTGTTTCTCGACACCGCGCATCATCATGCACATGTGCTTGGCCTCGATCACCACGGCCACGCCCAGGGCGCCTGTCACTTCCAACACGGCATCGGCGATCTGGCGGCTGAGGTTTTCCTGGATCTGCAGGCGGCGCGCATACATGTCGACAATGCGTGCGACCTTCGACAGGCCCAGCACTTTGCCGCTCGGGATATACGCCACGTGGGCCTTGCCGATAAACGGCAACAGGTGGTGCTCGCACAACGAATACAACTCGATGTCCTTGACCAGCACCATTTCGCTGTTGTCAGAGCTGAACAAGGCACCGTTGGTGACTTCTTCGAGTGTCTGTTCATAACCGCGGCAGAGGTACTGCATTGCCTTGGCGGCACGCTTTGGCGTGTCGAGCAGGCCCTCGCGGGACACGTCCTCGCCGAGTTGGCCGAGAATCTCTGTGTAATTCTGTTCCAGGGACATGAAACTACCTGTGGGATTTTCGCAAAGCGCAAGGTTACGGTGGCGGACACATCGCTGCAAGCCTGACGATGGCACTTGTTACTCGTCGCGCCCTTCCATCATGGTGCGCTTGAGCATCACATACACCGCGCCGGCACCGCCGTGACGGGCCTGGCACGAGGTAAAGCCGAGCACCTGGGCATGCTGGCGCAGCCAGGTATTGACGTGGCTCTTGATCATCGGGCGCTTGCCGTCCAACCGCACAGCCTTGCCGTGGGTGACGCGCACGCAGCGGATTTCGAATTTGGTCGCTTCGGCCAGGAAGGCCCAGAGGGTTTCCCGGGCTTTTTCCACGGTCATGCCGTGCAGGTCGAGGCTGCCTTCGAACGGGATCTGGCCAGCCTTGAGCTTGCGCATCTGGCTTTCCTGCACGCCGTCGCGGGCCCACATCAGTTCATCTTCGGGGCCGACGTCGATCACGAACTGGTCCGACAGGCCATCCACGGTGGTGGCATCGGTGCGCACGGTCGCGGCCTGGCGCAGCTTGGCGATCTGCGCCCGGTCAGTCTTGGGTTTGCCGGTGTCGGCGCGGTCGTGCTTGATCGGCTTGACGCCGCGCAGCTCGTTTTTGAACAGGGAAAAATCGTCGTCTTGCATGTCAGCCTCCGCGAAGGGCGGGCAGTTTACCTAAATCGCGGCGGCCAGGGCGCAGGAAACGCTATCCAAGCGCCATCAGTCGTGCTTTTTCATCAGGTGAGAGGCGATATTCAACGACAACGGCTGTCGCATTTTCCGACGACTGCGACGCCACAGCCACACGCCCAGCCACAGCACCAGCAAGCCGATGCCCAGCAGGAGTGCCGAGCCGCCCGGGCTGGCATTCAGTTCGCCGAGTGCCGGCGAATGCCCAAACAGGCCGGCGCCACCAGCGCCCGCCAACAACAAGCCTACTATCGCCAGCAACGCGGCAATGCACGCTACCAGGCGCAGACGCCAATTGCTCGGGCCCTTGGGGCGCAAGCGACGAGCATCAAAACCATCGGATATCTTCATTCCGACCTTTCCTCCAGGGTATCGGCCCTTCGACCGGAAGATACACAGGTTGTTCCGGGGGGAGAGGTAAATGCGCCAAATGAAAGGGCTTTGCGGATGAGCGGAGCAATAAACACGCCGCTCACCGCCAGCAGGATCAGATCAAGTCTTTGGCCAGCGCCAGGGTGGCGAAGTTGTCTGCCATGATGGCCATTTCGGTTTGCTGCACATGCTCGGCGCTCAGGATACCGCCCTTGTAGGGCAGGTCGCGGGTGGCGCAGGCGTCTTCCACCAGGGTGCAGCGAAAGCCCAGGTTCTTGGCCGCGCGCACGGTGGTGCTGACGCTGGAGTGGCTCATGAAACCGCAGACGATCAGGTCCAGGGAGCCGAGGTCTTGCAGGTGTTTTTCCAGGCCGGTGCCATGGAAGGCGCTGGGCAGTAGTTTGCCGATGATGGTTTCGTCACCCTCAGGCTCAAGGCCCGGAATGAATTCGCCGCGCTCGCCCTGAGGGTCAAACAGGCCGCCCACGGTGCCCAGGTGGCGCACATGCACAATCGGGCGCCCGGCGCTGCGCGCTGCGGTCACAAGCTGCTTGATGTTCTCTACCGCCGCGTCCATGCCCGAGAGGGCGAGCGGGCCGCTGAGGTATTCTTTCTGGGCGTCGATGATCACCAGGGTCGCATGATTGAGGTTGGCTGCTGCGTAACCGCGACCGCTGAGTTGAAACATCGTCTTTGGAACGGACATTCTGGGGCTCCTGTGAGTGGGGCTTTTGCGACATTGTCCACTGGCTGAGCGCTTCTGTGAATCGCTACTATCGTAAGGTACGCCGTTGCTGGTGTGCAGCCATGTCAAGAGGCAGGCCTGTTTAACACAAAGCGGGCAAATTGGATGAAACCCGACGTACGGCGCCAGGTTTTTCGTACATCGTCGGTACAGGTGAAGGCTGTTAGAATCGCCAGTCGTTTTTTCCAGGAGCTTGCCCCCGTGATCACTTCCCGCCTGCGCACCTTGCGCGACCATATCCGTTGGGCTGTCAGCCGTTTCCATGGGGAAGACCTGTTTTTTGGCCATGGCACCGACAATGCCTGGGACGAAGCCCGGCAATTGGTGCTGGGCGCCTTGCACCTACCGTGGGAAATCGCCGACAGCTATTTGGATTGCAACCTGGAAGAAGAGGAAATCTCCCACGTGCAGCGCTTGCTGCATCGCCGTATCCATGAGCGAGTGCCGACGGCCTACCTGTTGAACGAAGCCTGGTTTTGCGGCATGTCGTTTATCGTCGATGAGCGCGTGTTGATCCCGCGTTCACCCATAGGCGAGCTGATCGAAGACCACTTCGAACCCTGGCTGGCCCAGCCGCCGGCACGCATCCTCGACCTGTGCACCGGCTCCGGCTGCATCGGCATCGCCTGTGCCTACGAATTCCCGGAGGCCGAAGTGGTGCTGGGAGACCTGTCGTTCGAAGCCTTGGAAGTGGCGAACCAGAATATCGAGCGCCATGGTGTCGACGAGCGCGTCTACACCGTGCAGGGCGATGGTTTTGACGGTTTGCCTGGCCAGCGTTTCGACCTCATTGTGTCGAACCCGCCCTACGTGGATGCCGAAGATTTCGCCGACATGCCCGATGAATACCAGCACGAACCGGAGCTGGGCCTGGCCTGCGGTGACGACGGCCTGAACCTGGTACGCCGGATGCTGGCTGAAGCGGCGGACCACCTGACCGAGAAGGGCTTGCTGATTGTCGAAGTGGGCAACAGCCAGGTGCATGTCGAGGCGCTGTACCCAGAAGTGGACTTCGCCTGGCTGGACTTCAAGCGCGGTGGGCATGGGGTGTTCATGTTGACGGCTGAACAGTGCCGTGCGCATCAGGCAGTATTTGCCGCCCGGGTCTAACTGCACAAGCGCGGTCAATGTGGGAGCTGGCTTGCCTGCGAAGGTATCGACTCGGTGTGCCTGAATCACCGAGTTGACTGGATCGCAGGCAAGCCAGCTCCCACATTGGAGCGTATTTCACTCTGTTAACGGTGCGTGGCAATCCAGATCAACAACCCCGCCTGAAACACCGTAAACGCCACCAGGCAGGTGATGGTAAAGCGCAGCCCGCTGTCCTCACGCTTGAACTTGGTGACTTTCTCCTCTTCCTTGCGCAGCTTCACTTCCTGCTCCGCCAGGTTCTGCTCGGCCTGTTGCAGCATCTGCGCGGCTTCCAGGATCTCTACGAACTGCACTTTCTCAGTGTTCCAACTGTCCAGCACGTCGCTGACCTTGCCGGGTTGCACATTGCCCTTGAGGTGCTGCACATCGGCGTAGGCCACGTCGAAACCCTGGATACGCAGGAAGTGATCGCGGCGCAGGCGCGTGGCTTCGTTGAGGGCGTCCTTGTTGGCCAGGTCCACCCCGTCGACGCGGTAGTGGGACCACTTCTTCTTCGCCCAGGCGGCGCCTTGGGCCACCAGGAAGCGCCCGATACCGCGGTTGGCCGGCTCGATTTCCAAGCTGTTGCCGGGCCCGAAGTGCACGCGGTGTTTATCGTGATCGACCCAGATATCCAGGTGGTTCTGCTCGCGCCGTACTCGCTGGCCCGGTAACTGGATGACCATGCGCAACAGGCTGTGGTGTTTGTCATGACGCTCGGCATAGCCGAACTGCACAAAGCGCAATGGCCGTGCGCCGGTCGCGCGGTCGGTGGCCAGCGGGGCCAGGCGCAGCATCTTGAAATGTTCGGCGTGAACGTCGGCCCACGGCAGGGCCGCTGCGGCGCCAACTTCGGTTGCAGCCGGGGTCTCGGCGGTAGATTCGGGTGTTGTTTCGGTGGTTGTCATGCGGCGCGATCCTGTCCAAGCCCTGCGAGCCGACAGTCTTTTTACTGTCGACTCTGGACTTATCGGCCGTTTTTCCCAGGACTGGAGGCCAATTGCCGCTTAACGGGGTTGAAGTCCTTCGATAAAGCTGACGATACGTTGGCCCAGCTCCGCAGCCAGCGGCAGTTTCGGGTCATTGTAGGAGGCCAGTTGCTGCTTCACGTTATTGGGTACGATGCGCATCACGTGGTTCATGCCTTCGATCACCGTCAACTGCGCGTCGGGCTTGGCCTGCTTCAGTTGCCGGGCATCACCTACGCCAACCTGGATATCGTTGGTGCCCTGGATAATCAGCGCCGGCATGCCCAAGCGCGCAAAGGCGGCCGACGGATCGGCGCGGAACAGGCTGATCAGATACGGCTGCACGCTGGGTCGGAAAATACCCTCCAGTGGGCGCGGCACGTCGGCGTCCACCTGGCCGGCCTTGAGATGATCGAGTATTTCATTGCTGCGTAGCAGCAGGGCCGGGGGCAAGTGATCGGCCAGTTGCTGACGGATCACCTGGTCCACCGGGCGGGCGCTGCCAGACAAGGAAATGACCCCGGCCGGTTCAAGTTGCGGCGCGGCGAGGGCCGCGACCAGCGCGCCCTCACTGTGGCCCAGCACGATCAGCGGGCCCATGCGCGTGTCGGCCTTGAGCAACTTGCCCCAGGCCACGGCGTCGGCCACATAGGCCTCCAGGGTCAGGTTGCGCTCATCCGGCGTGGCCGCCAGGCTTGCGGCCACGCCGCGCTTGTCGTAGCGCACGCTGGCGATGTTATGCCGGGCCAGTACCCAGGCCAGGCGCTTGAGGCTGTCATTGCGCGCGCCGTCGGCGCTGTTGCCGTTGCGGTCGGTGGGGCCGGAGCCGGCGATGATCAGCACCACCGGCACCGGTTTATCCGATTGCGGCAACAGCAGAGAGCCAAAGAGTTGGCCGCTGCCGGTGTCCAGGCTGATCGGGCGTTGCAAGACGACAGGGGAGGCGGCCTGGGCCACGGCGGTGAATAGGGTGAGGGTGAACAGCAGAACTCGCAGCATCATAGCGCCATCATTGGAGAGGTGCCGGTTGGACCAACGTCTACCGGTAAGGTTTCGAGGATGAACTAGTCGGTTAGCCTGCGTATACTGGCCGCCTTAAGTTATTACGGTTGACTTGATTCAACTGATTTCACGGAGCGCCCTGCATGTCCGGCAATACCTTCGGCAAGCTGTTCACTGTCACCACCGCGGGCGAAAGCCATGGCCCGGCGTTGGTCGCCATTGTCGACGGCTGCCCGCCAGGCCTGGAGCTGAGCCTGGACGACCTGCAGCGCGACCTCGACCGTCGCAAGCCCGGTACCAGCCGCCACACCACCCAGCGCCAGGAACCGGACGAAGTCGAAATCCTCTCCGGAGTGTTCGAAGGCCGCACCACGGGCTGTGCCATTGGCCTGTTGATTCGCAACACCGACCAGAAGTCCAAGGACTACTCGGCGATCAAGGACCTGTTCCGCCCGGCCCATGCCGACTACACCTACCACCACAAATACGGCGAACGCGACTACCGTGGCGGTGGCCGCAGCTCGGCGCGTGAAACCGCCATGCGCGTGGCCGCCGGCGCCATCGCCAAGAAATACCTGGCCACCCAGGGCATCGTCATCCGTGGCTACATGAGCCAGTTGGGCCCGATTGAAATCCCGTTCAAGACCTGGGACAGCGTCGGAGACAACGCCTTCTTCTGCCCCGACCCGGATAAGGTGCCGGAACTGGAAGCCTACATGGACCAGTTGCGCCGCGACCAGGACTCGGTCGGCGCGAAGATCACCGTCGTGGCCGAAGGCGTGAAGCCGGGCCTGGGCGAGCCGATCTTTGATCGCCTCGACGCCGAACTGGCCCATGCGCTGATGAGCATCAACGCGGTGAAAGGCGTGGAAATTGGCGCCGGCTTCGCCTGCGTATCCCAACGCGGTACCGAGCATCGCGATGAGATGACCCCTGAAGGTTTCCTCAGCAACAACGCGGGCGGCATCCTCGGCGGTATTTCTTCCGGCCAGCCGATCGTGGCGCACCTGGCGCTCAAGGCCACGTCGAGCATTACCACGCCAGGCCGTTCGATCGATGTGCACGGCAACCCGGTGGACGTGATCACCAAGGGCCGCCACGACCCGTGCGTCGGCATCCGTGCCACACCGATTGCCGAAGCCATGATGGCCATCGTGCTGATGGACCACCTGCTGCGCAACCGCGGGCAGAATGCCGATGTGCGCGTGAGTACCCCGATACTGGGCCAGCTGTGATCGCCTGGGGCAACGAGCGAGCTTGTTGTGGCGAGCGAGCTTGCTCGCGCTGGGCTGCGAAGCAGCCCCAATAAAATGACCCCCGTGCTCCCATACTGGCGCCTCTCCAGCTTCTACCTGTTCTACTTCGCCCTGCTCGGGGCGACAGCGCCGTTCCTGGCGCTGTACTTCGATCACCTCGGTTTCTCCAGCGCGCGCATCGGCGAGCTGGTGGCCATACCCATGCTGATGCGCTGCGTGGCCCCCAACCTGTGGGGCTGGATCGGCGACTACACCGGCCGGCGCCTGGCCATTGTGCGATTCGGCGCGGTGTGCACCCTGGCCAGCTTCTGCCTGATTTTTGTCAGCAAGACCTACGCCTGGCTAGCGCTGGTGATGGCCCTGCACGCGTTCTTCTGGCACGCGGTGCTGCCGCAGTTCGAAGTCATCACCCTGGCCCACCTGCACAAGCAAACCTCGCGCTACAGCCAGATCCGTCTGTGGGGCTCCATTGGTTTTATCCTCACCGTGGTGATCATGGGGCGTCTGTTCGATTGGCTGAGTCTGGATATTTACCCGGTGGTGGTCGTGGTGATCATGGCCGGCATCATCGGCGCCAGCCTTTGGGTACCGAACGCGCAGCCGGCCAGCCACGGCAACCGCCTGGTCGGCGATGGCTTTCTCAAGCAATTGCGCAGCCCCGGCGTGCTGGCGTTTTATGCCTGCGTGGCGCTGATGCAAATGAGCCATGGCCCGTATTACACCTTTCTCACCCTGCACCTGGAGCATTTGGGCTACAGCCGTGGCGTAATTGGCCTGCTGTGGGCGCTGGGGGTGGTGGCGGAAGTGCTGATGTTCCTGGCCATGAGCCGTATTCTTACGCGCTTTTCGGTGCGCCGGGTGCTGCTCGCCAGTTTCCTGCTGGCGGCGCTACGCTGGTGGCTGCTGGGTTCATTTGCCGAAGTTTTCTGGCTGCTGCTGGTGGCGCAGGTGATGCACGCCGCCACGTTCGGCAGCTTCCACGCGGCGGCGATTGCCTTTGTGCAACGCAGCTTCGGTGATCGCCAGCAAGGCCAGGGCCAGGCCCTTTATGCTGCGCTGGCCGGCACCGGCGGCGCGCTCGGCGCCCTGTATTCCGGTTACAGCTGGAACCTGCTGGGGCCAACCTTCACGTTCAGTATCGCCAGCCTCGCGGCCCTGGCCGCCGCCATTATCATTGGCCTTCGATTGCAAGAGCCGAACCAAGGAACCGTGCAATGAGCTATGTAGCCGTCTACTCCATCGCCACCCCGGACACTCCGAATAAAGTGTTGACCCATGCCGACGACATCCAGTCGACCCTGGCCGAGCATGGTGTGCGTTTTGAACGCTGGCAGCCCAGCCCGATAGAAAAGGGCGCCACTGATGCTGAAATGATTGCCGCCTACCAGGCTCAGATCGAAGCCCTCGGCTACGCCGCTGTGGAAGTGGTCAGCGTGACCCTCGACCATCCACAGAAAGACGAGTTACGCGCACAGTTCCTGGACGAACGTACCTACAGTGAAGATGAAGTGCGTTTCTTCATCGCAGGCCAGGGGCTGTTTACGCTGCACATAGGCGACTCTGTCTACAGCCTGCGCTGTGAGAAGAATGACTTGCTGATCATCCCGGCCGGTGTACCGCACTGGTTCGACATGGGCGAAAACCCGCACTGTGTGACACTGCGCTTGTTCAACACGGCCCAAGGCGTTGTGCCTTCTTTTACCGGCGATGCGATTGCCACAGGCTTTCCAGGGCTGGATGACTAAGCATAGATAACTGAATGTTCAACCCTGGCAAGTTGGAAGTTGCTGTGGGAAGAAACTTAATTATTTGTAGGGCAAAGCTGTTTGTTCTGTGCTGTGCGCTTTGATTCCACTCTTTATGTAACTCTCTGTTCAGCGTCAATGTTTATGCCATCTGTCAATAGGAGGAATCCGAAAGATGGCAGCGCATCAGCAGATATAAGGAGAGAACAATGAGTGGCCCCGAGGAGACGCATCGCCCGTTGGTTATCGTGCCGACGGCTATCAGAAAACGCATGAGCTTGTCCGGCAAGCCCCTGACTTCCACGGAGCTGGAAATTCTGCGATGGGCCTCCGAGGGCAAGACCGTCTGGGAAATCAGCCAGATTCGCGCCACCTCTGAAGCCACGGTGAAATTTCATCTGCGCAACATCTACGGCAAGTTGGATGTCACCAACCGTGTGCAGGCAAAGAATGAGGCCACCCGCCAGGGCTTATGTTAACGGCATGAAAAAGGGCCGCGACGCTGAGTAGCGTCGCGGCCCTTTTTCAGATTTCCAGCTTAGGCCGAATGATAGGTCGGCAGTGCAAAGCGGTTCTGGCTTTGCAGCATCGAAATCTGCGGCAGTTCGCTGGCTTGTTCAGCCAAGTCACGGCGAATGGCGCTGATGACCCAGGTCAGTTGGTCGGCAGTGTGCAGCTGCTGATAAGAGATCGAGCGCTTGACCTGCTTACCTTCGCTGTTGCGCAGGGTCAACAGGATACCGCCGTCCGGACGTGGCTGGGTGGTGACGTCGTAGTTGGAGAATACTGAAGCGAATTTATCTTGGATCAGGCTCATGTCTATCAGCTCCGTTGGCTCAAGTTGGCAAGCATGGAGTGGTAGGTGCAGTGATTGTGCCAGTATTGGATTTTTTAGAAAATCGTTATAAATCAGTAGTTTATAAATTTATAAGATTTTCATTTTCGTGCAATTTGCATGAATGGCCATCGTGCATCCTGCATTTTGCGCTGTCTGCCCGGTGATTTTTCCGGGAGGAGGGGGAGGGCTGTAATGATACTGACCGTCTTTTGCTCGGAAAAATCCGGTCGGCTGGCAGGCCGTCATCGCAGCGATGCGGCGACCCGACAAGCCAGCTCCCACATTTGGAGGGTGGAGTGTGATGGAGATAAGCCTCGGCCGGCCGCCACGGGATACAAAACTTTTCAAATCCCGCGTGTACAGCCAAAGAACCGCTGACGTATTTTCCGCTACACCAGTCGATGTACCTGGACCAGATCAAGAATAAGAAAAGGGACGTCCCGCCATGACTCATCAACAAATCGACATGATCACCTGGCGCATGATGCTGCGTAAGGTGCCTGCCATCGTTCGGGCCCTCCCACGGGTGGTGCGCGGCATGCGCGCGGCCAACGTCACCGACCCCAGCCAACCCTGCGGCCTGGGCTGGCATTTCGAACAAGCCACCTTGCGTAACCCGGACGGTGCTGCCCTGCTTTATGGGGACAGCGTGATCAGCTACCGCGACGCCAATCAGCGCGCCAATCGCATTGCCCATCACTTGCAGGCCCAGGGCATCCGCAAGGGTGACGTGGTGGCGCTGTTTATCGAAAATCGCCCCGAGTTGCTGCTCAACGTGCTGGCTGTGGCCAAGCTGGGCGGCATCTGCGCCATGCTCAACACGGCGCAAACTCAAGGGGCGCTGGTACACAGCCTGACCCTGGTCAAGCCGGTTGCCATCGTGGTCGGTGCCGAATTGCTGGGCCCTTACGCAGCAGTGCGCGATCAAGTCCAGATCCCGGCCGAGCGCACCTGGTTCGTGGCCGATCAGCCCGGCAGTAGGGGGCCCGACGGCTACATCGACCTGATGGCCGCCAGTGCCGAAAGCCCGGTGGACAACCCGGCGAGTTCCGCGCAGGTGTTCTTCCACGATCCCTGCTTCTATATCTACACCTCCGGCACCACCGGCTTGCCCAAGGCCGGCATCATGAAGCACGGGCGCTGGACCAAAACCGCCGTGAGCTTCGGCAGTATCGCCCTGGACATGGGGCCGCAGGACGTCCTCTATTGCACCTTGCCGCTGTACCACGCCACCGGCCTGTGCGTGTGCTGGGGGGCGGCGATTATCGGCGCGTCGGGGTTTGCCATTCGGCGCAAATTCAGCGCCAGCCAGTTCTGGGACGATGCGCGCAAGTTCAAGGCGACCACCCTGGGCTATGTCGGTGAGCTGTGCCGCTATCTGCTCGACCAGCCCGCAAGTGCGCAGGACCGCGATAACCACGTGACCAAGATGGTCGGCAACGGGCTGCGCCCCGGTGTGTGGGCGCAGTTCAAGCAGCGTTATGGCGTGGAGCATATCTGCGAACTGTATGCCGCCAGCGACGGCAACATCGGCTTTACCAACGTGCTGAACTTTGACAACACCATCGGCTTTTGCCTGCAGCATTGGGCGCTGGTGGACTACGCCCATGACATCGGTGAACCACTGCGCGGCAGCAATGGGTTTATGGTCAAGGTGCCCACCGGCGGGCAGGGCCTGTTATTGGCGCGCATTGATGAAAAGTCGCCCTTCGACGGCTATACCGACCCGGAAAAGAACCGCAAGGTGGTACTGACCGATGTATTCGAAAAAGGCGACCGCTATTTCAACACCGGCGACTTGGTGCGCAGCATCGGTTTCGGCCACGCGCAATTTGTCGATCGTCTGGGGGATACCTATCGCTGGAAGGGCGAAAACGTCTCGACCACCGAGGTGGAAAACGTCTTGCTGAAACACCCGCAGATCGCTGAAGTGGTGGCCTATGGCGTCGAGATCGACAACACCAACGGCCGCGCCGGCATGGTCGCTATCACCCCCAGCGAGTCCCTGGCCAGCCTGGACATGCGCGAACTGCTGCAATTCGCCCACGGCCAGTTGCCCTCTTATGCGGTGCCGTTGTTTTTGCGGATCAAGGTGAAGATGGAAACCACCGGCACGTTCAAGTACCAGAAAGTGAAGCTCAAGGAGCAAGGGTTCGACCCGGACAAGGCTGGCAATGACCCGGTCTACGCCTGGTTGCCGGGTTCGGACAGCTATGTGCCGGTGACCGGGCAATTGCTGGCGCAGATCCAGGGCGGCCAATTCCGTTATTGATTCTGGCTATGGCGGCTTTTGACAAAAAAGCCATGACACCGGGGAACTCCATCGCGACACTGGGCGCCTTAAACAGTTATGTCAGTCGCCTCAGCAAGGAGCCCCCATGTCAGATCAGCCTAAACAAATGACCGAAGACGAAGCCGCCGAGTTTGCCGAGCAAGTTTTCGACGTGGCCCGTCGCGGCGACGCCGCCATGCTTGCCGCACTGTTGGCGAAGGGCCTGCCGGCCAACTTTCGTAATCACAATGGCGACACGCTGTTGATGCTTGCGGCGTACCACGGCCATGCCGAGGCGGTCAAAGTGCTGCTGGAGTTCAAGGCCGACCCCTTGATCGCCAACGACAAGAACCAGTTGCCGATTGCCGGGGCGGCGTTCAAAGGCAACCTGCCGGTGGTCCGGGCGTTGATCGAAGGCGGCACGCCGGTTGAGGCGGCCTCCTCGGACGGGCGTACGGCCTTGATGATGGCGGCGATGTTCAACCGCGTTGAAATGGTTGAGTACCTGCTTGGTAAAGGCGCAAATCCCAAGGCCACCGATGCACAAGGCGCGACGGCACTGGCCGCGGCGCAGACCATGGGCGCGGTGGATACGGCGGCGCAGTTGCAGAAACTGGTGTAGGCTACGCGCCCTTCAAAACTTGCCCGTTACAGGATCGCCCCATGCAAACCGCCCTCGTCGAACTCATCAGTAAAATCAGCGCCGGCGTCATGGGTGAGGACGAAGTAGCGCGTATCGCCGACGAAGCGGCCCAGGCCTATGCGGACCCGGCGGCGTTCCTGGCGGCCAATCCGGATATCAACTACGACGACAGTTTCCCGATCCCGCTGGGAGAGTGGGTGGTGGTCGGTAGCCTGCCGGACACGGTGTTGTTCCAGGCCGATACCTATGGCGACCTGTTTGCCCAGATCGTCGCGTCGTTCGGTCCGGGCGTGGCGTTCAACCTCAAGCCCAAGCAACTGGCCAAGACCGAAGATCTGACCGCGCTCAACCGCATCCAGATCCAGATGAGCGCCCTGAGCCCGGAAGACGGCGGTTATGTGCTGATGAACTTCAGCCAGTTGCTGGACGACGAGATCCAGGCAGTGCTGGTGTTCGGCAACGACCTGGCGCGAGTACTGGAACTGTGTGCCGAAGTCGGCATCAAGGGCGAGCCCTCGCTTGAAGCCTTGAAGATTGCTGTACACGTCTGAAATAAAACGGAACCCGCGCCAAGGCTGACTATCCTACAAGTGCATGCCCTCACTTAGGAGCGACACCATGGGTTCCACGTTTAATAGTCTGATTGGCCTGATCATCCTCGCGCTGGATATCTGGGCGATCATCAACGTGTTCAAAAGCGGCGCCAGCACCGGCGCCAAAGTGCTGTGGATCCTGTTGATCCTACTGTTGCCAGTGCTGGGCCTGATCATCTGGGCCATCGCCGGGCCGCGCGGTAACGTGCGGATCTGACGACCTACTCGATTTGGAGTGGGCACAGTCAATGTGGGAGCTGGCTTGCCTGCGATTGCGGTGTGTCAATCAAAACGATGCAAGCTGACCCACCGCTATCGCAGGCAAGCCAGCTCCCACAGGGGGCACTGTATTAACCATATTTGTGTGTCGAAACTATTCGCCGCACGAAATTTTCACATCCCATCCAAGACAATTCGCCGGCTTTATCCGGCTGCCAGGGCTCTATCTCCAGTGCCCTTAAAGGCAGGGCCGTGGCATACGTTCAGTAATTAATAGCCTTGCCGGCCTTGATCGGGCACCATTTGTGCCACCGCGTTAACCGCCTACCCCAGCCAGCCTGGGCGAGGGACGGACGCCACTGCATTATTTCGCAACTTAAACTTCCAATGGGTCCTAAAACGACATGGCAAACCCGGACGCCCTGAATCAGCAGCGAGCTTCAAATCGCCTGCTGCAACCGACCGTCAAATCCCATCTGGCGTACACGCTGCTCTGCGCACTGGTCATGATGGTGATGTTTTCCCTGCTGCGCCTGGCGTTGCTGGTCTACAACCGCGAGATGATCCTCGATACGCCGGCCTCCACGTTCCTCGAAGCGTTCGCCAACGGCCTGCGCCTGGACATTCGCCTGGTGATGTACCTGCTGATTCCGCTGCTGTTGGCGCTGTTCAGCGTGCGGGCCATGGCGGCGCGCGGGTTCTTCCGTTTGTGGCTGACCGTTGCGTCCAGCATCGCCTTGTTCCTGGGTCTGATGGAGATGGACTTCTACCGCGAATTCCACCAGCGCCTCAACGGCCTGGTCTTCCAGTATGTGAAGGAAGACCCGAAAACCGTGATGAGCATGCTCTGGTACGGTTTCCCGGTAGTGCGCTACCTGCTGGCCTGGGCCGTGGGTACGCTGATCCTGAGCATGGCCTTCAAGGGCGCTGACCGCGCAACGCGCCCACGGGGCCCGTTCAGCGGCGGCACGATCAGCACGCGCCAGGTGGCGCCGTGGTACAGCCGCATCGCGGTATTTATGGTTTGCCTGCTGGTTGCCGTGGTCGCCATCCGTGGCACCCTGCGCCAGGGGCCACCGCTGCGTTGGGGTGACGTCTATACCACTGACTCGAACTTCGCCAACCAGTTGGGCCTCAATGGCACCTTGTCGCTGATCGCGGCGGCCAAGGCGCGCTTCGGTGAAGACCGCGCCAACATCTGGAAGGCGACGCTGGAACAACCACTGGCCACCCAGACCGTGCGCGACATGCTGGTGCTGCCGCAAGAGAAGCTGGTCGATACCGACACCGCTGCCGTGCGCCGTGACTTCACGCCACCGGCCGAGAGAACCCTGCCGATCAAGAACGTCGTGGTCATCCTGATGGAAAGCTTCGCCGGTCACTCGGTGGGCGCATTGGGACGTCCGGGCAATATCACCCCGTACTTCGACAAGTTGACCCAGGAGGGCTTGCTGTTCGACCGCTTCTTCTCCAACGGCACCCACACCCACCAGGGTATGTTCGCCACCATGGCCTGCTTCCCGAACCTGCCGGGCTTCGAATACCTGATGCAGACCCCGGAAGGCAGCCACAAGCTGTCGGGCCTGCCGCAGTTGCTCAGTGCGCGTGATTTCGACGATGTGTATGTCTACAACGGCGATTTCGCCTGGGACAACCAGTCGGGCTTCTTCAGCAACCAGGGCATGACCAACTTCATCGGCCGCAATGACTTCGTCGACCCGGTGTTCTCCGACCCGACGTGGGGCGTGTCCGACCAGGACATGTTCAACCGTGGCCTGGAAGAACTGAAGGCGCGCGAAGGCGGCAAGCCGTTCTACGCACTGCTGCAAACCCTGTCCAACCACACGCCGTACGCGTTGCCGACCCCATTGCCGGTTGAGAAAGTCACCGACCGTGGCAGCCTCAACGAGCATTTGACGGCCATGCGCTATTCCGACTGGGCCTTGGGCCAGTTCTTTGAAAAGGCCCGCAAAGAGCCGTACTTCAAGGAAACCCTGTTTGTGATCGTCGGTGACCACGGCTTCGGCAACGAGCAGCAGATCACCGAGATGGACCTGGGCCGCTTCAACGTGCCGATGCTGATGATCGCACCGGGCATGCGCGAGAAGTTCGGTGAGCGTGACCACACTGTGGGCACCCAGATCGACATCGTGCCGACCATCATGGGCCGCCTGGGCGGCGACACCTTGCACCAGTGCTGGGGCCGTGACCTGCTGAACCTGCCGGAAGGTGACAAGGGTTTCGGCGTGATCAAGCCATCGGGCAGCGACCAGACCGTGGCCTTGCTCACCGGCGATCGCGTACTAGTATTGCCCAAGGAAATGCCACCCAAGTTGTGGGAATACACACTGGGCGCCGAGCCGACTGGCAAGGTGATTCCTGAGTCGCCGGACGAAGCTGCACTCAAGCAGAAACTCGAGTCGTTCCTGCAGACCGCGACCAAGAGCCTGCTGGATAACACCGCAGGTGTGGTGGACGGTAAGCCGGACTAACTGACCGGCAATAAAAAAGAGGCCTTCTAGAAGGCCTCTTTTTTTTGCTTTCTTACTTGTAGGAGCGAGCCTGCTCGCGAAAAACTTACAGGCGCCGCGTTCATTCAGGACGCGCGCGTTATCGTTGACGTTTTTCGCGAGCAAGCTCGCTCCTACAAAAAGCGGGGCGCGGTGTTTATATCTTGCCGAGCAACAACAGCACCAGCAGAACAACCAGTACCACCCCCAGGATACCCGACGGTCCATAACCCCAGTTACGCGAGTGCGGGAACACCGGCAGGCCACCGACCAGCAGGAGGATCAGGATAATAATCAGAATGAGGCTCATGGTTTTATTCCTTATAGGTTTTTTGCAAAAACCGGCTGTTTAACCGTTGGTTCGTCCATGTACAGTGGGACGCCTTACCCATTCCGACTCTGCCACTTCGTAGAAAATTCATTGTTTTTATAAAACATTTTGATGTGTCGCTTATTTCTTTTAACGCGTGCACAACTTGAACTAATCAGTTGAAAAAAATTGAACTTAGTCTATAGGCACGCCTGCGACCGAGCCCACGGTTTGCCCGGGGCATTCATCACCCTGATGGTGCGTGGGTCGAGCAAAAACCTTCGCTACACTGCCGGTCACTTCTTTCGTGAACCACAAGGCTACCTCCTATGCAAAACCGCATGATGATCACTGGCGCCGGGTCTGGCCTGGGTCGCGAAATCGCTCTGCGCTGGGCCCGTGAAGGCTGGCAGTTGGCGTTGTCCGATGTCAGCGAGCCCGGTTTGCAGGAAACCCTCAAGCAGGTTCGCGAGGCGGGCGGCGATGGCTTTACCCAGCGCTGTGACGTGCGTGACTACAGCCAGCTCACGGCCTTTGCCCAGGCCTGTGAGGTGAAGCTCGGGGGCATCGATGTGATCGTCAACAACGCCGGCGTGGCCTCGGGCGGGTTCTTCGCTGAACTGTCCTTGGAGGATTGGGACTGGCAGATCGCAATCAACCTGATGGGCGTCGTCAAAGGTTGCAAGGCGTTCCTGCCGCTGCTGGAAAAGAGCAAGGGGCGCATCATCAACATCGCGTCAATGGCAGCGCTGATGCAAGGCCCGGCCATGAGCAACTACAACGTGGCCAAGGCGGGCGTGGTGGCGTTGTCCGAGAGCCTGTTGGTGGAGCTCAAGCAACAGGAAGTGGGCGTGCATGTGGTGTGCCCGTCGTTTTTCCAGACCAACCTGCTCGACTCGTTCCGTGGGCCAACCCCAGCCATGAAGGCTCAAGTGGGCAAGTTGCTTGAGAGTTCGCCCATCTCGGCGGCGGATATTGCCGACTATATCTACCAGCGCGTGGCCGCAGGTGAATTCATGATCCTGCCTCACGAGCAAGGCCGTATGGCCTGGGCGTTGAAGCAAAAAAATCCGCAGTTGCTGTATGACGAAATGACACTGATGGCCGACAAGATGCGCGCCAAGGCGCAGGTTGTTAAGGGCTGATTTGGCTGGGGTCTGTCAGGCAAATTACCTATCTGTGTAGGAAATGCCTGATTTGCCCGCAAGCCATTGCCGGCCCAGCGCCAAGGGGGCATGGTCGAGGTCCTGTTACTGGAAAAGGACAACCGCCATGCTGGTCTTAAGCCGTACCCTAGGCGAAGCCATCGCCATTGGCGATGACATCACCGTGCATATCCTTGAAGTGAACGGTACTCACGTGAAATTCGGCATCGAGGCACCGGTGGGCGTCAACGTGTACCGTGCCGAGGTGTACCGCAAAATTCTCAAAGGCGAGAGCCAGGCTACCCATCCCGTGCCGGTGCCCAACCCTTAGGCAGGTTTCAGTCGAACAGATGCTTGGGCACATCGTGCTTGAGCATCAACTGGCATTGCTCGCTCTCGGGGTCGAAGACAATCAGCGCCTGGCCTTTGGTCAGCGCCTGGCGCACGCGCAGCACGCGGGTTTCCAGAGGCGTGTCGTCGCCATTGTCGGTGCCGTCGCGGGTGACGAAGTCTTCGATGAGACGGGTCAGGGTGTCGACTTCAAGTGCATCGTAGGGAATCAGCATACAAGCCTCAGGTGTCAGGTCCCGGCGATGCTACTGTGCCGGGACCTTTGTTGCCAGTATCCACTCACCCCGCGTCAGGACCTCTGGCCGACCAGGCTGTCCACCGACGGCACGCGGGTGTCGCTCTCCATTTGCGTTTCATGCTCGATCTGATGACTGAACCTATCCAGTGAACCCTGGGCCGGTTGCGCATCGCTGGCAAACACCGGCGGGCTGAGGATATAGGCGCCCAACAAGCGGCTCAGGGCGGCGAGGCTGTCGATATGGGTACGCTCGTAGCCATGGGTGGCGTCACAACCGAAGGCCAGCAGCGCGGTGCGAATATCATGGCCGGCGGTGACCGCCGAGTGCGCATCGCTGAAGTAATAGCGGAACAGATCGCGGCGTACCGGCAGGTCGTTGTCCGACGCCAGGCGCAGCAAGTGGCGGGACAGGTGATAGTCATAGGGCCCGCCAGAGTCCTGCATGGCCACGCTCACCGCATGTTCGCTGGACTGCTGGCCGGGAGCGACCGGGGCGATATCGATGCCGACAAACTCACTCACATCCCAGGGCAGCGCGGCCGCTGCACCGCTGCCAGTTTCTTCGGTGATGGTGAACAGCGGGTGGCAGTCGATCAGCAGGGGCTGACCACTGTCGACGATGGCCTTTAGCGCAGCGAGCAGGGCGGCGACCCCGGCCTTGTCGTCCAGGTGGCGAGCGCTGATATGCCCGCTCTCGGTGAACTCGGGCAGTGGGTCGAAAGCCACGTAGTCACCCACACTGATTCCCAGGGAATCGCAATCGGCACGCGTGGCGCAGTAGGCGTCCAGGCGCAGCTCGACATGGTCCCAGCTCACCGGCATTTCATCCACGGCGGTGTTGAATGCGTGCCCGGAGGCCATCAACGGCAATACGCTGCCGCGAATCACGCCGTTGTCGGTGAACAGGCTGACGCGGCTGCCCTCGGCAAAGCGGCTCGACCAGCAGCCCACCGGCGCCAGGGTCAGGCGCCCGTTGTCCTTGATCGCGCGAACGGCGGCGCCGATGGTGTCCAGGTGCGCGGAGACGGCGCGGTCAGGGCTGTTTTTCTGGCCCTTGAGGGTGGCGCGAATGGTGCCGCGCCGGGTCATTTCAAACGGGATGCCGAGTTCTTCCAGGCGCTCGGCGACGTAGCGCACGATGGTGTCGGTAAAACCGGTGGGGCTGGGAATGGCGAGCATTTCCAGCAACACTTTTTGCAGGTACGCGAGATCGGGTTCGGGAATGGTTCGGGTCATGGAAACTCCTGATGAGTTGAGGGCGATCGTTCCCACGCTCTGCGTGGGAATGCCTCAAGGGACGCTTTGCGTCCGCTGTGGTGACGCAGAGCGTCACAGGCTGCATTCCCACGCGGAGCGTGGGAACGCTCGGTAGTCAGGTAGCCGGCTGACTGTGTGGAAACAACAAATCCACAAACTTCTCAGCCGTGGGTTGCGGTTCATGGTTGGCCAGGCCGGCCCGTTCGTTGGCTTCGATAAACACATACTCTGGCTGGTCGGCCGCAGGCACCATCAGGTCCAGGCCGACCATGGGAATATCCAGGGCACGGGCCGCACGCACGGCCGCGTCCACCAGCGTGGGGTGCAGGATCGCCGTGACATCTTCCAGGCAACCCCCGGTGTGCAGGTTGGCGGTGCGTCGCACGGCCAGTTGCACGCCACGGGGCAGGGTGCTGTTGTAGTCGTAACCTGCGGCTTTGAGGGTGCGCTCGGTTTCTGCATCCAGCGGGATTTTGCTCTCGCCGTCGGTGGCCGCCTGGCGGCGACGGCTTTGCGCCTGGATCAACGCGCGAATCGAATGTTGGCCGTCGCCGATCACTTCGGCGGGGCGACGAATCGCCGCCGCGACCACTTCAAAACCGACCACCAGAATGCGCAGGTCCAGGCCTTCGTGGAAACTTTCCAGCAACACGCGGCTGTCGAACTGGCGCGCCGCTTCAACCGCCTGCTGCACCTCTTCGATGCTGCGCAGATCCACGGCGACGCCATGGCCTTGCTCGCCGTCCAGCGGCTTGACCACGATGCGCTGGTGTTCGTCGAGAAACTCCAGGTTGTCATCGGCACTGCCCGCCAACTGTTGCACCGGCACATGCAGGCCCGCAGCCTTGAGCACCTTGTGGGTCAGGCTCTTGTCCTGGCACAGAGTCATGCTGATGGCACTGGTCAGGTCGCTCAGGGACTCACGGCAACGCACGCGGCGCCCGCCGTGGCTAAGGGTGAACAGGCCCGCATCGGCATCGTCTACTTGCACATCAATGCCGCGGCGGTGGGCTTCTTCGACAATGATGCGCGCGTAAGGGTTGAACTCCGCCTGGGGTCCCGGGCCCAGAAACAGCGGTTGATTGATGCCGTTCTTGCGCTTGATCGCAAAGGTGGTCAACGCCCGAAAGCCCAGCTTGGCGTAAAGGCTCTTGGCCTGGCGGTTATCGTGCAACACCGACAAGTCCAGGTAGCTCAAGCCTCGGCTCATGAAGTGCTCCACCAAGTGGCGCACCAACACTTCACCGACGCCAGGGCGCGTGCATTGCGGGTCGACGGCCAGGCACCAGAGGCTGCAACCGTTCTCCGGGTCGTGGAAGGCTTTGTGATGGTTGAGGCCCATCACGCTGCCAATCACCGCGCCGCTGTCTTCATCTTCGGCCAGCCAGTACACCGGGCCGCCTTGATGACGTGGGGTAAGGCGCTCCGGGTCGACGGGCAGCATCCCGCGGCCCTGGTACAAGTGGTTGACCGCTTGCCAGTCGGCCTCGCTCTGCACCCGGCGAATGCGAAAGCCGCGAAACACCCGCGTGGCCGGGCGGTAGTCGGTGAACCACAGGCGCAGGGTGTCGGACGGGTCGAGAAACAGTTGCTGCGGGTCAATGCCCAGGATTTGCTGGGGCGCGGCCACGTACAGTGCGATATCGCGCTCGCCGGGCTGTTCGTTGAGCAGTTCCTGAGCCAGGCTTGCCGGGTCGGGAAAGGTGTGGCCGATCAACAACCGGCCCCAGCCGCAATGCACGGCAATCGGGTCGGCGGCCAGTGCGCTGCCATCTTCGGCCAGGCGCGCTTGCAGGCGCTCATAGGTCGGCGCCTGGCCCTTGAGTAAGCGTTGGCTATAAGCCGCGGCATTCGGTTTCATGGATCAGATTCCTTGTTCGCTGAGCCACAGGTTCAGCGCCGCCAATTGCCACAGCTTGGAGCCGCGCAGTGGGGTCAGTTGGCCTTGAGGGTCGGTGAGCAGGCGGTCGAGCATGGCCGGGTTGAACAGCCCGCGGTCCTGGCTCGGGTCCAGCAGCAACTCGCGCACCCAATTCAAGGTATCGCCCTGCAGGTGCTTGAGGCCGGGCACGGGGAAGTAGCCTTTCTTGCGGTCGATGACTTCGCTGGGGATCACCCGGCGCGCCGCTTCCTTGAGCACCTGTTTGCCGCCGTCGGGCAGCTTGAACTGGGCCGGCACACGGGCCGACAGCTCTACCAGGCGGTAGTCGAGGAACGGCGTGCGCGCCTCCAGGCCCCAGGCCATGGTCATGTTGTCCACGCGTTTGACCGGGTCGTCTACCAGCATCACCGTGCTGTCTAGGCGCAGGGCCTTGTCCACCGCCGCGTCGGCGCCAGGCATCGCGAAATGCTCGCGCACGAAGTCGCCGGCAGCGTCGTTGGCGGTCAGCCATTTGGGCGTGACGGTCGCCGCATAGTCATCGTAGCTGCGGTCGAAAAACGCCTCGCGATAGGCCGCATACGGGTCGCTGGCACCGTCCACTTGCGGGTACCAGTGGTAACCGGCGAACAACTCGTCGGCGCCCTGGCCGCTCTGCACCACTTTGCAATGCTTGGCCACTTCCCGCGACAGCAGGTAGAAGGCAATGCAGTCATGGCTGACCATCGGTTCGCTCATGGCGCGGAAGGCTGCCGGCAGTTGCTCGATGATCTCGCTTTCGGCGATGCGCAGTTGGTGGTGATGGGTGCCGTAGTGTTTGGCGATCAGGTCTGAGTACTGGAACTCATCGCCACGTTCGCCGCCGGCGTCTTCAAAGCCGATGGAGAAGGTCGACAAATCCTCCACGCCCACTTCGCGCAGCAGGCCGACGAGCATGCTCGAATCGACGCCGCCAGACAGCAGCACACCCACATCCACCGCCGCACGTTGGCGGATGGCCACGGCTTCGCGGGTGCTGTCGAGCACGCGGTCGGTCCAGTCTTCCAGGGCCAGGTGTTTTTCGTCCTCATGGGGCCCGTAGGGCAGGGTCCACCAGGTTTTCTGTTCGGTCTTGCCGCTGGCGTCGATGCGCATCCAGCTGGCGGGCGGCAGTTTTTCAATACCCGCCAGCAGCGTGCGCGGCGCGGGCACCACGGCGTGGAAATTCAGGTAATGGTTGAGCGCCACCGGATCGAGGATCGGGTTGATGTCGCCGCCCTTGAGCAACGCGGGTAACGCCGAGGCAAAGCGCAGGCGTTGGCCGGTGCGCGACAGGTACAGAGGCTTCACGCCGAGACGGTCGCGGGCGATGAACAGGCGCTGCGCATCACGCTCCCAAATGGCAAAGGCGAACATGCCGTTGAGCTTGGGCAGCAGCGCTTCGCCCCAGGCGTGATAACCCTTGAGCAACACTTCGGTGTCGCCGCCGGAATAGAACGCGTAACCCAGGGCTTCCAATTCTTGACGCAGCTCCGGGAAGTTATAGATGGCGCCATTGAAGGCCAGGGACAGCCCCAGGTGGGCGTCGACCATCGGCTGGGCGGAGCCGTCCGACAGGTCCATGATCTTCAGGCGGCGGTGGCCCAGGGCAATCGGTCCTTGGGCATGAAAACCCCAGGCGTCGGGGCCTCGGGGGGCGAGGTGATGGGTGATGCGTTCTACGGCTGCCAGGTCGGCAGGTTGATGATCAAAGCGTAACTCGCCAGCTAGTCCACACATAAGTTCCTTACCGGTTTTTCCGTTGGGGAGGGGTCAACACTCAATACGCCCAAACGGGCGCGTACCCAGAAACTGACCCAGTGCTATGCGTGGAGTTTTAGACCGATAAGTTATAAGGCAGATAGCCGCCTTGCCTTTAATCCGGCTTTTTTTGTGCAGCGGCCTGGCCTCGCACCAGCGCGCGCAGGGCAAATCGATTGGGGTGGCAAGCCTCGGCCACGCTGGTGGGCACGGGCAGGGGCTCATCACTCAGCCACGCAGCCAGAAGTTCGCCGCACAACGGCGCAGTGATCAATCCACGCGAGCCATGGCCGCTATTCAGAAACAACCCCGGCAACCACGGGCAGGGCGTTTGCGGCACTTGCCGGGCGTCTTTGCCCAGTACCGCATAAGCCTGCTGAAACGCTGCATGGTCGGCCAGTGGCCCAACGATGGGCAGGTAGTCGGGGCTGGTACAGCGAAACGCGGCACGGCCTTCCAGGTGTTCGGCCGCCAGGCGGTCGGCACCCAGGCGCTGCAGCAGGTCGGTAGACATCTCGCGCAGCATCTGCAGGTTGCCGCTGTGTTCGGCGGGCGTGGGCGTGAGGTCTTGATTGTTGAAGTCAAAACTGGCGCCCAGGGTGTGTTCGCCAAGCCGGGCCGGCGCGACGTAGCCCTCGGCACAGACCACCGTGGCCAGCGCTTTACTCGCGCAGGTTTGCGCCAGCCGAGTGATCTGCCCACGGATGCGCTTGAGCGGTATGTCAGCACTGAAGGGGAAACGCTTGATCTCTGCAGCCCCGGCGAGCACCACGACACCGGCGCTGGCCAGTACGCGGTCACCGGCGCGGGCTTGCCATTGGTCGTCGAGCCGGTGCAGTTCCAGTGCCTCGTGGTGGGTGAGCACTTCAATCAGTGGATGTTTCGCCTGCCACTGGCACAGCGCGGGTGGATGCACCCAACCGCCCTGTGGAAAAAACACCCCGCCGTGGGCCAGTTCGATTCCCGCCTTTTGCTGCGCCTGCTCGCGGTCCAGCAGCTGCAGCAGGTCCGGAGCAAAGGCGTTTGCCAATTGGGCCTGCCGCTGGCTTTCTTTGGCATCAAACGCCAGTTGCAACACGCCACAGCCGTCCCAATCGACACCTCGGTGCAAGTGTTCCAGCAGGCGTCGGGTGTGGCCAAAACCGCTGAGTATCAGCTGGGACAAGGCTGTGCCATGGGCCGAAAGCTTGAGGTACAACACACCCTGTGGGTTGCCCGAAGCTTCCTGTGCCAGGCCGGCGTGGCGCTCCAGCAGGCTGACACGCCAACCCCGGGCGGCTAGGCTGGCGGCGGTCGCGCAACCGGCCAGGCCACCGCCGATGACCAGGGCGTGACGTTCACCCTCGATGGCGGGTGGCCGGGTGAACCAGGGTTTACGTGGGGGCGGCGCGGGTGAGTCGGTGGGCCAACCGACAAACTCCCCACGCAGGATCTCCCACTTATGCCCGATACCGGGCGTGCGTTTCATTTTGAACCCTGCGGCATTGATCAACCGCCTTACCCAGCCGGTGCTGGTGAAGGTGCTGATGGTCGAGCCCAGTGCCGCCAGGCGCGCCAGTTGGGCGAACAGCTCGGCGGTCCACATGTCGGGGTTTTTCGCCGGGGCGAACCCGTCGAGAAACCAGGCATCGACCTGGGCATCCAGTTGTGGCAACTGTTCCAGCGCGTCGCCGATCAACAGGGTCAGGGTCACGCGGCCATTGTCCAATACCAGGCGCTGGAAACCCTGGTGGATGGCAATGTATTGCCCCAGCAGTTGCTCGGCCAAGGGGTGCAGTTCGGGCCAGAGGGCGAGTGCGCGTTGCAGGTCCGCATGGCTCAGCGGGTATTTTTCCACGCTGACAAAGTGCAGTCGCGCACCGGCGACTGCGTGCTGTTCGAACAACTGCCAGGCGCAGAGGAAGTTCAAACCGGTGCCGAAGCCGGTCTCGCCAATCACCAGGCGCCCACCTGTTGGCAAGGCGGCGAAGCGTTCCTGCAAGCGGTTCTGCTCCAGGAACACGTAGCGGGTTTCTTCAAGGCCTGACTGGTCGGAAAAATACACGTCGTCGAATACCCGCGAATGCGGGCGGCCTTGATCATCCCAGTCGAGCTGGGCATGGGTGATGGGGTTCATGGCGGCTCATAAAATGAAAGCGGGCAAAGGCAAGGCGGCCATTCTAGCCGATCACGAGGCAGAGGGCTGATCAGGGTGGTAGGCCTGTAGTTTTTGCATGGAAAAGACTGCTGCACGCACCTTCCAACCCATCAACAATCAGCGTTAATCCTGTACTGGGTGCTGCGGTATCGTCATTCCCTGGTTAATAGGCAATCAAGGACATTGCTGATGCGAATCCAGGATGATTTGAACAACAAGCTGAACCAGTTGACCCAGCGCCAGCTGCAAGCGGCCTTGCTGGAAATAACTGGCGATCTGGACAAGGCCCAGGTGCTGCAAAAGCAACTGCCGGGATGGATGGTCAACGCACCTCCTGGCGTACTGGATGCATTGACCAACGATGCGACACAGGTTGCAGCAGCCCAGGCCGCCGTCGCTGAGCGATTGAAGCCGTTGCAGGGGCTGGATGAGTTTTGCAGTGAGCGGCTCAAGCATTACTGCCTGACACGATGGCAACTGGCTGTGGATCCCTGGAAGGATCTTTTTATTCGGGCTGTAAACGAATATGAGAAAGAAGTCGTGCCATTGAAGTATGTAAAAACGGTGAGGTTGGTGCAGGACAGCCTGCTGCATGTGGCGATGCAGAATTTTTCAGAGGATGAAGTCCGGGCACAACACTATCCAGAGGGGTCGCTGTTGCAGTCAGGGGCCGCCATGCATGAGGCCATTGACCTGACGCCCGTTGAGTTTGCCCAGGGCTGCCGTGACCTGGACCTTGGCCGCTTGTACCAGCAGCACATCAGTGATGTGTTCCAACTGCAGAGTGACCCGACAGGGGATAAGCCCTACCTCAATCATGTCGCCACCGATATCGGCCGGATGAAAATCCTGGATGTAAAAGTCGACGCCCATATTGCCTGTATGCGAGGGGATATTTCCCAAGGTACTTACCAGACGCTGTGCACCTTGATGGAGCGCAAACTGACCCCCTCACAGGCCCAGGCTGCAGGGCTGGTGTTTCAAGGGCGACCGGTCATTTGGCAAGGGCTCAATACACAGGGAGCCTGCCTTTGGAGCATCCTGGTGTTGTCTGGCCGCTCGATTGCGCAATACCCGCAAGAGCCCTGTGTGGTGTATATGCCCAACGAGCCGGAGCGACCGTTGTTCGAGTACGCCTCGTTTGAAGACTTTCAGGTTTACCTCAAGGGCAAACTCAAAGTGGCTGCGTATCGCACCTTCTTCAGCCGTTACCTGAGCCAGGGTGACCGGGTCGGTTTTTTCAGCCGTTTCGATCGAACCAATGACATGGGGATGCTGGAGGCCAACCTGATCGGGGTCAGCCTGGCGCGGCATTTTTTCGAGACTTACGTGGGCAAGCTGCAGGCCGACGCGCGGGCCTTGGCGGTGCCGGTGGCCGATGTGGACGAGGCGGCCCGCGACCAGCGCTTGCAGGCATATCAGGACGCCGGGTTGACGCTGCTCAACCTCGCCGGCTTTGTCATTCCGGAGTTGGGGTTATTGATGACCGCAGTGGCGGTGGGGCAGATGCTCGGTGAGCTCTATGAGGGCATCGAGGACTGGCGTCGTGGGCAGCACGAAGAGGCGTTCGAGCAGTTGACGGCGGTGGCGCAAAACATCACATCAATGGTGCTGTTCGCTGCGGGCACCCAAGTAGTAGGTTCGGCGCTCAAACGCAGTGGTCTGAGCCTGGGCAGTTTTTTCCGCAAATTTGAGGTGGTACGCCCCACTCATGGCAACCTGCGGCTGTGGCGCCCGGATGCCACGCGATACATCCATGACCGCAGCGTTGGCGACGACGAAACCGCGGACGCTTCGGGCATCTACAAGGTGGGTGGCCATTCCTACGTCAAGGTCAATGATTGCGTGCACCGGGTTGCATTTGACGCCAAACGGGATCGATGGCGGGCCATCCATCCGCTGCGACCCACGGCTTATCGCCCTGAGCTTGTGCATAACGGTGAAGGCCGTTGGCGTTTTGAGTTCGAAAGGCCGCACGAGTGGGAAGATCAGGAGTATCTCTTTTCACGGCTGCAGCCAGCGGGCCCTGGTGTTTCGCTGCATCCCAGGAAACTGGTACAGATCAAGGCCATCATGAATATGCCCCATGATTGGGGGACCTATCAGGCCCAGGAGTGTTTGCCCTTTCCGGCACGCTTTCGCGATTTGTACGAACGCTTCAGGCTGGACCAGTCCATTCGTGATTTGATCTGGCAGTTGGAAAGCGCGGCTTTCCCGAGCGTCGAAGATTCGACCCTGCAGATGCATGCCTTGCCCCTGCTGCAAGGCTGGCCCGCAGGCCGCTATTTTGAGGTGCTGGATGCACAGCGCAGCATCAAGGCACGCTATCCGTCCAGCGGGCCTTTCGACAACGTCGGCCTGCGCCTGGCGCTCACCGAGCAGATGCTGCGTGAGGGCAAAGTGTTTGAGGTGCTCTTGTCCGGGCTGGATGAGCAACAAAAGATCGGTCTGCTGGGAGAAGAGGTTCCCGCCAATCAGGAGCACGCGGTGCTCGGGCGTCAGTTGCTCGCGCACCTCAAGATGGATCGCAGGCCATTGTTTGAACAGCTTTATCAGGCCTATGACGGGCCGGCACCGTCCGAAGGGGCGTTGCTCAGGCGCACCTATGGGCAAATGCCTTGCACGCTGATACGCGAATTGATGGCCCGCACCTCAACCGTACAGCGTGAGTCCCTGCGCGATAATCAACGTATTCCCATGGCATTGGCCGAGTCAGCGCAGCGTGCCCTTGGCGAGCAACGCCTGGATCGTGCCTTGATGGGGTTTGAGCAGCCAGAGCTGGCCAGCCTGGACACCGCGCGCGTTGCCGTTCGGTCAATGCCCCATCTGGCGGGGTGGGGCAGGGCGGTGCGCCTGGAGTTGCGCCAGGATTCGCCACAGGGCGACTTATTGGCAGTGGGTGCGTTCAAAGACGCTGATGTGCGGCGAGTACTGGTCAGCTCGAGCGCCGGGTTTGAAGCGTTCGATGACAACGGCCTGAGTCTG
This sequence comes from Pseudomonas sp. GL93, assembly GCF_003408955.1. NCBI lineage: Bacteria > Pseudomonadati > Pseudomonadota > Gammaproteobacteria > Pseudomonadales > Pseudomonadaceae > Pseudomonas > Pseudomonas sp. GL93. Next base: position 85,268 of record NZ_NKRF01000086.1, read on the forward strand.
GGCGGGCCTTATTCCGGGCCGGACGGTTTGTTCGAGGCGATCGACTCAGCATTGACGGACACTCAGCGCGTGGCAATGGGACTACCCCTCAAAGACGCCAGTAACCTCTGGCGCCTGCGATATATGAGTGCCAAGCAGGCGCAGGGAGAACGGGAACTGGCTGGCGAGGCTTTCTCCAGCAGGGGCTGCGAGCACCTGCTGGAGGCGGTTCCCTGCGAAATGGCTGATTCGCCGACCGGGCCACTGGCGCATCCATCGGAGTTGGTACGCAAGGTGAAGCAATTGTATCCGTTGTTCAGCGATGCGCAAGTGTCTTCGCTGCTGATGAAATTGGGGGCTGACCATCTTTCCAGGGCCCGGGCGGTCAAGCGTTTGCAGGCAGAGCTTACGCATCTGCGTGCGCTGCTCAAACTGTGGAAGAGTGATATCCAGGGCATGGATAAGCAGCCAGGCCTGAGCGACATCCGCAATAGCCGCGAGCAAGTGGCGCAACGCATTGAGGCCTGCTGGCGACATCAGAGCTTTACCCTGGATGAGCACCATGCGTCGGTTGCCAGTCTGAACCTGAATGGCATGCGGGTTGGGTCGCTGCCGTCACTGCCCGCCGAAGTTCGTTTTGATCACGTTCGGCAGGTCTCACTCAAGAACATGCGGTTGGGTGACGACGTGGTGTATTTCTTGAAGTGTTTTAAAGGGGTTCGGCATCTGGAGCTGGGACGTAACCGCCTGACCCGTTTGCCAGAAATATTCTCGCGAATGCTTGATCTTGAAAGTTTGTCGATGCCCCGTAACCGTCTTGCGCTGACGGATTACACCCGCCTGAAACTGGCCGACCTGAATACCTTGCGTCTACTGGACCTGAGTCACAACCCTTTGGGTAAGTTGATAGATGTCAGCAATATGCGTGACTTGCACACCCTGCTATTGCAAGACAGCAAACTCGTCGATCTGCCTGCGGGGCTCGGGCGGTTGGCCAACCTGGAGCAGGTGGATCTGCGCGATAACTTGATCACCGTGTTACCTGAGTGGTTGTTCACGGTGCCACGCAGTTTCAGTCAGTCGATTGATCTGGGGGGCAACCCGCTGTCCGAGACGACGGTAACCGAGCTCGAACGCTATCGCGCCGAAGTCGGCATTGGCATGGGGTATGTCGACGACGATGAGCCCCGCATGACCGAACTGAAGGCGCGGGCGCTGTGGTTGCCGGAAGAGGTATCCGTTCGCGCTGCCCACAAGCGCACGGTGTGGGCCAACCTGCGGGACGACCCGGAATCGAGCGCGTTGTTTTTGTTGCTGGCCGAGTTGTCCGGTACCGCCGACAGCCGTCATGTGCACGAGGATATGACGCAGCGGGTCTGGGACGTATTGCAGGCGACCCACGACAGTGTCGGGCTGCGCGAGCAGGTCTTTGAACTGGCGGCTCATCCGACTAACTGTGCAGATGGTGCTGCGCAGATGTTCAGCCAGATGGAGGTCATGAAAGAGGTCGAGAAGGCCACGCAGCAGGCCGGTCGTGCGCAGGGCAACTCCGGGGCGCTGTTGGACTTGAGCCGAGGTTTGTTCCGCCTCAGCGAACTGGAGAAAATCGCCGCGACCTACGCTGTCGAAAACGCCTCCACGGACCCGCTGGAAGTCAGCCTGGCATTTCGAGTCGGGTTGGCCAAAGACCTGCAACTGCCGGGGCAGCCCAAACAAATGCAATATGGCTCCTTTGCCGGGGTGACCCGTGAGGGTTTGGAGCTCGCGCATTCGCAGGTTCGCACGGCAGAGCTTTCCCCGGCATTCTTGCGCTTTATTACCCAGTTGGCTTTCTGGAGAACCCATCTCAAACGGCAATTCCCCGCTGCATTCCTGACGGCTACCGCGCCTTTTGATGCGCAGCAGCAAACGCTTTTTGAAAGCAGTCAGAACCTTACCGACGGCGAGTACTTCAAACAAATGGAAGCCCTGCGCGCGCCGCGCCGACAGGCAGTCACCGCAGTGATAGAGCGCCTGACGCAGCAGATCTTGAGGCATCAAGACTTGGGCATTTGCCAGGTTCCCGGCCATTGACCACCCAACCCGCAGATTGATCCACGGCAAGCCGGTTGAAATTCCTTGCCTGCCGTGGCTGCCAATCCGCTAGTCTTGAGCCATCTTGAAACGGAGCTGCCCATGTTCGAATCCGCCGAAATCGGTCACGCCATCGACAAAGACACCTACGACGCCGAAGTGCCGGCCCTGCGTGAAGCCTTGCTGGAAGTTCAGTACGAGCTGCAACAGCAGAAGCGCTTCCCGGTGATCATCCTGATCAACGGCATCGAGGGCGCGGGCAAGGGTGAAACCGTCAAGCTGCTCAATGAATGGATGGACCCGCGCCTGATCGAAGTGCGCACTTTCGACCAGCAAACCGACGAAGAACTGGCGCGCCCACCGGCCTGGCGCTACTGGCGGCAACTGCCGGCCAAGGGCCGCATGGGCATTTTCTTCGGCAACTGGTACAGCCAGATGCTGCAAGGCCGCGTGCATGGGCAGATCAAGGATGCGCGGCTGGACCAGGCCATCGCTGGCGCCGAACGCCTGGAAAAGATGCTGTGTGATGAAGGTGCGCTGATCTTCAAGTTCTGGTTCCACCTGTCCAAAAAACAGATGAAGGCGCGCCTCAAGGCCCTGGCCGACGACCCGCTGCACAGCTGGCGCATCAGCCCATTGGACTGGCAGCAGTCCAAGACCTACGACAAGTTCGTGCATTTTGGTGAGCGTGTGCTGCGCCGCACCAGCCGCGATTACGCGCCGTGGCATGTGATCGAAGGCGTCGACCCCCATTACCGTGGGCTGACCGTGGGTAAGATCCTGCTGGATGGGCTGCAAAGTGCCTTGAAGCAGGCCAAGGTCAAGGCCAGCGGCATGAACCCGGCGCCGTTGCTTGCCTCGGTGGACCGCAAGAGCCTGCTCGACAGCCTCGACATGACCCTGCGCCTGGACAAGGACGATTACGAAGAACAACTGATTACCGAACAGGCACGCTTCTCTGGCCTGATGCGTGACAAACGCATGCGCAAGCACGCCCTGGTGAGCGTGTTCGAGGGCAACGACGCGGCGGGCAAGGGTGGGGCGATCCGTCGGGTGGCAGCCGCACTCGACCCGCGTCAGTACCACATCGTGCCGATTGCCGCGCCGAGCGAAGACGAACGGGCCCAGCCTTATCTATGGCGGTTCTGGCAGAAGATCCCGGCGCGCGGCATGTTCACCGTGTTTGACCGCTCTTGGTACGGCCGCGTGCTGGTGGAGCGCATCGAAGGCTTCTGTACCCCCGCGGACTGGATGCGCGCCTATGGCGAGATCAATGACTTCGAAGAGCAACTGCGCGATGCCGGGGTGATTGTGGTCAAGTTCTGGCTGGCCATCGACAAGGAGACGCAGCTGGAGCGCTTCCAGGCCCGTGAAGAAATCCCCTTCAAACGCTTCAAGATCACCGAAGACGACTGGCGCAATCGCGACAAGTGGGACGACTACCGCGCGGCAGTGGGCGACATGGTTGACCGCACCAGCACCGAGGTGGCGCCCTGGACCCTGGTGGAAGCCAACGACAAGCGCTGGGCACGGGTCAAGGTGCTGCGCACCATCAACCGTGCGCTGGAAGAGGCATTTGATAAAAGCGACAAGCACGACAAGAAGAAAAAGAAATAGCCTGAGGGGGCTTGCCCTCTCCCACTGTAGGAGCGAGCTTGCTCGCGAAAAACTCATAGGCGCCGCGTTTAGTCAGGAAGCACGCGTTATCGTTGACGTTTTTCGCGAGCAAGCTCGCTCCTACAGTGGGTCCATGCTTTTGCATCCACGCAGTGAATGATCATCGCGGTCGGCCCGGCCCAGCTCTATCCTCGATCCACACCCCCAAGATTGAGGTAGCCCATGCGTGAAGTAGTGATCGTCGACAGCGTACGAACCGGCCTGGCCAAATCCTTTCGCGGCAAGTTCAACCAGACCCGTCCCGATGACATGGCGGCCCATTGTGTCAATGCGCTGCTGGCCCGCAACGGTATCGACCCGGCGACGGTGGAAGACTGCATCGTCGGTGCCGGCTCCAACGAAGGCGCCCAGGGCTATAACATCGGGCGCAATGTGGCGGTGCTCTCGCAACTGGGCACCGGTACGGCGGGCATGACCCTCAACCGTTTCTGTTCGTCGGGCTTGCAGGCGATTGCCATTGCCGCTAACCAGATCGCTTCGGGCTGCAGCGACATCATTGTTGCCGGTGGAGTGGAGTCCATCAGCCTGACCATGAAAAGCGTCAACACCGATAACCTGATCAACCCGCTGCTTAAAGAACAGGTTCCGGGCATTTACTTCCCCATGGGCCAGACCGCCGAAATCGTTGCGCGGCGCTATCACGTCAGTCGCGAAGACCAGGACCTTTACGCGCTGCAAAGCCAGCAGCGCACCGCCCAGGCCCAGGCTGATGGCTTGTTCAACGATGAAATCGTGCCGATGGCGGTCAAGTACAAGGTCGAGGATAAGAACACTGGCGCGGTGCAGATCCTGGACGGCGTGGTCGACCGGGATGACTGCAACCGCCCGGACACCACCCTGGCCAGCCTCAGCGGCTTGAAACCGGTGTTTGCCGAGGATGGCTCGGTGACGGCAGGTAACTCCTCGCAGCTTTCCGACGGTGCGTCGATGACCCTGGTGATGAGCCTGGAGAAAGCCTTGGAACTGGGGCTTAAGCCCAAGGCGTTTTTCCGGGGCTTTACCGTGGCCGGTTGCGAGCCGGATGAAATGGGCATTGGCCCGGTGTTCTCGGTGCCCAAGTTGCTCAAGGCCAAGGGCTTGCAGGTGGCGGATATCGACCTGTGGGAACTCAATGAGGCCTTTGCTTCCCAATGCCTTTACGCGCGCAATCGCCTGGAGATCGATAATGCCAAATACAATGTCAACGGCGGCTCGATTTCCATCGGGCACCCGTTCGGCATGACCGGCTCGCGGCAGGTGGGGCACCTGGTGCGCGAGCTGCAACGACGCAACCTGCGTTATGGGATCGTCACCATGTGCGTGGGCGGGGGAATGGGCGCTACCGGACTCTTCGAAGCCGTGCGCTGAGTCAGGTTGGAATACCGCCAATGTGGGAGATTCTATGGTTGGGGGGAAGCCCCAAAAAACGCTTTTGATTGGTACTCGCTTTGATTTTTCATGAGCGAAAAGGCGATACGCGCTAACGGTA
>NZ_NKRF01000133.1:0-78526 GCF_003408955.1 Pseudomonas sp. GL93
AGAGCGATATTTCTTCACTTTGACCAGCGACTTGAGGCCTATCATCTGCATCAGCCGATACACCTTTTTGTGATTGATCAACTCACCACTGTTTCCAAGGGTCGCGGCGATGCGGCGGTAGCCGTAACGCCCCTTATGCCTGTGATAGACGCTGCGGATGCGATCTTTAAGGCCGGCATCCTTGTCGGTTAGCAGTGTTTTACTTTGGTAATAGAAGGTGCTGCGTGCAAGTGCCGCAGCACGTAGCAACAGAGCAAGTGGATGCTCATGCCTCAATCCTTGGACGGCCTGCGTTTTTTTGGCTGCGCAGTAAGGGGATCCGCTTGGATTAAGGCATCGAGCTTTTTTAGATAGGCATTCTCCGCGCGCAGATAAGCCAGTTCTGCGAGCATTTGTGCAGGGGTCAGTTCTGCGTCCGCAGGAAGAGCAGGACTTGCTTTGGGTTGCCTGGAAGGTTTGCGGGGCATGCTGGACTCTTTAAGACGATGCGGTTGTAGTGCTTCTACACCGCCTTCATCGTACAGCTTTCGCCACTGCCTGATACTACTTGGACCACGGATATCAAACCGTATACAGGCCTGTTGGTCCGACAGCCCGTCTTGTTTGATGCACTGCAAAACCTTCAATTTAAACTGGGCATCGTAATGGCTGTACTTGGCAATCAAGCCAGAGGCGCCGTGCTTTTCAAAACCCTTGACCCAGCGACGAAGCAGCGATGGACTCAAGCCATGCTTGAGGGCCACCTCATGAACACTACTGGCAGACAGACACTCTTCAATCAGTGATTGCTTGAGTGCTAGGTTGTATTTCGTCATGGAACACCCTCCCGAGGGGGTCAGGTGTCCAACATTCGGGGGGCAGTTCAGGACGACTCACCATTATGGCTTGTGTCAGCAGATAAAAAGGCTCTGAGATCGGGATACCTGATGCGGCAACAGTCCGATACAAAAAATTGAAGACGGCATCTACGATTTTCCCAGCAGGACTGGTGGCCTGGTAGGTTTCTATTCTTCGGCCTTTTTGGGCGGGGTTCTGAGTTGGACCCGAGGGGCGTGTGTCAAATTACACCCTGTAACGCAATTGAAGGTTGTACAGACATCGAGACGAGTGTAAGAATTTCAAATAATTGATGGCAGGAGTCGTTTGTGACGGACCATGATGAAGTTGCGGAGGACAAGAAAACGCTGATTCAAAAAAGTCCTAAGTATGCCTTGGCCGTATGGGCCAAGCAGAACGAGCTATCCCCGGAAATTATTCAAGAAAAAAGAGAGATTGCCCTGAGGTTGGCAATTGAAGGGATCGCTGATGGCTCGATAGATTCGCTTGATGGTGTTGAATCGCCGTTGTCGCGAAAAATTCAAGCTCATCATGGAGTTGATTTATTTGAGATGAACAGAAATTGGGTCGAAACAGCACAGGACTGGAAGTGCCCATGCTGCGATCGAGGCAAATTTGAAATTTCGAGAATTGGTGGTAAGAGGCAAATTTTAGCGAAATTAGTCGAGCATCATGATCATATGGCTGACGCACTGAAAGCTGCCTTTAATAAGGTGTTTGTTGTGAGTGGTACGGACAAGCCCACCAGTACCGGCTTAGCACTTGTTGAACGGATGGCGCCTGCGTTTTCAGCTTACCCTCCAGTTTTGATTTGCGAAGATTGTAATAATGCAGATGCTGCTGCAAAGAAGATTATCTCGAATGCGGGGCGCAAGATCGAATGGCAGTCATTCTCTATTGGGCAAATTCGTCGTTTCATCATCATCCGGGAGCACGCTCCACATAGCATAGATGTAGCCAGATTTTTAGAACTCTGGGGGCTCGTTCGCCCCGCTTACGTTGCGCGAATGAACCTCGTATACGAAGTGGCAAAGGCAGCGGTGCTACAAGACTATTGGTTTGAAAGATATCAAGGCGAAGCAATGGCGGTGCCTACTCTGTCCAATGGATTCCAGCGATATAACGGACTGGAGTTAGTTAGCGGCGAGGCGCTCGTTCGTGAAATGGCGAAAAGCACTGTTAAACACTCGTCAAACTACAGTCGATGGCGCACGGAAGAGTCGCGTCCGGGAGACAAGCCACCCCAAAATTTCTTAGTTATTATAGAGTCGCTGCCGGGATGTGCCCGGATGTGGGCAGAACTTGCGGATAGTTGGAAATGCCCCGTTTGTGAGCGCTCTAAGTATGAGGTTGTTAGTTATAAAAAAGGAAAAATTAGCTTTCATACTCACTTGCCGACCCTATATAGCCAAACTTGGAAATCTCAAGGGCATATTTGCATGGGGTGTTTCAATGTTGTGGCGGCTATGAAGCGAGAGCTGGAAAAAGGCCGTGGTATAAAAGTAGGATATACATTCGACTGCATTACACCTGATGAACTACGCGCTATCATCCAAGCGAGGCCCCATTCCCCGCCTTTGGTGGACTCGGAAATGGCGGAAGTGCTAATGAACAAGTGGCAGTTGCGTTAAGTTGATACGGCTCCTGGTCAACGGCTCGCGGTAATTGAAATTCCACATCATCGAGCCGCTGGCGCGTACTCGAAGCTGTAAGCCATCGCCGTCGCTGAGGACGAAGTCTTTACCAGTTGCCTTGACTGCCTTGAGCTGGCGATCGGAGAGGCGGGTTGCGTTAGTAGGCATGGGGCTACCTCCAGCACCGTTTTGGTATCCTGAAAATAGCATTTGCTAGTCCGGGATACTACCTGGGATACCAAAGCAGCTGGAACTCAGAAACCCTCCAAAGCTCCCGTAAGCGCTGAAATCCCCGTATTTACTGGATTTCAGGCACAAAAAAAGACGTCCGTGGACGTCTTTAGATGATGAAGTGGTGGAGCCGGGGGGATTTGAACCCCCGTCCGCCAGTACTCCGCTGTCGGTACTACATGCGTAGCCGTTTCTATTAAGTTAACCCTCAGCGACCCGAAGGGCAGGGTGCTTTGGGCGAGTTGTGTAAGTTTTAGCCGCTTCGTCCACAACGTACTGCACGGCGATTCTGTTCTATATGACAATCACTTTGGGTTTACAGACATCCCCTGGTGATTGCTGGACCCGAAGGTACCAGAAGCTCAGGGCTAAGGCTGCTTACGCAGCGAGAGCGAATTCCTGGCCGTAGTTTTCGTCATTGGCAACTATAAGAAGTTGCAACAGTGGATTTACGAGTTCTGTTACCAACTCGGCATGCACCTAAAGTTTCGCGACCGGCGTCGAATCCTAAACGGCCCCGTGCTTGTAACTCGTTGTTTCTTAGTGAGTGACAAGCCTGTGCAGTGTACGCCAAAAGCTTGGCGAAGGCCAACCCGAAGGTTGGCCCTATCGCTTACTGGCCGCCTTTCTCGCTGTTCTGCAGGTCTTGCAGGGCCTTGGAGGTGATTTCGATGCACTTCTTGTCATCACCTGCGGCGTGGGCGGCCTTGGCCTGGGAGACGGCGGTGTCTATTTCGCCACTTTTACCGCTGGTGTCGGTGGCGAGCAGGGCTTTACCGTTGTTGATTTTGTCCAGGTTGATCTGGCACAGGTCTTTGTCACCGGCGGCGAAAGCGGGGGGGGCGAGCATCGCAGCGGTCATGAACAAGCCAACAAGAGCGGAACGCTTCATAGGGTGTCTCCTTGCGCAAAAGGGCTCGACGCTGCTGGCGTGCAACCGCTGCCAGCGACATCACTGATGGGCCTCGTTTGTCGAGGCCTATGCAGATGACTGCGCCGGTGCGTCAGGGTTCGGTTTTTTTGCCGGGTCAATGGGCGCGGGCGCTGGTGACTCGGTCTACCAAGTAGACCAGGCCGTGGTAGTCGATGCCGCCATGCTGGCTCAGGCCGATCTCGCAGGTGCGGCTGGTGGAGATGCCTTCGCTGCAATATTGCACGGCGTCCTTGAGCGAGCGCAGGGAGTGGGCGTTGAGCTCCGGCGTGGTGAAGCCTTTGTCACCGGCAAAGCCGCAGCAGTGAATGCCTTCGGGGATTACCACGGTTTTTGCGCAGCGGCGTGCCAGTTCGATCAGGGCCTGGCTCTCGCCCAGGTGTTGGGTGCTACAGGTGACGTGCACGGCGATGGGCGCTTCCTGGGGCGTGAAGTCGAGGCGGTCCATCAGGTGGGTGCGGATAAAGCGCACGGGGTCGTAGAGGTCCAGGCGCGTTTCTCCCAACTCTTGCACCAAGCGCAGGGTGCAGGGGCTGGTGTCGCAGTAGATCGGGTCGAGGCCGCCGCGGCTGGCGTGGAGCAGGGCGCCGATCAGTTCCTGGCGCTTGTGTTCGGCCTGCTCGGCGTAGCCTTTGGATGCGAAGGGTTGGCCGCAGCAGAGGCTGTCCTGGTTATCGGGGAAGACCACCTGGTAGCCGGCTTTTTCCAGCAACTGGCGGGTTTTGTCGTACAGCGACATTTGCTCTTTATCGCCGGCTGCCGGGCCCATGGCGCGGGAGACGCAGGCGGCCAGGTACACTACACGCGGGCGCGCGTCCGTCACCGCGGGGCTGAAGCGGATGACTTTTTCGGGCTGTGGCATGGCGTTTGTCCACTGCGGAATTTGCCCTTTGGACAGCTTGGTCAGCGTGCTCGAGAGCTTGGCCAGCCGTGGAGCGCCCAGCAGCATGCGCGCACCGTTGGCGACGTGCAGGGTAAAGCGCGCACCTTGCAGCGCGATGGCGAAATGGCTGGCGAGCCAGTCGGCGGTTTTCGTACGGTCGGCCTCGCGGCTGCGCAGCTTTTTCACCAGGTCGCCGGTATTGATGCCTACAGGGCAACGTTGCGCGCATAAGCCAGTGGCGGCGCAGGTGTCGATGCCCTGGTAGTGGTAGGCCGCTTCCAGTTCGGTGGTGCCCACGCCTGCGCGTTTTTTGGCCTGGATGTCGCGCCAGATCACGATGCGCTGGCGCGGGCTCAGGGTCAGGCCTTTTGACGGGCACACCGGCTCGCAGAACCCACACTCGATGCACTTATCCACAAGCTCATCGGCGGCGGGCAACGGCTTAAGGTGCTTGAGGTGGATCTGCGGGTCTTCGCTGAGCACCACATCCGGGTTGAGGATGCCGTTAGGGTCGAGCAGGCGCTTGAGTTGCCACATCAATTGATAGGCGTCGCTGCCCCATTCCAGTTCAACGAACGGCGCCATATTGCGGCCGGTGCCGTGTTCGGCCTTCAGCGAGCCACCGAACTCCACGGCCACCAGTTGCGCGACGTCGTCCATGAACGCTTGATAGCGTGCGACTTCTTCGCTGCTGTTGAAGCCTTGAGTGAACACAAAGTGCAGATTGCCTTCCAGGGCATGTCCGAAAAGGATGGCTTCGTCGTAGTGATGTTTGTCGAACAGTGCGATCAAGCGATTCACACCAATCGCCAATTGTTCGACTGGGAAGGTCACGTCTTCGATGATCACGGTGGTGCCGGTTTTGCGTACGGCGCCTACGGCGGGGAAGGTGTCTTTGCGGATGGCCCACAGGCGTGCGTTTTCCAGTGGGTCTTCGGTGAAGTCGACTTGTTGCTCCACGGGAAACGCCGCCAGGGACGCCATGATGCGCGTCAGTTGTTCGTGCAGCAGCGTTGGCGAAGCGGCGCGGGATTCGATCAGCAGGGCGCAGGCGTTTTCCGATAGGTGCTGTACGAAAGCAGGCATGCCCGGTTTGTCCTGTACCGAGCGCATGCTGCGTCGGTCCAGCAGTTCAACGGCGGAGACTGGCTGGGTTTTCAGCACGGTGACTGCGTTGCAGCAGGTTTCGACATCCGGGAAGACGATCAGCGCCGAGGCTTTGTTGGGGTGATCAATCACGGTGTCGTAGGTGACCGCACTGATAAACCCCAGGGTGCCCTCGGAGCCGACTAGCAGGTGGCTGAGGATATCCAGCGGGTCATCGAAATCCACCAAGGCATTGAGTGACAGGCCGGTGGTATTTTTCAGTCGGTATTTATGGCGGATCCTTGCCGCCAGCTCAGTATTTGCCCGTGTTTCGCGACCCAACAGGGCCAGGCGTTCAAGCAGTGCGCCATGTGACTGGCGGAAGGCTTGCACGCTGGCGGCATCTTCGGTGTCCAGGCGGCTGCCATCGGCCAGCACCAAGCGGATGCCCGCCAGGGTGTGGTAGGTGTTTTGCGCCGTGCCGCAGCACATGCCACTGGCATTGTTGGCGACGATACCGCCGATCTTGCAAGCATTGATGGATGCCGGGTCCGGCCCGATCTTGCGCCCGAACGGTGCGAGCCAGGCATTGGCCTGGGCGCCGATGACGCCGGGTTGCAGGCGGATCTGTGTGCCTTGCCCGCGAATTTCGCGGTGGTTCCAGTTATCACCCAGCACGATCAGTACCGAGTCGCTGATGGCCTGGCCCGAGAGGCTGGTGCCTGCGGCACGGAAGGTCACCGGTACGCGGTCGCGCTGGGCCAGTTGCAGCAGTGTTACCACTTCGTCTTCTGACTCCACTCGGATCACCAACTGTGGGATCAGTCGGTAGAAGCTGGCGTCGGTGCCGAAGGCGAGGGTGGAAAGTGGATCGTCGAAGCGGCGATCTTGCGGGATCAGTTGTGCGACGTCGCTCAGGAAAGCAGCAGGCAGGCTCATCGGTCCTCCAGAAATAGCAGACGCCGGAAGGATGCTCCGGCGTCGATTCTTACCCTATTACGTGCAGGTCTCAGTGCACCAGCATACCGGTGAACCAGTACGCCTGCGCCAAGGTGATCAGCCCGACGATGGTGGCAAAAAACAGGCTGTGCTTGAGGGTAAAGCGGAACAGGTCGGATTCCTTGCCCACCAGGCCGGTGGCGGCGCAGGCCACGGCGATTGATTGCGGCGAGATCATTTTGCCGGTCACGCCACCGCTGGTGTTCGCGGCTACCAGCAGGGTGTCGTTGACGCCGATCTGGTGAGCGGTAGTGGCTTGTAGTGAGCTGAACAGGGCGTTGGATGAGGTATCGGAGCCTGTCAGGAAAACTCCCAGCCAGCCAAGGAATGGCGAGAAGAAAGGGAAGGCAGCACCGGTGCCGGCCAGAACCAGGGCCATGGTCGAGGACATGCCGGAGTAGTTGGGGACGAAGGCGAATGCGAGGACCATGCCGATGGACAGGATCGGCCAGCGCAGCTCAAAGAAGGTCTCTTTTAAAGTGGTAAGACCAGTTTTGACATCGATTTTCAACACCAGCATGGAGACCAGTGCCGAGAAGAAGATCGCAGTGCCGGTGGCCGAAATCGGGTCCAGCTTGAATACGGCCGGGATGGCGGTCGGGTTGGTCACGATGGGCGCGACTTTAACCACCAGTTGATCCAGGTGCGGGATCGCAAAATTGAACACCCAGCCGTACATCGAACCGCCCGCGGCGAACAGGGCCTTGAAGGGTTTGAGGGTCCAGATGGTCACCAGTACGGTGAGGATCAGGAATGGCGACCAGGCCTTGAAAATTTGCCCCAGGCTGTAGGGCGAAACCACGGTGTTGCGTGGCAAACCGAAGCCGCCGGCGCTGGAAGTAACCGCTACGCTGGAGGTGGCGCCGGCAATTTGTGCGCCTGCGGTGCGCTTGGGTTGCCAGACTTTCAGGAACAGCGTCAGGGCAATCAGGCTGGCGAGTGCCGAGGTAATGTCCGGCAGTTCCGGGCCAATGAAGTTCGAGGTGAAATATTGGGTGACGGCAAAGCTCAAGCCCGCCACCAAGGCTGCCGGCCAGGTTTCGCGAACGCCGCGCAGGCCGTCCATCATGAACACCAGCCAGAACGGCACGAACAGCGACAGCAGCGGCAGTTGGCGGCCGGTCATGGCGCCAATCTTGAACGCATCAATACCGGTGACCTGGCCGGCGACGATGATCGGAATGCCCAATGCGCCGAAAGCCACGGGCGCGGTATTGGCAATCAGGCACAAGCCGGCGGCGTACAGCGGGTTGAAGCCCAGGCCCACCAGCAGCGCGGCGGTGATCGCCACGGGCGCGCCGAAACCGGCCGCACCTTCCAGGAAGGCGCCAAAGCAAAAACCGATCAACAACACCTGCAAGCGCTGGTCGTCGGTGATCGACAAAACGGAGCTGCGGATGATTTCGAACTGACCGCTCTTGACCGTCAATTTGTACAGGAATACCGCCGCGACGATGATCCAGGCGATGGGCCACAGGCCGTAGGCAAAACCATAACCGGCCGCAGCCAGCGCCATGTCTACTGGCATCTGGAAGGCGAAAATAGCGACCAGGATCGACAGGGCCAGGGTGATGCTGCCGGCCACATGGCCTTTGAGGCGGAACACGGCCAGCGCCAGGAAGAAGAATACGATGGGAATGACGGCGGCCAGTGCGGACAGGCCGAGGCTGCCGAGTGGGCTGTAAAGCTGTTGCCAGGTTTGCATATGGGGTGGCCCCTGATTGTTGTTGTTTGGTGAGCTTGGGTAATTGGTAATACCAATTTACAATCGCTGTGGGCTAGATTAAGAGCCTGGGCAGGGGTGTGTCAATTTGCCGCCTGCGAAACTTTGGTCGTAGGTCGGGAGGCGGGGTGTTCTGATCGGCGAAATTGAAGGCGTTCTGATAGGTGCTGCCGGCACGTCGATAGGCCAGAATAGGGGCCCCGGCGAGTGGTCGGGATGGTGGAGAGTGAGTTATGGGGTTTGATCAGGTGCGTCAGCGCCGTTTGTCTGACGATATTGTCGAGCAGCTTGAGGGGATGATTCTCGAGGGCACGCTGAAGTCGGGCGAGCGCTTGCCGGCCGAGCGCGCGTTGGCTGAGCGCTTTGGTGTGTCGCGCCCATCGTTGCGTGAGGCGATTCAGAAGCTGGCGGCCAAGGGGTTGCTGGTCAGTCGCCAGGGGGGTGGCAACTATGTGGTGGACTCCCTGGGTTCGACCTTCAGCGATCCGCTGTTGCACTTGTTGGAAAGCAATCCCGAAGCGCAGCGCGATCTGCTGGAGTTTCGCCAGACCCTGGAGGCTTCGTGTGCCTACTACGCGGCGTTACGCGCCACTGAGGTTGACCGTGAACGCCTGACCGCAGCGTTTGAGGCGTTGCAGGATTGCTATGCGCGAGCCGACGAGGTGAGCCGAGTGGAGGAGGGCGCTGCGGATGCAAGGTTTCACTTGGCGATTGCCGAAGCCAGTCATAACGCCGTGTTGCTGCACACCATCCGCGGGCTGTTCGACCTGCTCAAGCGTAACGTGGTGACGAATATTGGTGGCATGTACCAGCAGCGTACTGAGACCCGCGACATGCTGATCAATCAGCACCGGGACTTGTACCTGGCCATCATCGAGGGGCGGGCCGAGCAGGCGCGCGAAGTCTCGACACGACATCTGCTGTATGTGCAGGAGGTGTTGGCGGAGGTGCGTCAGGAGGTTCAGCGCGTGGCTCGGGCGGAGCGGCGCAAAGGGATGTAGCCCGCGTGGGCTACATCGTCACAAGGATTACTCTTCCTTGCCTTTGTTGCGCACGGCGCGATGCAGCTCGCGATTGGAATCGCGCTCGCGTTCGGTGTCGCGCTTGTCGTATTCCTTTTTGCCCTTGCCCAATGCGATCTCGCATTTGACCAGGTGCTTGCTCCAGTACCAGGACAAGCAGATGCACGCGTAGCCTTTTTGCTGCACGGCTGCGGCGAGCTTTTCGAGTTCGCGGGCATTGAGCAACAACTTGCGCGTACGCACCGGGTCGGCAATCACGTGGGTGCTCGCGGTGGTCAGCGGGGTGATATGACTGCCAAGCAGCCATGCCTCGCCATCCTTGAGCAGCACATAGCTGTCGACCAGCTGCAGTTTGCTGGCACGCAGACTTTTTACTTCCCAGCCGGCCAGGACCAGACCAGCCTCGAACCGATGTTCGATGAAGTAATCGTGTCGCGCTTTTTTATTTTGCGCGATGGTCCCTGTGGGGTGTTTCTTTTGTTTAGCCATAGGGGCGGCATTATAGGGAGTTGCGAGCGTGTCGGCTACGGTCAACCTGTGTGCTTGAGCGAGTTGGGCGAATCCCGGACAATGCGGGCAGTTCTTTGGTTTTTTTCTCTCGCGGATTGGGCTGTTCTTTCGCGATGTTTGCCTTAAGCAGTGGAAGTAACGCTCACATGACGACGCATATTCAACGTTCGGCCCTGTTGCCCTATCCGGCGCAGGCGCTCTATGACCTGGTCAACGACGTGGCGCGTTACCCGGAGTTTCTGCCTTGGTGCTCGACAGCCGAGGTTCTGGAGAGCAGTGACGAGCACATGGTTGCCAGTGTGGGGGTGGCCAAGGGCGGCCTCAGCCAGCATTTTGTGACGCGCAATGTGCTGGTGCCGGGCCAGTCCATCGAAATGAACCTGCAGGAAGGGCCGTTCACCCAACTGCACGGTGTGTGGGTGTTCAAGGCGTTGACGGACAAGGCCTGCAAGATCAGCCTGGATCTTTCGTTTGATTATGCCGGGCCAATTGTTCGTGCGACTTTAGGGCCTTTGTTCAATCAGGCAGCCAATACCCTGGTGGACGCGTTCTGTCAGCGCGCCAAGCAACTGCATGGTTGAGATTGAGGTGGTGTTCGCCGCTGAGGATCGCCAGGTGTTGCTGGGGGTAAAGGTGGCTGAAGGCACTAGTTTGCGCGAGGCGGTGCGGGCGTCGGGAATGGCGGCGCATTTTCCTAATGTTGATCTGGCTGATTGCCCGCTGGGTATATTTGGCAAGGTTGTCGTGGATGCCGGGGCGCGTTTCGTACAAGCGGGCGACCGTATTGAGATCTACCGGCCTTTGCTGGCCGACCCTAAAGAGGTGCGCAGGTTGCGCGCGGCCAAGGCGGCATTGGCCAGGCAAACGAATTCTTGAGCTTGCCAAATGGCAGCCTAGCTATCTGGAACGCCGCGATCCAACTGTGGGAGCTGGCTTGCCTGCGATGATGCCCTGTTAGCCAGCGCATATCTACCTGATACCCGCGATCCAAATGTGGAAGGGACGGTCCCGTTAACGGATATGTACTCGATCTGATCCAAGATCCTGGTTGACTGTCAGATCGCTTTCGCAGGCAAGCCAGCTCCCACAGGTTCAGCGTCGCACCAAGGTTATGTAGATGCCTATGTAAATGGCAGGCAACAAAAAGCCCGGCATGCCGGGCTTTTTATCGATCGCAAAATTATTGCGGGCTGGTGTCCAGAGGCTCGGGCGTCGGGACGGGCACGGTTTCCACGTTGTCGATGTCTTTCTGGATGGTGTCCAGCAACGAACCTGGCTTGGCCGGTACCTCGGATTTTGGCTTTTCGGCTTCCTGCGCAGGGGCGGTCACGTTGGTGCCGCTGTCCTTGCCCAGCAAGGCTTCATCGCGGCTTACGCCGGGCATGAAGTCACCGGACAGGCTCACGAGCTGGTCATTGCCATTGAAGATGACACTGACGCGCTCCTGCTGGCGTTCACCGCCACCAGGCTGCAGGCTGTAGAGATAATCCCAGCGATCGGCATGGAAAGTGTCGGTCAGCAGGGGGTTACCCATGATAAACCGTACTTGCCGTCGGGTCATTCCCGGGCGTAACTGGTCTATCATGTCCTGCGTGACGACATTGCCCTGCTGGATGTCGATTTTGTAAACCCCGGGGAATGAACAACCGGCGAGTGCGAGCAGTCCCACAAAGGTGAAACTGGTTAGCAAGAGCTTGGTGTTTTGCATCGGTGGGCGACTTCCACTATCTTGGCTGGGACAACGTAAACGCCGATCATACCCGTATTAAGAGAAGCTGCGAAGCAGCATCCGCGAGAAAGCTAACCATGGTTGAAAATAGCGAACTACGCAAAGCCGGTCTCAAAGTGACTCTGCCACGAGTCAAGATTCTACAAATGCTCGATTCTGCTGAGCAGCGCCACATGAGTGCCGAAGATGTTTACAAGGCACTGATGGAGTCTAACGAGGACGTCGGCCTGGCCACGGTCTACCGTGTACTGACCCAGTTTGAAGCCGCAGGGCTGGTGGTTCGTCATAATTTCGACGGCGGTCATGCGGTGTTTGAATTGGCTGACGGTGGTCACCATGACCACATGGTTGACCTGGATACCAATGAGGTTATCGAGTTCACCAGCCCTGAAATCGAAGCGCTGCAGCACAAGATTGCTGAGGAGCATGGGTTCGATTTGGTCGACCACAATCTCGTGTTGTACATCCGTAAGAAAAAGTAAAAATCGACGCAGTTTTGCTTTGCGAAACGATTGAAGGCGACCCTCGGGTCGCCTTCGTGCTTTCTATAAGAGGGAAAAGTCTCACTTCAAGCCTTCGCGGCCACCACCATTTTTTTCGCGTGAGCCAAGGACTCCTTGGTCAAGTCGATACCGCCGAGCATCCGCGCCACTTCTTCCACCCGTTCCGACTTGTTCAGCTTGGAGACGGCTGTGTGTGTCGCGTCACTGCCGCGTACCTTATGCACAAACAGGTGCTGATGCCCTTGGGCTGCCACTTGCGGCAAGTGGGTCACCGTAAGCACCTGGCCGCGATCCCCCAGGCGACGCAGCAATTGGCCAACAATTTCTGCGGTCGGCCCGCCAATGCCCACATCCACTTCATCGAATACCAGGGTGGGTACGCGTGAGGTCTGAGCGGTAATCACTTGGATCGCCAGGCTGATCCGCGAGAGTTCGCCGCCGGAGGCCACTTTGGCCAGGGCCTTGAGCGGTTGCCCGGGGTTGGCACTCACCAGCAGTTCGACATGCTCCAGCCCATGGGGCTGCAATTCTTGACTGGCGTTGGGATGCAACTCGATGGTGAAGCGCCCGCCTGGCATGCCCAGGCGCTGGATTTCAAGCTCAACGGCGCTTGCCAGGCTAGTAGCTGCCTGCTGGCGCAGAGCGCTCAGCTCCCGGGCTTTTTCCTGATAATGACGGGCAAACGAAGCGAGCTCCTCGCCCAGTCGTTCGATGGATTCGTCGTTCGCGTTGAGTGTTTCGATTTCATCCAGCAGTTTCTGCTGCATGGTTGCGACTTCAGTCGGCTGGATTCGATGCTTGCGAGCCAGGGTATAAATAGTGTCCAGGCGTTCTTCTATTTCCTGAAGGCGAGCTGGGTCGGCGTCGAAATGGTCCAGGAAACGATTGAGTTCGCCCACGGCCTCTTCAACCTGGATCTGCGCGCTGGTCAACAGCGTGGTCGCTTCACTCAGTGAGCCGGAAGCATTGTTCACGCTGGACAGGCGGTTGAGGCTGGCGGTCAGTGCGTTGAGCACATTGCCGGAGTCGCTCTCGCTACATTGTTCGACCACCTGGCGGCAGATGCCCAGCAGGGTCTCGGCGTTGGTCAGGTTCTTGTGTTCCTGCTCAAGTTGCTCCAGCTCTGTCTCACCCAGGCCCAGACTCTCGAGCTCTTCCAGTTGATAGCTGAGCAACTGGTGGCGGGCGCGTTGTTCGTCGCCGGAGTTGGAAAGGCGTTCCAGTTCCTGGCGTGTCTGGCGCCAGCGTTGGGCTGCCAGTTGAACTTGCCGGGAAAGATCGGTGGCGCCGGCGTACTCATCGAGCAGGCGACGGTGGGTATCGGTTTTCAGCAGGGATTGGTGTTCGTGCTGACTGTGGATATCGATCAGCAACTCGCCCAGGGCTTTCAAGTCTCCCAGTGGGCAAGGCGTGCCGTTGATATAGCCGCGTGAGCGCCCCTCGGCCGTGATCACCCGACGCAGAATGCAGGGGCCTTCATTATTAAGGTCGCGCTCGGCCAGCCATGCTTCGGCTTCGGGGATGTCCGCCAGGTCGAAGGTGGCCAGGATGTCAGCCTTGTCGGAGCCAGGGCGTACCACGCCACTGTCGGCGCGGTCGCCAAGCGTCAGGCCGAGGGCGTCGAGCATGATCGACTTGCCGGCGCCGGTTTCGCCTGTGATTACGCTCATCCCGCGATCAAGTTCAAGATCCAGATGTTCAACGATGGCGTAGTTATGTACAGACAGGTGCACGAGCATGACGGCCGCTCCCAGGCTTTAGGTCTGGTTATTTATACAGTGTTTTGTTCAGGCCTGACAATCCTGCCGCTTAGCTCGATTTGCTTGATTAGCGATTTTTTTTAGCGCGATGTGGAATGAGCATGAAGGAAATGATCCAGGTCAATCGAAAGACTTTTGGTAACGCCTGCGCCCTTGAACCTGAAAATTGTGGCCCCATATACCGGAGCAGAAGCGCGAGTTGAGTTCGCGCATGATTTTGAAAGGAGAAATCTATGGCTGACGAACAGACGCAGGATACGCAAACTCCAGACGCCAATTCGGCTGCCGGTGATGAGCTGGCGACTCGTGTGCAAGTGCTCGAAGAGCAATTGGCCGCTGCGCAGGATCAATCGTTGCGTGTTGCCGCCGATCTGCAGAACGTCCGCCGCCGTGCCGAGCAGGATGTAGAGAAGGCTCACAAGTTCGCGCTGGAAAAATTCGCCGGTGACCTGCTGCCGATCATCGACAGCCTGGAGCGTGGTCTTGAGTTGTCCAACCCGGACGATGAAAACATCCGCCCAATGCGCGAAGGCATCGAGCTGACCCTGAAAATGTTCCAGGACACCCTGAAGCGTTATCAGTTGGAAGCTATCGATCCGCAAGCTGGCGAGCCGTTCAATGCTGAACATCACCAAGCCATGGCCATGCAGGAAAGCCATGACCTGGAACCCAATAGCGTGATCAAGGTGTTCCAGAAGGGTTACCAGCTCAACGGTCGCCTGATGCGTCCGGCAATGGTGGTGGTGAGCAAGGCTCCTGCACCCGTTGCGCCTTCTATTGATGAGCAGGCTTGAAATTCGCCGCAAGGCCCCCATTTATAAGTCAAGCGTTTAAGTGCTACCGCAGTTAGCCAAAACTGCTGCGGCAACCAAATTCAAGTTTCGGGAGAGTAAATCATGGGCAAAATTATCGGTATCGACCTGGGGACCACCAACTCCTGCGTCTCCGTGCTGGAAAACGGCGTTGCAAAAGTTATTGAAAACGCCGAAGGCGCACGTACCACTCCGTCGATCATCGCTTACGCCAACGACGGTGAAATCCTCGTCGGTCAATCGGCCAAGCGTCAGGCGGTGACCAACCCGCACAACACCCTGTACGCGGTAAAGCGTCTGATCGGTCGTAAGTTCGACGAAGAAGTCGTACAGAAAGACATCAAGATGGTGCCTTACAAAATCGCCAAGGCCGACAACGGTGACGCCTGGGTTGAAGTGAACGGCCAGAAAATGTCGCCGCCGCAAATCTCGGCTGAAATCTTGAAAAAGATGAAGAAGACCGCCGAAGACTACCTCGGTGAAGCAGTGACTGAAGCGGTGATCACCGTTCCTGCCTACTTCAACGACAGCCAGCGCCAGGCCACCAAAGACGCCGGCCGCATCGCGGGCCTGGATGTAAAACGTATCATCAACGAACCAACCGCAGCCGCGCTGGCTTACGGTATGGACAAGGCCAAGGGCGACCACACCGTGATCGTTTACGACCTGGGTGGCGGTACGTTCGACGTCTCCGTGATCGAGATCGCAGAAGTTGACGGCGAGCACCAGTTCGAAGTGTTGGCCACCAACGGTGACACCTTCCTGGGTGGTGAAGACTTTGACATTCGTCTGATCGACTACCTCGTTGACGAATTCAAGAAAGAAAGCGGCATGAACCTCAAGGGTGACCCGCTGGCCATGCAGCGCCTGAAAGAAGCCGCTGAAAAAGCCAAAATCGAGCTGTCTTCCGCTCAGTCGACTGACGTGAACCTGCCGTACATCACTGCAGACGCTACCGGTCCTAAGCACTTGAACGTGAAGATCTCGCGTTCCAAGCTCGAAGCACTGGTTGAAGACCTGGTTCAGCGCACCATCGAACCTTGCCGCATCGCGCTGAAAGACTCCGGTATCGACGTTGGCTCTATCAACGACGTGATCCTGGTGGGCGGTCAGACCCGTATGCCGCTGGTTCAGAAGCTGGTCACCGAGTTCTTCGGCAAAGAAGCCCGTAAAGACGTGAACCCGGACGAAGCCGTTGCCATGGGTGCTGCCATCCAGGGTGCTGTACTGGCCGGTGACGTGAAAGACGTGCTGCTGCTGGACGTAAGCCCGCTGACCCTGGGTATCGAAACCATGGGCGGCGTGATGACTGCGCTGATCGAGAAAAACACCACGATTCCTACCAAGAAATCCCAGGTGTTCTCGACTGCCGATGACAACCAGGGCGCCGTGACTATCCACGTGCTGCAGGGCGAGCGTAAGCAAGCCGCACAGAACAAGTCCCTGGGCAAGTTCGACCTGGCTGAGATTCCACCAGCACCACGTGGCGTGCCACAAATCGAAGTGACCTTCGACATCGACGCTAACGGCATCCTGCACGTCGGCGCGAAAGACAAGGCCACCGGCAAAGAGCAGAAGATCACCATCAAGGCCAACTCCGGCCTGTCTGATGAAGAAATTCAACAGATGATCCGTGATGCTGAAACCAATGCTGAAGCGGACAAGAAGTTCGAAGAGTTGGCAGGCGCCCGTAACCAGGGTGACGCCCTGGTTCACTCGACGCGCAAAATGATCGCTGATGCTGGCGACAAAGTGACGGACGAAGAGAAAACCGCAATCGAAGCGGCAGTGGTTGCCCTGGAAGCCGCCATTAAAGGCGACGACAAGGCTGCCATCGAAGCCAAGGTTGAGGAGCTGTCGAAAGTCTCTGCGCCAGTGGCTCAGAAAATGTACGCCGAGCAAGGCCAGCCGGCTGACGGCGCTGCGCAACAAGCAGAGCCTGAAGCCAAGCACGACGATGTTGTCGATGCCGAGTTCGAAGAAGTCAAACCCGAAGACAAGAAGTAACTTTGTCGCCCGGTTGACCGCGCATAAGCGGTGACTGGTAGGATGTCGCCGCGCGGGAGCTTGCTCCCGCGTTGGCGTGTCTGGGGTATGCGAATTTTTACAGCATGCGACAACGCTCGGATGCTGGCGGTGTGAACGGGAATGCTCCTGCTTTCCGAATGACAGTCACCGCGTTTTTGGCCGGCTCCCTGGCTGAAAGCAGTAATGACCAGGATCGTTGAATTGACGTGAGTTGGGTCCGGGCCTGTATTGGGGCTCAACGAGTTTGGCAGGGTTCAGGAGGGCCAGGTCGAACGTCCTTAAGAGTGCAAAGACTTATGGCAAAGCGTGACTATTACGAAGTATTGGGTGTGGAGCGTGGCGCCAGCGAGGCGGACCTGAAGAAGGCCTACCGTCGCCTGGCGATGAAGCACCACCCGGACCGTAATCCGGATAACAAAGAATCCGAAGAGATGTTCAAAGAGGCCAACGAGGCCTACGAATGCCTGTGTGATCCCAATAAGCGTGCGGCGTACGACCAATATGGCCATGCTGGCGTCGACCCGAGCATGGGTGGCGGCGGTGCCGGTTTTGGTGGCCAGAACTTCTCCGATATTTTCGGCGACGTATTCAGTGACTTCTTCGGCGGCGGCCGTGGCGGCCAGCGTGGCGGCCCTCAGCGCGGCAGCGACCTACGCTACACCCTGGAGCTGAACCTGGAAGAAGCCGTGCGCGGTACCAGTGTCAATATCCGTGTGCCGACGCTGGTCAACTGCAAACCGTGCGACGGCTCGGGTGCGAAGAAAGGCTCCTCGCCGATCACGTGCCCGACCTGCGGCGGTATCGGGCAGGTACGCATGCAGCAGGGCTTCTTCTCGGTGCAGCAAACCTGCCCGCGTTGCCATGGCCAGGGCAAGATCATTTCCGATCCGTGCGACTCCTGCCACGGCGAAGGCCGCGTCGAAGAGTACAAGACGCTGTCGGTGAAAGTGCCGGCGGGGGGGGATACCGGTGATCGTATTCGCCTGTCGGGCGAAGGCGAGGCGGGTGCCCAGGGCGGCCCTACGGGCGACCTGTACGTGGTGATCAATGTGCGCGAGCACTCGATCTTCCAGCGCGACGGCAAGCATTTGTTCTGCGAAGTGCCGATCAGCTTTGTTGATGCGGCCCTGGGTGGCGAGCTGGAGATTCCGACGCTGGATGGTCGGGTCAAGCTCAAGATTCCCGAGGGAACTCAAACCGGCAAGCAGTTCCGCATTCGTGGCAAAGGCGTTGCGCCCGTGCGCGGCGGTGGTGCGGGCGATCTGATGTGTCGTGTGGCGGTGGAAACCCCGGTCAACCTGGGCCGTCGTCAGCGCGAATTGCTCGAAGAGTTCCGTAGCTCGTTGGAAGGCGATGACTCGCATTCGCCGAAGACCACGGGCTTCTTCGACGGTGTAAAACGCTTCTTCGGCGACCTGTAAGGATTTGAATATGCGACGTATAGCCGTAATGGGCGCTGCCGGGCGCATGGGCAAGACGCTGGTCGAGGCGGTGCAGCAGCGCTCGCCGGCCTCCGGGCTGACGGCGGCGATTGTTCGCCCAGGCAGTACGTTGATCGGCGCGGACGCAGGTGAGTTGGCCTCGTTGGGTCGCATCGGTGTTTCGCTGTCTGGCAACCTCGAGCAGGTGGCTGACGAGTTCGACGTGCTGATCGACTTCACCCTGCCGGAAGTGATGCTGAAAAATCTGGCCTTCTGCCGCAAGGCAGGCAAGGCCATGGTGATCGGTACGACCGGTTTGAATGCCGAGCAGAAACAGTTGCTGGTGGAGGCGGGCAAGGATATTCCGATCGTCTTCGCGGCCAATTTCAGCGTGGGCGTAAACCTGTCGCTGAAATTGCTGGACCTGGCGGCGCGTGTGCTGGGGGATGAGGCGGATATCGAGATTATCGAGACCCATCATCGCCACAAGATCGACGCGCCTTCGGGTACTGCGTTGCGCATGGGCGAAGCCATCGCGGATGCGCTGGGTCGCGATCTGTCGAAAGTGGCGGTGTACGGGCGTGAGGGCCATACCGGTGTGCGCGCGCGTGACACCATTGGTTTTGCCACTGTGCGCGGTGGTGATGTGGTTGGTGATCACACGGTGCTGTTTGCTACCGAGGGCGAGCGCCTGGAAATCACCCATAAAGCCTCCAGCCGCATGACTTTCGCCAAGGGCGCGGTGCGTGCTGCACTCTGGTTGGAAGGACGTGAGTCGGGCCTGTACGACATGCGTGACGTGCTGGACCTGCACTAAGCAGTAGCTAAAACGGGGCCTCAGGATTATCCTGTAGCCCCGTTTTTACCCGCTAAGCGACGTCCTGTCGCATTCTCCTGCCTTTAAGGCTCATTAGCGGTGGACCAAAAAAGCCTTTTTCTGTAAGCTACAGCTTTAGTGTGTCCACTAAAAGCGCGCAGAATAATTCAGTGAAGAAGCGGGGTGACGTGTCCATACGTCACTCCGCTTTTTTACAACCTGCGATCGCCCTTTCAGGCTTTATTTACGGGAGGTCTTCTTGACTAAGCCAGCCATACTCGCCCTTGCTGATGGCAGCATTTTTCGCGGCGAAGCCATTGGAGCCGACGGTCAAACCGTTGGAGAGGTGGTGTTCAACACCGCCATGACCGGCTATCAGGAAATCCTTACCGATCCTTCCTACGCCCAACAGATCGTTACCCTGACCTATCCGCACATCGGCAACACCGGCACTACGCCGGAAGATGTCGAGTCTGATCGTGTCTGGTCGGCGGGCCTGGTGATTCGTGACCTGCCACTGGTTGCGAGCAACTGGCGTAACACGATGTCGCTGTCCGATTACCTGAAAGCCAATAACGTTGTGGCGATCGCCGGTATCGATACGCGCCGCCTCACGCGCATCCTGCGTGAAAAAGGCTCACAGAACGGCTGCATCATGGTCGGTGACAATATCTCCGAAGAGGCGGCGATTGCCGCGGCGCAAGGCTTCCCTGGCCTGAAGGGCATGGACCTGGCGAAAGTCGTCAGCGTCAAAGAGAAGTACGAATGGCGTTCCACTGTGTGGGATCTGAAGACCGACAGCCACGCGACTATCGAGGCTGCCGATCTGCCTTACCACGTGGTCGCCTATGACTACGGCGTCAAGTACAACATCCTGCGCATGCTGGTCGAGCGCGGTTGCCGCGTGACCGTGGTGCCCGCGCAAACCCCTGCCAGCGATGTGCTCGCAATGCAGCCGGACGGTGTGTTCCTGTCCAACGGCCCGGGTGACCCTGAGCCATGCGACTACGCTATCCAGGCCATCAAGGATGTGCTGGAGACCGAGATTCCGGTGTTCGGTATCTGCCTTGGCCACCAGCTGCTGGCTTTGGCCTCCGGCGCCAAGACCCTGAAAATGGGGCACGGCCACCACGGTGCCAACCACCCGGTACAAGATCTGGACACCGGCGTTGTGATGATCACCAGCCAGAACCACGGTTTTGCGGTGGATGAAGCCTCCCTGCCGAGCAACGTGCGCGCCATTCACAAGTCGCTGTTCGACGGTTCCCTGCAGGGCATCGAGCGCACCGACAAGAGCGCGTTCAGCTTCCAGGGCCACCCTGAAGCCAGCCCGGGCCCGAACGACGTAGCGCCGCTGTTCGACCGTTTCATCAATGAGATGGCCAAGCGACGCTGACTGAGTGGCCTGCGGGCGGCCCCGGATTGCGGTGGCCCCCACAGGCTCTTCAAAGATTGTTCAAGACGGCTTGCCGACTGACCTGCGGATTTGAGTGACAAACCCATGCCAAAACGTACAGACATAAAAAGCATCCTGATTCTCGGCGCTGGCCCGATCGTGATCGGCCAGGCCTGCGAATTCGACTACTCCGGCGCCCAGGCCTGTAAAGCCCTGCGCGAGGAGGGCTACCGCGTCATCCTGGTGAACTCCAACCCAGCGACCATCATGACCGACCCGGCCATGGCTGACGCCACCTACATCGAGCCGATCAAGTGGCAGACGGTTGCCAAGATCATCGAGAAAGAGCGTCCTGACGCACTGCTGCCAACCATGGGCGGCCAGACCGCTCTGAACTGCGCCCTGGACCTGGAGCGCGAAGGCGTCCTGGAAAAGTTCGGCGTAGAGATGATCGGTGCCAATGCCGACACCATCGACAAGGCTGAAGACCGTTCGCGTTTCGACAAGGCCATGAAGTCCATCGGCCTGGCGTGCCCGCGTTCCGGTATCGCCCACAGCATGGAAGAGGCCAACGCGGTCCTCGAGACCCTGGGCTTCCCATGCATCATCCGTCCGTCCTTCACCATGGGTGGCACCGGCGGTGGTATCGCTTACAACCGTGAAGAGTTCGAAGAGATCTGCGCGCGTGGCCTGGACCTGTCGCCGACCAAAGAGCTGCTGATCGACGAATCGCTGATCGGCTGGAAAGAATACGAGATGGAGGTTGTCCGCGATAAGAAGGACAACTGCATCATCGTCTGCTCCATCGAAAACTTCGATCCGATGGGCGTGCACACCGGTGACTCGATCACCGTAGCTCCGGCGCAGACCCTGACCGACAAGGAATACCAGATCCTGCGTAACGCCTCCCTGGCGGTACTGCGCGAGATCGGCGTTGAAACCGGCGGTTCCAACGTTCAGTTCGGCATCTGCCCGGACACCGGCCGCATGGTCGTGATCGAGATGAACCCACGTGTATCGCGTTCTTCTGCGCTGGCCTCGAAAGCCACCGGCTTCCCGATTGCGCGTATCGCTGCCAAGCTGGCTATCGGCTACACCTTGGACGAGCTGCAAAACGAAATCACCGGCGGCGCTATGCCGGCGTCTTTCGAGCCGTCTATCGACTACGTTGTGACCAAGCTGCCACGCTTTGCCTTCGAGAAGTTCGCCAAGGCTGATGCGCGCCTGACCACCCAGATGAAGTCTGTCGGTGAAGTCATGGCAATCGGCCGTACTTTCCAGGAATCCCTGCAGAAAGCGCTGCGCGGTCTGGAAGTCGGCGTTTGCGGCCTGGACGAAAAGCTCGACCTGAGCAACCCGGAAAGCATGAGCATCCTCAAGCGCGAGCTGACCGTGCCGGGCGCTGAGCGTATCTGGTATGTGGCTGACGCCTTCCGTGCCGGCCTGAGCGTCGAAGATATCTTCGGCATGAACATGATCGACCCGTGGTTCCTGGTGCAGATCGAAGATCTGATCAAGGAAGAAGAGAAGGTCAAGACGCTTGGCCTGTCGTCTATCGATCGCGACTTGATGTTCCGCCTCAAGCGCAAAGGCTTCTCCGACCAGCGTCTGGCCAAGCTGCTGGGTGTGACCGAGAAGAACCTGCGTACTCATCGCCACAAGCTGGATATTTTCCCGGTCTACAAGCGCGTTGACACCTGCGCCGCAGAATTCGCCACCGACACGGCCTACATGTACTCAACTTATGAAGAAGAGTGCGAAGCCGCGCCGACAGGCCGCGACAAGATCATCATCCTGGGTGGCGGTCCGAACCGTATCGGCCAGGGCATCGAGTTCGACTATTGCTGCGTACACGCCGCCCTGGCCCTGCGCGAAGACGGGTACGAGACCATCATGGTCAACTGCAACCCGGAAACGGTTTCCACCGACTATGACACGTCCGACCGCTTGTACTTCGAGCCGGTAACGCTGGAAGACGTATTGGAAATCTGCCGCGTCGAGAAGCCTAAAGGCGTAATCGTCCAATACGGCGGCCAGACCCCGCTGAAGCTGGCGCGTGCCCTCGAAGCCGCTGGCGTGCCGATCATCGGTACCAGCCCGGATGCGATTGACCGTGCCGAAGACCGTGAGCGTTTCCAGCAGATGGTTGAGCGCTTGAACCTGCGTCAGCCGCCGAACGCCACCGTGCGCAGCGAAGACGAAGCCATCCGCGCGGCCAGCAAGATCGGCTACCCGCTGGTGGTGCGTCCGTCCTACGTACTGGGCGGCCGGGCGATGGAAATCGTCTACGAAGAAGAAGAACTCAAACGCTACCTGCGTGATGCGGTGAAAGTCTCCAACGACAGCCCGGTGCTGCTGGATCACTTCCTCAACTGCGCCATCGAAATGGACGTGGACGCGGTGTGCGACGGTACTGACGTAGTGATCGGCGCCATCATGCAGCACATCGAACAAGCCGGTGTTCACTCTGGTGACTCCGCATGCTCGCTGCCGCCGTACTCGCTGCCGGCGCACATCCAGGACGAGATGCGCGAGCAGGTCAAGAAGATGGCCCTGGAACTGGGCGTTGTCGGCCTGATGAACGTACAGTTGGCGCTGCAAGGCGAAGACATCTACGTCATTGAAGTCAACCCGCGTGCTTCGCGTACCGTACCGTTCGTGTCCAAGTGCATCGGTGTGTCCCTGGCCATGATCGCTGCACGTGTGATGGCTGGTAAGACCCTGAAGGAAATCGGCTTTACCAAGGAAATCATTCCGAACTTCTACAGTGTGAAAGAGGCGGTGTTCCCGTTCGCCAAATTCCCTGGCGTGGACCCGATCCTGGGCCCAGAGATGAAGTCCACCGGTGAAGTGATGGGCGTGGGTGATACCTTCGGTGAAGCGTTTGCCAAGGCCCAGATGGGTGCCAGCGAAGTGCTGCCGACCGGTGGTACTGCGTTTATCAGCGTGCGTGATGACGACAAGCCACTGGTTGCAGGGGTTGCCCGCGATCTGATCAACTTGGGCTTTGAAGTCGTGGCTACCGCCGGGACCGCCAAGCTGATCGAAGCTGCCGGCCTGAAAGTACGTCGCGTGAACAAGGTGACGGAAGGCCGTCCGCATGTGGTCGACATGATCAAGAATGACGAAGTCACCCTGATCATCAACACCACCGAAGGTCGTCAGTCGATCGCGGACTCCTATTCCATTCGTCGTAATGCCTTGCAGCACAAGATTTACTGCACCACTACCATTGCTGCTGGCGAAGCTATCTGTGAAGCGCTGAAGTTCGGTCCGGAAAAGACCGTGCGTCGCTTGCAGGATCTACACGCAGGATTGAAGGCATGATCAAATACCCAATGACCGTCCAGGGCGCCAAGGCCCTGGAAGAGGAACACGCCCATCTGACCAAGGTCGTACGTCCAAAGCTGAGCCAGGACATCGGTACGGCCCGCGAGCTGGGCGACTTGAAGGAAAACGCCGAATACCACGCTGCTCGCGAGCAGCAGGGTATGGTCGAGGCGCGGATTCGTGACATCGAAGGCCGTATGCAGAATGCGGTGATCATCGATGTCACCACCATCCCGCATACCGGTAAGGTGATTTTCGGCACGACCGTGGAAATCGCCAACGTCGAGACCGACGAAAGCGTGACCTACCAGATCGTGGGTGAGGATGAGGCTGACTTCAAGCAAGGCAAGATCTCTGTCGGCTCGCCGATTGCTCGCGCCTTGATTGCCAAGGAAGAAGGCGACGTCGTTGCCGTGAAAACGCCGAGCGGCGTCATTGAGTACGAGATTGTCGAAGTTCGTCACATCTGAAAGACGGCGCCCGCTGCGTGCGGGCGCCATGCTTTGGCAGCTCTCTCAGATGCTTTGGGTGGGCGGTCTATGGCTGTTACATATTGGTGTGTTGCCGGCGTTGGGCCTGATTGGCCTGGCGCCGCTGCTGATCGACGAGATCGACGGATTGCTGAGTGCGCTGCTGGTGGGTTTTGCGGCGGCGTGCGTGATGCTTCAGGTGTTGGTGCTGATCAAGGCCGAAGGCTTGAAGAGTTTGTGGCGGGATATTCGCGGGCAACTGCTGTTGATGGCGCTGTATGCATGCGCAATGTTTTGCGTGGTGCATGTATGGCTGCCGCAAGCGTTGCGCTGGCAGTTGTTCAGCTATCTTGTGCTAGGGTTCTCTGGCTTGGTGCTGGTTATGCAACCTGCGCCGGGATGGAGTGGCGGGGCGCGCGAAGCACGCCCTTGACCCTTTTCATCATTTGAAGCGATGAACGTTCGACAGTTGCTTGTTGACGCTGAAGTTCTTGCGATACAACAGCGCCATCTTGCCGATGACCTGAACCAGGTCCGCTTTGCCCACCTTGCACAGTTCTGCAACGGCGGCCAGGCGCGCTTCGCGATCAAGGATGTTGACCTTGATCTTGATCAGTTCGTGATCGTTCAGTGCACGCTCGAATTCGGCTAGC
Organism: Pseudomonas sp. GL93; assembly: GCF_003408955.1. Classification (NCBI taxonomy): domain Bacteria; kingdom Pseudomonadati; phylum Pseudomonadota; class Gammaproteobacteria; order Pseudomonadales; family Pseudomonadaceae; genus Pseudomonas; species Pseudomonas sp. GL93. Next base: position 24,776 of record NZ_NKRF01000133.1, read on the forward strand.
ACACCCTCAGTCAAACCGTTGTCTGCCACAATCAGAACTGGTTTCAGATGGTGGCCAATGGATTTGTACTGTTTCTTCTGCTCTTGAGTGAGCGGCATAATCTGACCCCTGCGTCTGATCTTGTAAAAAGCGGCGGCCAGTTTACCCGAGCGAGTCCGGGACCGCCCAGTTAATCACGACCCGTTTTATTTTTCGAGGTGGCCCGTGGCCCGTTCCAAAACCAGCCTTAAGTGGCTACAAGAACATTTCAATGATCCTTACGTCAAAAAGGCGCAAAAGGACGGCTACCGTTCCCGGGCCAGCTACAAGCTGCTGGAGATCCAGGACAAGGACAAATTGATCCGTCCAGGCATGAGCGTTATCGATCTCGGCGCGGCCCCCGGTGGCTGGTCCCAGGTGACCAGTCGTCTGATTGGTGGGCAAGGCCGATTGATCGCTTCCGACATCCTCGAGATGGACAGCATCCCGGACGTGACCTTTGTTCACGGCGATTTCACCGAGGACAAAGTATTGGCCGAGATCCTGGAGGCTGTGGGAAATTCGCAGGTAGACCTTGTGATTTCCGACATGGCCCCCAATATGAGTGGATTACCGGCTGTTGATATGCCGCGTGCCATGTTCCTGTGTGAACTGGCGCTGGATTTGGCAGGTCGGGTGTTGCGTCCGGGTGGCGATTTCCTGGTGAAGGTCTTCCAGGGCGAAGGTTTCGACGAGTACCACAAGAACATTCGCAAGTTGTTCGACAAGGTGCAGACCCGCAAACCGGACTCTTCCCGTGACAGGTCCAGGGAGCAGTATCTGCTGTGCCGTGGCTTCCGCGGCGTAGAAGGCGCTGCGAGCGAAGAGCGTTTTTGAGAAATTCGAGGAGGGCGATAGGTTTTTTTATATCGCTTTCGTCACCAAGCTTTACGAATATTGAGTGGTCAAAGTTTCACAAAGGGTTACAGACGGCGCCTGCCAGAGTTGTAGGTAATGTAGTAAGTTAGGCCGGTGAATATCATGCGAAGCGCGCGCCAGTAGCGGAGCTTGCTTCAGAGGGTAGTTAATTGAACGATATGGCAAAGAATCTGATCCTGTGGTTGATCATCGCGGCTGTCCTGGTGACGGTGATGAACAACTTCTCCAGCCCTAACGAGCCGCAGACCCTCAACTATTCCGACTTCATCCAGCAAGTTAAGGATGGCAAGGTCGAGCGCGTAGCGGTTGATGGCTACGTGATTACCGGTAAGCGCAACGATGGCGACAGCTTCAAGACCATTCGTCCTGCCATTCAGGACAACGGTCTCATCGGTGACCTGGTGGATAACAAGGTCGTTGTGGAAGGCAAGCAGCCTGAACAGCAAAGCATCTGGACCCAGCTCCTGGTGGCCAGCTTCCCGATCCTGGTGATTATCGCCGTGTTCATGTTCTTCATGCGCCAGATGCAAGGTGGTGCGGGAGGCAAGGGCGGGCCGATGAGCTTCGGTAAGAGCAAGGCACGCCTGCTCTCCGAAGACCAGGTGAAGACCACCCTGGCTGACGTTGCAGGTTGCGACGAAGCCAAGGAAGAAGTCGGCGAGTTGGTCGAGTTCCTGCGTGATCCGGGCAAGTTCCAGCGCCTGGGTGGCCGTATCCCTCGCGGTGTGCTGATGGTGGGCCCGCCGGGTACCGGTAAAACCTTGCTGGCCAAGGCGATTGCCGGCGAAGCCAAGGTGCCTTTCTTCACGATTTCCGGTTCTGACTTCGTCGAGATGTTTGTCGGCGTCGGCGCCAGCCGTGTTCGCGATATGTTCGAGCAGGCCAAGAAGCACGCGCCATGCATCATCTTCATCGACGAAATCGATGCCGTCGGTCGCCATCGTGGCGCGGGCATGGGTGGTGGTCACGATGAGCGTGAGCAGACCCTCAACCAATTGCTGGTAGAGATGGATGGTTTCGAGATGAATGACGGCATTATCGTCATCGCCGCAACCAACCGTCCCGACGTTCTCGACCCTGCGTTGCTGCGTCCGGGCCGTTTCGACCGTCAGGTTGTGGTCGGTCTGCCGGACATTCGTGGCCGTGAGCAGATCCTGAAAGTACACATGCGCAAGGTACCGATGGGTGACGACGTGGCTCCGGGCGTGATCGCACGCGGTACTCCCGGCTTCTCCGGTGCTGATTTGGCGAACCTGGTGAACGAGGCTTCGCTGTTCGCTGCCCGTACTGGCAAGCGCATCGTTGAAATGAAAGAGTTCGAATTGGCAAAAGACAAGATCATGATGGGCGCTGAGCGCAAATCCATGGTCATGTCCGAGAAAGAGAAGCAGAACACCGCTTATCACGAAGCCGGTCACGCTATTGTAGGTCGTGTTGTGCCTGAGCATGACCCCGTCTACAAAGTGTCGATCATTCCCCGTGGTCGGGCACTCGGTGTGACCATGTTCCTGCCGGAAGAGGATCGCTACAGCCTCTCCAAGCGTGCGCTGATCAGTCAGATCTGCTCGCTGTATGGCGGCCGAATTGCTGAAGAAATGACCCTTGGCTTCGACGGTGTGACCACTGGCGCCTCCAATGACATCATGCGTGCCAGCCAGATTGCGCGAAACATGGTGACCAAGTGGGGCTTGTCGGAAAAACTCGGCCCATTGATGTACGCCGAAGAAGAAGGCGAAGTGTTCCTGGGGCGTGGCGGCGGTGGGCAAAGCGCCAGCTTCTCAGGTGAGACAGCCAAGCTGATCGATTCCGAGGTTCGTAGCATCATTGACCAGTGCTACGGCACTGCCAAGCAGATTTTGACTGACAACCGTGACAAGCTGGACGCCATGGCTGATGCGTTGATGAAGTACGAAACCATCGATGCCGACCAGATCGATGACATCATGTCGGGCCGTACGCCGCGTGAGCCGCGCGACTGGGAAGGTGGTTCGGGTACTTCGGGCACTCCGCCTGTGGTGCAGAATGAGCGCCCTGAAACGCCTATCGGCGGCCCGGCAGCTGATCACTAAGGTTTGAAATGACTTCTGCTTTGTCCTCTACCCGGTTGCCTTGCGGCAACCGGGTTCTTGATTTGGCCCGGACGCATGTCATGGGCATTCTCAATGTAACCCCTGACTCCTTTTCCGATGGTGGCCGCTTCAGCCAGCTGGATGCCGCGTTGCGCCACGCCGAGGCGATGGTGGCTGCCGGTGCGACGCTGATTGATGTAGGAGGGGAATCCACCCGCCCCGGCGCTCGTGTTGTTTCTCCTTTGGAGGAGCTGGAGCGGGTGGCGCCCGTGGTTGAGCGTATTGCCCGTGAGCTGGATGTCATCATCTCGGTAGACACCTCCACCCCGGCAGTAATGCGCGAAACTGCGCGGCTCGGAGCTGGGTTGATCAACGATGTGCGTTCGCTTCAGCGCGATGGCGCCCTTGATGCGGCCGCTGCTACCGGCTTGCCTGTCTGCCTGATGCATATGCTGGGTGAGCCCGGCAACATGCAGGACAATCCGCATTACGACGATCTGGTCGGCGAGGTGAGTGGGTTTCTTGCTGAGAGGATTGCCCAGTGTGTGGCGGTGGGTATTGCGCCTGAGCAGATCATCCTCGATCCGGGGTTTGGCTTTGCCAAGACCCTGCAGCACAATCTAAGCCTGTTCAAACACATGGAAGCCTTGCATGCCCTTGGTCGCCCGCTGTTGGTCGGTGTTTCGCGCAAGAGCATGATAGGGCTCGCCTTGAATCGCCCGGTCGGCGAGCGCCTGTATGGCGGGCTGGCGCTTGCGGCGCTTGCCGTGACCAAGGGCGCACGTATTTTGCGTGTGCATGATGTCGCCGAAACGGTCGATGTGGTGCGCATGCTCGCTGCTGTAGAATCAGCCGAATAAGAATGATGGAGCACTTATGACTAAAAAATATTTTGGCACCGACGGCATTCGTGGTCGGGTCGGCGAATTCCCGATCACCCCTGATTTCATGCTCAAGCTGGGTTGGGCTGCAGGCATGGCGTTCCGCAGCATGGGCGCGTGTCGCATCCTGGTGGGCAAGGACACCCGTATTTCGGGCTACATGTTTGAGTCTGCGCTGGAGGCCGGATTGTCCGCCGCCGGGGCTGATGTGATGCTGTTGGGCCCTATGCCCACGCCGGCGATCGCTTACCTGACGCGTACCTTCCACGCTGAAGCCGGTATTGTGATCAGCGCCTCCCACAATCCTCATGATGACAACGGCATCAAGTTTTTCTCGGGGCAGGGCACCAAGCTGCCTGACGAGATCGAGTTGATGATCGAAGAGCTGCTGGATGCGCCGATGACGGTGGTCGAGTCCAGCAAGCTGGGCAAGGTGTCGCGCATTAACGACGCGTCAGGTCGCTATATCGAATTCTGTAAAAGCAGCGTCCCGAGCAGCACTAATTTCGCAGGCTTGAAGATTGTTGTCGATTGCGCCCATGGTGCGACCTACAAGGTAGCGCCGAGCGTCTTCAAGGAGTTGGGCGCACAGGTCACCGTGCTGTCGGCTCAGCCCAACGGCTTGAACATCAACGACAATTGCGGTTCTACCCACATGGAGCAGCTGCAGGCTGCTGTGCTGGCTGAACATGCGGACCTGGGCATTGCTTTTGATGGCGATGGCGACCGTGTGCTGATGGTGGATCACACTGGCACGATCGTGGATGGTGATGACCTGTTGTTCATCATTGCCCGTGACCTGCATGAGCGTAACAAGCTGCAAGGTGGCGTGGTCGGCACCCTGATGAGTAATCTCGGGCTGGAATTGGCGTTGGCAGAACTGGGGATTCCTTTTATTCGCGCCAATGTCGGTGACCGCTATGTGATCGCCGAACTGCTGGAGCGTAACTGGTTGGTTGGCGGTGAGAATTCCGGGCATGTGGTCTGCTTCCAGCACACCACCACGGGTGACGCTATCATCGCCGCACTACAGGTGCTGCTCGCCCTGCGTCGCCGCGAGGAGAGCCTGGCCCAGGCGCGTCAAGCCCTGCGCAAGTGTCCGCAAGTGCTGCTCAATGTGCGTTTTGCCGGTGGCGAAAACCCCATCGAGCACCCTGCTGTCAAAGAGGCCTGCGAGCGCGTGACCCAGGCAATGGCGGGGCGCGGGCGCGTGTTGCTGCGCAAGTCCGGCACAGAGCCGCTGGTGCGTGTGATGGTCGAAGGTGAGGACGAAACGCAGGTTCGCGGCCATGCCGAAGACCTGGCAAAACTGGTAACTGAAGTTTGCGCCTGAATTCGGCTTGCCAGTGATGATGTGGTTGGGTAACATCTGCGCCCACTTTGACCGACGGGGTACAGCATGCGTCGCACTATGGTAGCTGGTAACTGGAAGATGCACGGTACCCGCGCCAGTGTCGCTGAGCTGATCAATGGCCTTCGTCACTTGGCCTTGCCTAGCGGTGTTGACGTCGCGGTGTTCCCGCCTTGCTTGCATATCAACCAAGTGGTTGATGGCTTGAAGGGCAAGTCGATCCAGGTCGGCGCGCAGAACTCTGCGGTAGAGCCGATGCAAGGTGCGTTGACCGGCGAGATTTCGCCGAGTCAGCTGGTTGATGCGGGTTGTTCCTATGTGCTTGTCGGGCACTCCGAGCGTCGCCAGATGATGGGCGAGCGGGATGGGACGCTCAACCGCAAGTTCGCCGCGGCACAGGCTTGTGGCTTGATTCCGGTGTTGTGCATAGGGGAGACCCTTGAGCAGCGCGAATCGGGCAAGACTCTTGAAGTTGTCTCGCGTCAGCTGGGCAGCATCATCGAGGAGCTGGGTGTTGGTGCATTTGCAAAGGCGGTCATTGCTTACGAGCCGGTCTGGGCCATTGGCACCGGGCTGACTGCTACACCGCAACAGGCGCAGGATGTGCACGCAGCCATCCGCGCGCAGTTGGCGGCAGAGAATTCTGAGGTCGCACAAGGTGTGCGGCTTCTATACGGCGGCAGCGTGAAGGCGGCCAATGCGGTCGAACTGTTCGGCATGCCGGATATCGATGGGGGGCTCATTGGTGGAGCTTCCCTGAATGCAGATGAGTTCGGTGCGATCTGTCGCGCCGCGGGAAACTGAAAAAATGCTGGAAACAGTCGTAGTCGTTTTTCATCTGTTGGCTGCCCTGAGCGTAGTTGCTCTGGTTTTGCTGCAACAGGGTAAAGGTGCGGATGCTGGTGCGTCTTTCGGTGCAGGTGCTTCAAATACTGTGTTCGGAAGCCAAGGTTCCTCTACCTTTCTTAGTAAGTTTACTGCTATACTTGCCGCAGGTTTCTTCATAACCAGCTTAGGGTTAGGTTACTTTGCTAAAGAGAAAGCTCATGTGCTGACTCAAGTAGGTTTGCCAAACCCAGCGGTGTTGGAAGTTCCAAAAGCAAAACCGGCTTCTGATGATGTCCCGGTGCTTCAAGAGCAAAAGTCGGCTACTCCAGCGACTGACGTACCTCCAGCTCAAGAGCAAAAGTAAGAAGGGTTGTAAGCGCTGTATTGCCGAGGTGGTGGAATTGGTAGACACGCAACCTTGAGGTGGTTGTGCCCATAGGGTGTAGGGGTTCGAGTCCCCTTCTCGGTACCAATTATCAGGAGAGCCCGCTGTTGCGGGCTTTCTTGTAGGTGGAAGGTTACATTGACCCTGTAAGGGATCGGTCGTATACTTCCGCCCCAGCTTTGTCGCGGGGTGGAGCAGTCTGGTAGCTCGTCGGGCTCATAACCCGAAGGTCGTCGGTTCAAATCCGGCCCCCGCAACCAGTTTTAGCGGAGCCCCTTTTAAGGGGCTTTTTGTTAGCTGGACACTTTCAACGCCGCTGTTCGACGGCGTTTCAAGGATGGGCGTTTCGCCCATTTTTTTATTTTGCACAGCATGCACATACATGCACGAGGGGGTTCAGGTGTCGAGCAAGCTAGAAGAGTTGCAGGCCTTGTTGGCCCCGGTGGTCGTGGCCCTAGGCTATGAATGCTGGGGTATTGAGTTTTCGGCTCAAGGTCGCCACTCAATGTTGCGCGTTTATATCGATAAAGAGGGCGGCGTGCTGGTGGACGATTGTGCCATTGTCAGCCGTCAGATCAGCGGTGTGCTGGATGTTGAAGATCCGATCTCCGTTGAATACACCCTTGAAGTTTCCTCGCCAGGCATGGAACGCCCACTGTTCACTATCGAGCAGTTTGCTAAATATGCCGGTGAACAAGTGAAGATCAAGCTGCGCTCCCCCTTTGAAGGGCGACGCAACTTTCAGGGCCTTCTGCGCGGTGTAGAAGAGCAGGATGTCGTGGTGCAGGTAGAAGACCACGAGTTCCTGTTGCCGATCGATATGATCGACAAGGCCAACATTATTCCCAGTTTTGACTGAGACGCGGATCCCGCGGATCCAATGGCTTGCGAAAGGCGAGGCGTACGATGAGCAAAGAAGTACTGCTGGTTGTTGAGTCGGTATCCAATGAAAAGGGTGTACCGGCAAGCGTGATTTTTGAAGCGTTGGAGCTGGCCCTGGCCACTGCTACCAAGAAACGTTTTGAAGACGAAGTAGATCTGCGTGTGGAAATCAACCGCCACACTGGTGCCTATGAGACTTTCCGTCGTTGGACGGTGGTCGAAGAGGACGATCTTGATGATCCGGCCATCGAAACCTGGCCAAGCAAGGTTGCGCAAACGCATCCGGGCGCTCAGGTTGGCGATGTTGTCGAAGAAAAGATCGAGTCGATCGAATTCGGCCGTATTGCTGCACAGACCGCCAAGCAGGTCATCGTGCAGAAGGTTCGCGAAGCCGAGCGCGCTCAAGTCGTTGACGCCTACCGCGAACGCCTGGGTGAAATCATCTCTGGCACCGTGAAAAAAGTTACCCGCGACAACGTGATCGTCGACCTGGGCAACAACGCCGAAGCGTTGCTGGCCCGCGAAGACATCATCTCTCGCGAAACCTTCCGTGTCGGCGTGCGTCTGCGTGCGCTGCTCAAGGAAATCCGCACCGAGAACCGCGGCCCGCAGTTGATCCTGTCGCGGACCGCGCCGGAAATGCTGATCGAGCTGTTCCGTATCGAAGTGCCGGAAATCGCCGAAGGCCTGATCGAAGTGATGGCTGCGTCCCGTGACCCGGGTTCGCGTGCCAAGATCGCGGTCCGCTCCAAGGACAAACGCATCGACCCGCAAGGCGCTTGCATCGGTATGCGCGGTTCGCGCGTCCAGGCAGTGTCGGGCGAATTGGGCGGTGAGCGTGTGGATATCGTCCTGTGGGACGATAACCCGGCGCAGTTCGTGATCAACGCCATGTCGCCGGCTGAAGTGGCGGCAATTATCGTTGACGAAGATGCCCATGCAATGGACATCGCCGTTGGCGCAGACAATCTGGCTCAGGCCATTGGTCGTGGTGGTCAGAACGTGCGTCTGGCCAGCCAACTGACCGGCTGGACCCTGAACGTGATGACCGAATCGGACATCCAGGCTAAGCAGCAAGCTGAAACCGGTGACATCCTGCGCAACTTCATCGAAGAGTTGGAAGTCGATGAAGACCTGGCACAGGTACTGGTAGATGAAGGCTTCACCAGCCTGGAAGAGATTGCCTACGTACCGTTGGAAGAAATGCTCAACATCGACGGCTTTGACGAAGACACCGTCAACGAGCTTCGCGCTCGGGCCAAGGATCGTTTGTTGACTAAAGCCATCGCTACTGAGGAAAAGCTGGCAGACGCCCATCCGGCCGAAGACCTGCTCTCGCTTGAGGGTATGGACAAGGATTTGGCGATGGAACTGGCGGTGCGCGGCGTAATTACCCGCGAAGACCTGGCCGAGCAGTCTATTGACGATCTGCTCGACATCGACGGCATTGACGAAGATCGTGCCGGCAAGTTGATCATGGCCGCCCGAGCCCATTGGTTCGAGTAATTAGGCGCGGCCTGAGGAGAGAAGTGCATGACGCAAGTCACGGTGAAACAACTGGCCGATGAGGTCAAAACACCGGTAGAGCGCCTGTTGCAGCAGATGCGTGAGGCAGGTCTGCCGCACACCGCCGCCGATGAAGGTGTGAGCGATAGTGAGAAGCAGTCTTTGCTGACTCACTTGAAGAGCAGCCACAAGGCGAAAGTGGAAGAACCGCGCAAGATTACATTGCAGCGCAAAACCACCAGCACCCTGCGGGTTGCGGGTAGCAAGAGCATCAGCGTTGAAGTACGCAAGAAGAAAGTCTTCGTACAGCGCAGCCCGGAAGAAATCGAAGCCGAGCGCAAACGCGAGCTGGAAGAACGTCGCGCAGTAGAAAATGCTGCACGTCAGAAGGCTGAAGAAGAAGCCAAGCGTCGCGCCGAAGAAGAAGCGCGTCGCCAGCCTGCTGCTGCGCAACCTGCTGCCACTGACGCGGTCGCCGCCCCTGTTGAAGCTGTGCGTGAGGCCGCCCCGGTTGCCGCCGCACCTGCTCCTGCAGCAGACGCCCGCAAGCGCGACGAGCCTCGTCGTCCGGACAAACCACGTGCTGACGACAACAATCGTCGCGGTGGTGGTGGCGATGGCGAGCGTAAAAACGCTCCGCACCGCGCCTCGGTCAAAGAGAAAGCGCCTGCACCACGCGTTGCCCCACGTACCACCGACGAAGAAAGCGATGGCTTCCGTCGTGGTGGTCGCGGCAAAGCCAAGCTGAAGAAACGCAACGCCCACGGTTTCCAGAGCCCAACCGGCCCTGTCGTGCGTGAAGTGAAGATCGGCGAGACCATCACTGTGGGCGATCTGGCCCAGCAGATGTCGGTCAAGGCTGCTGAAATCATCAAGTTCATGTTCAAGCTGGGCACTCCAGCCACCATCAACCAGGTACTGGACCAGGAAACTGCCCAGTTGGTTGCTGAAGAGCTGGGCCACAAAGTGACCCTGGTCAGCGACACCGCCCTGGAAGATTCCCTGGCCGAGTCCCTGAAGTTTGAAGGTGAGGCGGTCTCCCGTGCGCCGGTTGTGACCGTAATGGGCCACGTTGACCACGGTAAGACTTCCCTGCTCGACTACATCCGTCGTGCCAAGGTTGCCGCAGGCGAAGCCGGTGGTATTACTCAGCACATCGGTGCATACCACGTTGAAACCGAGCGCGGCATGGTCACCTTCCTCGACACCCCAGGTCACGCCGCGTTTACCGCAATGCGTGCCCGTGGTGCCAAGGCGACCGACATCGTGATCCTGGTGGTTGCAGCGGACGACGGCGTAATGCCGCAGACCATTGAAGCTGTCCAGCACGCCAAGGCTGCCGGTGTTCCTCTGGTCGTTGCCGTGAACAAAATCGACAAGCCGGGCGCCGATCTCGATCGCATCCGTAGCGAACTGTCGGTTCACGGCGTGACGTCCGAGGAATGGGGTGGCGAGACGCCATTCGTATCGGTCTCGGCGAAAATGGGTACCGGCGTTGACGAGCTGCTCGAAGCGGTCCTGTTGCAAGCCGAAGTCCTGGAACTGACCGCTACTCCATCGGCTCCTGGCCGTGGCGTCGTGGTTGAGTCCCGTCTCGACAAGGGCCGTGGCCCGGTTGCCACCGTGCTGGTCCAAGACGGTACTCTGCGCCAAGGCGACATGGTACTGGTCGGTTCGAACTACGGCCGTGTACGTGCCATGCTCGACGAGAACGGCAAGCCAATCAAGGAAGCAGGTCCTGCCATCCCAGTCGAGATTCTCGGCCTGGACGGTACGCCGGACGCTGGCGACGAGATGAGCGTAGTGGCTGACGAGAAGAAAGCCCGTGAAGTGGCTCTGTTCCGTCAAGGCAAGTTCCGCGAAGTCAAGCTGGCCCGTGCTCACGCCGGCAAGCTGGAAAACATCTTCGAGAACATGGGTCAGGAAGAGAAGAAGACGCTTAACATCGTCCTCAAGTCTGACGTTCGTGGTTCCCTCGAAGCATTGAACGGCGCCTTGAACGGCCTGGGTAACGACGAAGTGCAAGTGCGCGTTGTCGGTGGCGGTGTCGGTGGTATCACCGAATCCGACGCCAACCTGGCACTGGCCTCCAACGCTGTACTGTTCGGCTTCAACGTGCGTGCCGATGCTGGCGCTCGCAAGATCGTCGAGCAGGAAGGCCTGGACATGCGTTACTACAACGTCATCTACGACATCATCGAAGACGTCAAGAAAGCCCTTACCGGTATGCTTGGCAGCGACGTCCGGGAGAACATCCTGGGTATCGCCGAGGTGCGTGACGTGTTCCGCTCGCCGAAATTCGGTGCGATTGCCGGATGTATGGTGGTTGAAGGCACTGTGTACCGTAACCGTCCAATCCGTGTACTGCGTGAAGACATCGTTATCTTCGAAGGCGAGCTGGAATCCCTGCGCCGCTTCAAGGATGACGCTGCCGAAGTACGTGCCGGCATGGAATGCGGTATCGGCGTCAAGAGCTACAACGACGTCAAGGTTGGCGACAAGATCGAAGTCTTCGAGAAGGTTCAGGTTGCTCGCAGCCTCTAACTCGCGCACTTCAGGAGCCGCGCAGCGTGTGGGCATGCAGATGCCCCGCGCAGCGTCAGGACTCTAAACGCAACGCCCGGTCTGGCTTTTGTCAGGCCGGGCGTTTGCCGCTTTCAGACCCCACGGGTTTCACCGTGTGGCAGTAACAGGTAACAAGACATGGCAAAAGAATACAGCCGTACCCAGCGTATCGGCGATCAGATGCAGCGTGAGCTGGCCCAACTGATCCGCCGCGAAGTCAAAGACCCACGCGTTGGCCTGGTCACCATTACCGCTGTTGAAGTGAGCCGTGACGTGGGTCACGCCAAGATCTTCATCACCGTGATGGGGCAGGACAACAGCGAAGAAATCGCGCAAAGCATCAAGGTGCTCAACTCCGCCGCAGGTTTCCTGCGTATGCAGTTGGCCCGTGAAATGAAGCTGCGCAGCGTTCCACAGTTGCACTTCCACTACGACGAAAGCGTCGTGCGTGGCGCGCACCTGTCGGCCCTGATCGAACGCGCCGTGGCTGAAGACAGCCAGCATCCGTCCACACCTGAAGACGCCAAGGAGTAAGCGGTGGCTCAGGTCAAACGTATCCGTCGCAACGTCAGTGGCATCATTCTGCTCGACAAACCCATTGGCTTTACCTCCAATGCCGCGTTGCAGAAGGTTCGCTGGCTGCTCAATGCCGAGAAGGCCGGGCATACCGGCAGCCTTGATCCATTGGCCACCGGTGTATTGCCGTTGTGCTTTGGCGAGGCCACCAAGTTTTCGCAATACCTGCTTGATTCCGACAAGGGTTACGAAACCCTGATGCAACTGGGCAAGACCACCACCACGGCAGATGCCGAAGGTGATGTTTTGCAGGTTCGCGACGTGACCGTTGGTCGTGCGGATATCGAAGCTGCTTTACCCGCTTTTCGTGGGCAAATCAGTCAGATACCGCCGATGTACTCGGCACTCAAGCGCGATGGTCAGCCACTTTACAAGCTGGCACGTGCGGGCGAAGTAGTGGAGCGCGAACCGCGTTCTGTTACTATTGCGCGCTTGGAATTGCTCGCTTGTGAAGGCGACACTGCCCGTTTGGCCGTGGACTGCAGCAAAGGCACCTATATCCGTACCCTGGTGGAAGATATTGGTGAAAAGCTCGGTTGCGGCGCCTACGTTGCAGAACTGCGACGTACACAAGCCGGACCTTTCACCTTGGCCCAGACGGTCACGCTGGAAGAGCTGGAAGCGGTGCACGCCGAAGGCGGCAACGAAGCGGTTGATCGCTTCCTGATGCCATCGGACAGCGGTTTGCTGGATTGGCCATTGCTGCACTTCTCGGAGCACAGCGCGTTCTATTGGCTCAACGGCCAGCCGGTACGCGCCCCGGATGCCCCGAAGTTCGGCATGGTGCGAGTACAGGATCATAACGGTCGCTTTATCGGTATCGGTGAAGTGAGCGAAGACGGGCGCATCGCGCCGCGTCGGCTGATTCGGTCAGAATGACCGGAACCAGTTTGTGGTAAAAGCGTAGCGAGCGAAGGTAAGACAAGGAAAAAACAGGCGAGGAAGCGGAGTTAACTGCTGTTAATGAGCATTCCGAGCCTGTTTTTGACGCAGGATTACCGAGCGCAGTAGCTTTTACGCAAACTGGGACGAGTGTGGCTGTTAACAGGCATGGTCAACACTCATTTTTAGATACAGGGATTTGTCCCTGGCCTGTTGAAACTGCCCTTTGGGTGGTTTCCTGAAAAAAGGATTGCCTCATGGCTCTCGACGTTCAAGAAAAAGCACAAATCGTAGCTGACTATCAGCAAGCTGTTGGTGACACTGGTTCGCCAGAAGTGCAAGTTGCACTGCTGACCCACAACATCAACAAACTGCAAGGTCACTTCAAGGCCAACGGTAAAGACCACCACTCCCGTCGTGGTCTGATCCGCATGGTAAACCAGCGCCGTAAGCTGCTGGACTACCTGAAAGGCAAGGATCTGGGTCGTTATCAGACTCTGATCGGTCGCCTGGGTCTGCGTCGCTAATAAGCGATTGCGCTAGAGGTTGGTTGTCTGCCGCGTGTCATCGGGATTCCCGTTGGCCCGTGGTAGGCTCCCAGCCTCAAGTTTTATCTGGATACACGTTTTACCCTGGACGAGCGTCGGGCCGATTCCCGGCATTGCCCAAGAATTTCGCAAGAAGACAAGTTCCCCCAAGAGCCACAAAGAAGGTAGGACACCGTGAACCCGGTTATCAAAAAATTCCAGTTCGGTCAGTCGACCGTTACCCTCGAGACAGGCCGTATCGCCCGTCAAGCCTCCGGCGCAGTGCTGGTTACCGTTGACGACGACGTGACCGTACTGGTGACCGTTGTTGGCGCCAAGACCGCTGACCCGAGCAAGGGCTTCTTCCCTCTGTCCGTTCACTACCAGGAAAAGACTTACGCTGCCGGTAAGATCCCTGGCGGTTTCTTCAAGCGCGAAGGCCGTCCTTCCGAGAAAGAAACCCTGACTTCCCGACTGATCGACCGTCCGATCCGTCCGCTGTTCCCAGAAGGCTTCATGAACGAAGTGCAGGTTGTCTGCACCGTCGTTTCCACCAGCAAGAAGACCGATCCGGACATCGCTGCGATGATCGGTACCTCGGCTGCCCTGGCCATCTCCGGCATTCCTTTCGATGGCCCGATCGGCGCTGCCCGCGTTGCGTTCCACGAAAGCACCGGCTACCTGCTGAACCCGACTTACGAGCAACAGAAAGCATCGAGCCTGGACATGGTCGTTGCCGGTACGTCCGAAGCCGTATTGATGGTTGAATCGGAAGCCAAAGAGCTGACCGAAGACCAGATGCTGGGTGCCGTACTGTTTGCTCACGACGAGTTCCAGGTTGTGATCAACGCGGTTAAAGAATTGGCTGCCGAAGCTGCCAAGCCGACCTGGACCTGGGCTGCTGCCCCGGAAGCCACCGAACTGCTGGGCGCTATCCGCTCCGAGTTCGGCGCTGCCATCTCCGACGCCTACACCATCACCGTCAAGGCCGACCGTTACGCTCGCCTGGGTGAGCTGAAGGACCAGGTCGTCGCCAAGCTGTCCGGCGAAGAAGGCCAGCCTTCTTCCAGCGAAGTCAAAGCTGCTTTCGGTGAGATCGAATACCGCACCGTTCGCGAAAACATCGTTAACGGCAAGCCACGTATCGACGGTCGCGACACCCGCACCGTGCGTCCGCTGAACATCGAAGTCGGCGTTCTGCCGAAGACTCACGGTTCGGCGCTGTTCACCCGTGGCGAAACCCAGGCCCTGGTCGTTGCGACCCTGGGTACTGCCCGTGACGCACAACTGCTGGACACCCTGGAAGGCGAGAAAAAAGACCCCTTCATGCTGCACTACAACTTCCCTCCGTTCTCGGTGGGCGAGTGTGGTCGTATGGGCGGTGCAGGTCGTCGCGAGATCGGTCACGGCCGTCTGGCCCGTCGTTCGGTTCAGGCCATGCTGCCTGCTGCTGACGTGTTCCCGTACACCATCCGTGTTGTATCGGAAATCACCGAGTCCAACGGTTCCAGCTCCATGGCTTCGGTCTGCGGTGCTTCCCTGGCTCTGATGGACGCCGGTGTGCCAATGAAGGCACCGGTTGCCGGTATCGCCATGGGCCTGGTTAAAGAAGGCGAGAAGTTCGCCATCCTGACCGACATCCTGGGTGACGAAGACCACCTGGGCGACATGGACTTCAAAGTAGCCGGTACCGCCAAAGGTGTGACCGCGCTGCAGATGGACATCAAGATCAAAGGCATCACCGAAGAGATCATGGAAATCGCCCTGGGCCAAGCCCTGGAAGCGCGCCTGAACATCCTCGGCCAGATGAACCAGATCATTGGTCAGTCCCGCACCGAACTGTCGGAAAATGCTCCGACCATGATCGCGATGAAAATCGACACCGACAAAATCCGTGATGTCATCGGTAAAGGCGGCGCGACCATCCGTGCGATCTGTGAAGAAACCAAGGCTTCGATCGACATCGAAGACGACGGTTCGATCAAGATCTTCGGCGAAACCAAGGAAGCGGCTGAAGCTGCACGCCAGCGCGTCCTGGGTATCACCGCTGAGGCCGAGATCGGCAAGATCTACGTCGGTAAGGTTGAGCGCATTGTCGACTTCGGCGCGTTCGTCAACATCCTCCCAGGCAAAGACGGTCTGGTTCACATCTCCATGCTGAGCGATGCTCGCGTTGAGAAAGTGACCGACATTCTGAAAGAAGGCCAGGAAGTGGAAGTGCTGGTACTGGACGTGGACAACCGCGGCCGTATCAAGCTGTCCATCAAGGACGTAGCAGCAGCCAAGGCTTCGGGCGTTTAATCACCCGCAGGCTTCACGCTGAAAAAAAGGACTCCTCGGAGTCCTTTTTTATGGGCGCGAGAAAATGAAGCAGAATCAGCTGTTTAGCGCCGCCCAAAAGCCGCAACTTGCATGCAGGCACGATGGGCTTCATGCAAGTTGCACGATTTCGAAAATTCACTTATTTCATAACTCATTGTTTATTAAGGGATTTAATCTGTTCTGCGAGTTGGCACACTGCCTGCAATATCCCTGGTAGCGCTGCAGCATGAAGGTTTACGCCTGCAGACTTTTAATAAAACAGGAGTTACTCGTATGAAGAAGTTCGCTCTCGCTACTGCTACCGCTCTGACCCTGGCCATGGGTGCTAACGTAGCCTTTGCTCAGACTTCCCAAGCCCCTATGACTTTGGCGGCCGGTGAAGCGACCAAGGCTAAGGAAAGCGTTTCGGATACTTGGATCACCACTAAAGTCAAAGCTGACCTGCTGACCGAAAAAGGCATTCCAGGTTCGGACATCAAGGTTGAGACCAACAAAGGTGTGGTTTCCCTGTCCTCCGAAGTTGCAGTCTCGGATTCGCAGAAAGCCACTGCTGTAGCCATCACCAAGAAAATCAAAGGTGTGACTGCGGTTTCTGCTGACGGCCTGCTGGCTGGCGGTGCTGTGAAAGCTGACAACATCGACAAAGCCAAGGAAGGGACTTCGGATACTTGGATTACCACCAAGGTAAAAGCTGATCTGGTAACCGAGAAAGGCATTCCTGGCACCGACATCAAAGTCGAAACCAACAAAGGCGTAGTTTCCCTGTCGTCGACCGCAGCGGTCACCGAGGCTCAGAAAACTACAGCTGTGAACATCGCCAAGAAAATCAAAGGCGTTAAAGCTGTATCGGCCGATGGCCTGAAAGCAGAGTAACGCTGACGTTTCGTCTGGACTGAATAGCGGCGGCTTAGGGTGAGTTAGATATCCACCTGACGCACCTCTGGAGTTCATGCGACCGACCACACGGATGTGGTCATTACAGGCCCCGGCACTTGTGTCGGGGCCTGTTCTATTCCGGTTGAAACAAAACTGCCAACCCAACCACAAAAAAATGTGGGAGCTGGCTTGCCTGCGATGCTGGCACCTCGGTCATTCAGTTGCACCGAGGTGATGCTATCGCAGGCAAGCCAGCTCCCACATTAGGATGGGCGGTGCTTAGAAGTTATTCAGCATCCAGGTGCATTGGAGTGATCACCCGGCCATCTTTCTCGGCCTGCCCCAACTGCGCATCGATGAAGTACACGCGGTCATCTTCCAACTGGCCCTTGTCTACCAGGTAATCCTTGATCGTGCTGGCTCGGTCCTGCCCCAACTGGCGCAGCAGTACATCACTGCTACTCCAGAACTTGATCACACCGTCCTTGAGCTTCGCCGAGCGCTCGTCGCTGCCCAGGTCTTTCCATTCGGCCGGGGGTTGCTGTTTGAGGCGGGTACGGTAGATGCCTTCCAACAATGGTGCCTTTTCCTTCTCTGGCACTTCAAGCAACGAGGCCTGGGCCGGGACCTTGTCGCCACGGCGCTGGAGGATCTTGTAATAGTTGTATTGGTATTCACGTTCCAGTCGCTGTGCGGCCAGGAACGGCCCGTCGCTGCTGGCAGCGGCGGTGCCTTCAATTTCCAGACGTAGGGCAGGGCGTTCTTTCAGCGCCTTGGCCAGGGGGTTCAGAGCGCCTTCGGCGTCTTTGTTCAGCTCACTGGAGCCTGCGGCGAACGACACATTGCCCAGGTCTTCAGAGCCACCACCGGTGACCAGCCCGCCAATGAACTTGAAGGGCGCGGTTGCCGCGCGTACCACGAGGTTGCGCAGGGTCTGCCACACAATCGGCATCACGCTGAATTGCGGGTTGTTCAGGTCGCCGCTTACCGGCAGTTCGATGGAGATCTTGCCGTCGGAGTCCTTGAGCAGGGCGACAGCCAGGCGAATCGGTAAGTCCACGGCATCGGAGCTGTCGACTTTTTCACCCAACTGCAGTTGCTCGACCACCACTTTGTTTTCAGCCTTCAATTGGCCTTTGGTGATCACGTAGTGCAGATCGAGATTCAGGCGGCCCTTGCGGATGCGGAAGCCTGCGAATTTACCTGAGTAGGGCGTCAGGTTGGTCAGCTCGACACGCTTGAAGCTGGTGGCGATGTCCAGCGCGGCCATCGGATCAAACGGGTTGACGCTGCCTTTGATCGTCACTGGTGCGTAACGGTCCACCTTACCCTTGATGTCGACGCTCGCCGGTTTGGCCTGGCGACTGTCGATGGTGCCAATCTGGCCGTTGAGCTGTTGAATCGCGGTGGCAAAGTTGGGCGTGAGGCTAAAGTCGGCAAAGTTGGCCGAACCATCGTTGATCGCGATCTGCCCGATGTGAATGCCCAGGGGCTTGTCGTTACTGGCGGCAGGTTTGGCTGCCGACTTGCTGCCACTGTCGGCTGGCTGCGGAATCAGCAGGTCGTCGATGTTCGTGGTGCGATCTTCGTTGATCATGAAGCGCGCATACGGCTGCAGCAGGTTGACCTTGTCGATCGACAGGCTTTGGCCGTGCTGGTAGTTCACGCCCTCTAGCACCAGGCGCTGCCACTTGAGGAAGTCGCGGGTCTTTAGGGTGTCGAGGGTATGCAACTGGTCAACCTGGGCGCGGCCGGTGACCTGAAGGGCCAGTGGCTCGGTGCTTTTGAGGTTCACGTCCAGGTTGCTGCCCAGCATGCCGCTGCGCAATTCCAGGCGAATAAACGGGCTGATATAGGCCTGGGCGATACGCAGGTCGATGTCCTGGGTGTTCACTTTCAGCTTGGCACTGACCGGGTTGAGGTTGACCTCGCCGGTTGCCTGGATCTTGCCTTGCTTACCCAGGCCGGTGTCGACCTTCAAGGCGAAAGGGCTCTGGTTGAGGCTGTCGAAGTTTTGCACGTCGACATTCAACGGGCCCAGTTCCAGCGCGACCGCAGGTTTTGCCTGGCGGTCGGCCAGGTGCACCTGATAGTTACGCAGTTGCACATCCTTGAGCAGCACTTGCCATGGTTTGCTCGGGGCCGCCGGTTGTGCCGACGGTGCGTCGGCAGCGGCTGGTTCCGGAGCCTTGGCCGGTTTGCTCGGTTGGCTGGCGAACAGCTTCTGCCAGTCCAGCTGACCATCGGCCTCACGGGCGGCCCAGGTTTCCAGCTTGTTGCTGCGGATCTTGCCGACAATGACCTGCTGCCTGGCCAGGTCTACCGTGGTTTCGCTGACGTCCAGGCGTTCCAGGCGTGCCAGTGGCCGGCCGTCGGGGGCCTTGATAGCAAAGGGGGCGATGCTGGCGGCGGTGTTGGTCAGGTTCAGCTCGGTTTCTTTGGCCAGGCTGAATTTGTAGTCAGTGCTGAAGTTGAGCACCCCGTCTTCCAGTACCAGTGGCAGGGCGTCACGTACATATGGCCACCAGGCTTTCATCTTGCCGTCGGTAACCTTCAAGGTGCCTTCGGAGGTGATCGGTACCAGGCTGAAGTTGCCTTTCCAGTCGATTTGCCCACCATCGGGGCCGGCGGCGACCAGCGTCATATCGGCATTGTCGTCAGGTAAGGTGCTGAGGTTTTTCAGCTCGAAGTCGAGTTCGTCGTAGAGGAATTCGATGGGCTCGCTGGGGCGCAGGTCCTGGAAATGCAGGTTACCACCGGCCAGCTTGATGCTGTCGATACGCAGTGGGAACGGCTTGGCATCAGGATCGGCCGGGGTAGGCTCGCTCGGAGGCAGTTTGAACAACTGCGCCAGGTTCAGTTGGCCGGATTTGTCGAACAGCAGTTCGGTCTTGGGCTTGTCCAGTTGCACATCGGCCAGGTGCAGGGCGCGGGTCCAGAGGCTGTCGATCTGCAGGTTGGCGTAGAGGCGTTCGAAACCTACTTGTTCTTTGCCTGGCTCACCGATCTTCAGGCCCCACAGCGTCAGTTCCAGGCTGAAGGGGTTGAGCTCGATGCGCTCGATTCGCGCCGGCACCGTGGCGTAATTGGCCAACTGTTGGTTGGCAATGCGAAGGGCGATGCCGGGTAATATCAGAAAGCCCAGCAAGCTGTACAAAGCAAGGGCGGTCAACAAGGCGCCTACGGCGCGGATCAATCCTTTGGGCATGGGTGAACGCCATCTATGTCGAACGAGAGTGCCTTGGAGTATGGCACGGGAATTCGGTTCCGAAGAACCGTGGGCGCTGGGAAACTTCCTACAAATGCAGGATCAGCGTTTTCAACGGAGGCTGTTGGTCCCTGGAGGGAAAGTCGGCTCCAGGTGTCATAACCTGCCATTCGCGCACCGGGCGCCCGGCTTTTTCTGCACAGCGCAGCACTTGTTCACGCCAGTCCTCCATGCTGACCTTTGCCAGGTTGTTGCAGCAAATCAGCACGCCATGGTCGGCGGTGGCCAGCAGTGCGGGTTTGAGCAGGCTTTGATAGTCGCGCAACAGGTCGACGGTGCCGAAGGCGCTCTTGGCCCAGGCGGGGGGATCGAGCAGTACCAGGTCGTATTGGCGCTGCTCCAGGCGTGGATAGCTCGGCAGTTTCTGCCCGCGACGCTGGGTGATCGGCAGGCCCGCCAGTTGGCGAATGGCCGGGAAGTAATCGGACTGTACAAACTCCATGCTCGGCAACTGTGGGTTGAGCTGGCCGTTTTCACGCCCCACTGCCAGGTTGCCCTCGGCAAAATCCAGGTTGCACACCTCGCGTGCGTCGCCCGCTGCCGCGCTCAAACCTACGCCACAGGTGTAGGCGAACAGGTTCAGCACGCTTTTGCCGGCGCTGTGGTCCTTGACCCAGCCCCGGGTGTTGCGCAGGTCGAGGAACAGCAGTGGGTCTTGCCCGGCGTGGCGCCCACGCACACGGTAATTGAGGCCCCACTCGTGGCCGACCAGGTCTTCCAATGCGCCAGGCTCCGCGCGGTACACCGTGTCTTCGCGGTCGATGCGCGAGTTGCCGCGGGCACGGTCGTTGTACACCAGCAACAATTCCAGGCCCATGTATTGGTTGATCAGTTGGTGCAGGTCCAGCAAGTCTGCCGTTTCCAGGGACTGGTGGAAGCTTTGTACCAGCAATTGCGGACCGTAGCGGTCGATGGTCAAGCCGCCGGCGCCTTCCTGGCTGCCGTGAAACAGCCGATAGCAATCCGTACCCTGGGTGTGCAGCGTGTTGATCAGGTCTTGGCGGTGATCGAGGGCGGCGCGCAGCGCCTGATTCAAGGGAGTCATGGAGCGCGCCTTGCTGGTAGATGAATAAGAAAAATGGGGCGCGAAGTTTAACAGCTAACCCCGGCCTGCACAGGCCGGGGATAATCCTGGGGCTATCGGTTGAGGCGTTTGTCGATCAAACCGTCCACCACACTGGGGTCGGCCAGGGTCGAGGTGTCGCCCAGGCTGTCCAGTTCGTTACAGGCGATCTTGCGCAAGATGCGTCGCATGATCTTGCCGGAGCGAGTTTTCGGCAGGGCAGGGGCCCATTGGATCAATTCCGGTTTGGCGAAGCTGCCAATTTCCTTGCTGACCAAGTCCAGCAGGTGCTTTTTCAACGCGTCGCTGGGTTCGACGCCATTCATGGGGGTGACAAAAGCGTAGATGCCCTGGCCCTTCACGTCGTGGGGGTAGCCCACTACAGCGGCTTCGGCGACCTGATCATGCAGCACCAGGGCACTTTCCACCTCGGCGGTGCCGATGCGATGGCCGGACACGTTGATCACATCGTCGATCCGCCCGGTGATCCAGTAGTCGCCGTCTTCATCGCGCCGTGCGCCATCCCCGGTGAAGTAGTAGCCGGGGTAGGGCTTGAAGTAGGTGTCGATCATGCGCTGCGGGTCGCCGTAGACGCTGCGAATCTGCCCCGGCCAGCTTGATTTGATGGCAAGTACACCACTGCCGGCGCCACTGATTTCCTTGCCCTGTTCGTCGAGCAACACCGGTTGTACGCCGAACATGGGCTGTGTCGCGCAGCCGGGTTTGATGCGCTGGGCGCTGACCAACGGGCTGAGCATGATGCCGCCGGTTTCGGTCTGCCACCAGGTATCGACAATGGGGCAGCGCTGTTCGCCGACGGCGTTGAAATACCAGTCCCAGGCTTCCGGGTTGATCGGCTCACCTACGCTGCCCAGCAGGCGCAGGCTGGCGCGCGATGTACTCTGCAGCGGGCCGTGGCCTTCTCGCATCAGGGCGCGCAGAGCGGTGGGCGCGGTGTAGAAAATATTTACCTGGTGTTTATCGATGACTTGCCAGAAGCGTGAACTGTCCGGATAACTCGGCACGCCTTCGAACATCAGCGAGGTGGCGCCATTGGCCAGCGGGCCGTAGACGATATAACTGTGGCCGGTGACCCAGCCCACGTCGGCGGTGCACCAGAACACTTCGCCTTCTTGGTAATCGAGCACGTACTTGAAGGTCATCGCCGCTTGCAGCAGGTAGCCAGCGGTTGTGTGCAGCACGCCTTTGGGTTTGCCGGTGCTGCCGGAGGTATAGAGGATGAACAGCGGGTCTTCGGCGTCCATCGGCTCGGGTGGGCAGTTGTCGCTGGCGGCGTCCAGGGCGGCTTGGTACTTGAGGTCGCGGCCCTCGTGCCAACTCACGCCCGCCCCGGTGCGCTCCACCACCAGTACCGTGCTGACATTCGGGCAACTGGCCAGGGCCTTGTCGACGTTCTGTTTCAGCGCCACGGGCTTGCCACCGCGTACGCCTTCGTCGGCGGTGATCACGGTGCGGCAATCGGCGTCGAGAATGCGGTCGCGCAGGGCGTCAGGAGAGAAACCACCAAACACCACCGAGTGCACTGCGCCAATTCGCGTGCAGGCCAGCATGGCGTAGGCCGCCTCGGGGATCATCGGCATGTAGATGCACACGCGATCACCTTTGTTGACGCCACGGCTTTTCAACACATTGGCCAGGCGGCTGACGTTTTGGTGC
Organism: Pseudomonas sp. GL93; assembly: GCF_003408955.1. Taxonomy (NCBI): domain Bacteria; kingdom Pseudomonadati; phylum Pseudomonadota; class Gammaproteobacteria; order Pseudomonadales; family Pseudomonadaceae; genus Pseudomonas; species Pseudomonas sp. GL93. Next base: position 47,331 of record NZ_NKRF01000133.1, read on the forward strand.
AGTTGACGGTAAGTAATCGTGCAGGATTTTGACGGATCATCGCCTTCCCAGATGAAGGCCGGCTGATCGGCGCGTTGCGCCAAGTGACGGTCGATGCAGTTGTAGCTGACGTTCAACTGACCGCCGGCAAACCATTGGGCGGCACCGGTGTGGATGTTTGACTGCTGGACGCTGTGCCAGGGTTTTATCCAGTCGAGAAAGCCCTTGGCCTGTTCGGCCCAGAAGGTGTCTGGCTGGTCGATGGATTGGCGATAGAGGCGCTGATAGTCCTCTTGACTGAGTTGCGCAGCCCGGCGGACGGCATCGGCGGTGGGGAAGGTGCTGATATCGAACATGAGCGCTCCTTATTCTTGTTTTTGCGACAAGTAATAAAGATGCACCCTGGGGCGGGAGGGTTCAAGGCCAACGTCCAAACGGACGTTGGCCTTGAATGAACGGCTTCAGCCGCGGTGACGACCGCGGAAGTAGTTGATCAGGCCCTGGGTCGAAGCATCTTCGGCCAAGGTTTCTTCGGCGCCGGTCAGGCGGTTGTACACGCCTTTGCCCAGCTCCTTGCCCAGTTCAACGCCCCATTGGTCGAAGGCATTGATGCCCCACACTACGCTCTGCACGAACACCTTATGCTCATACATCGCCACCAGCGCACCCAGGCGGCGCGGGCTGATGCGCTCGACCACCAGGGTATTGCTCGGACGATTGCCCGGGATCACCTTGTGCGGTGCCAGCTTTTGTACTTCGGCTTCCGGCAGGCCCTTCTCGCGAAGTTCGGCTTCGGCCTCGCTGCGGGTCTTGCCGAGCATCAGCGCCTGGCTCTGGGACAGGCAGTTGGCGTACAGCCACTGATGGTGGTCGGACACCGGGTTGAAGCTGACGATCGGCACGATGAAGTCGGCCGGGATCAATTGAGTCCCTTGGTGCAGCAACTGGTGGTAAGCGTGCTGGCCGTTGCAGCCTACGCCGCCCCAGATCACCGGGCCGGTATCGGTGGACACGGGCGTGCCGTCCTGGCGCACGCTCTTGCCATTGGATTCCATGTCCAGCTGCTGCAAATGCTTGGTGATGTTACGCAGGTAATGGTCGTACGGCAGGATCGCATGGCTCTGCGCACCCCAGAAGTTGCCGTACCACACGCCCAGCAAGCCCAGCAGCACGGGCATGTTGGCTTCGAACGGCGCGTTCAGGAAGTGCTGGTCCATGGTGTAGGCACCCGACAGCAGTTCCTTGAAGTTGGACATGCCAATGGCCAGGGCGATTGGCAAACCGATGGCGGACCACAACGAGTAACGCCCACCGACCCAGTCCCACATCGGGAAAATGTTCTCTTCACGGATACCGAAGGCCACGGCCGCGGCATTGTTGCTCGAGACGGCGATGAAGTGGCGATACAGCTCGGCTTCCGAGCCCCCCTGGGCCAGGTACCAGGCGCGGGCGGCCTGGGCGTTTTTCAGGGTTTCCAGGGTGTTGAAGGATTTGGACGAGACGATAAACAGCGTGGTCTCGGCGCGCAGCTTCATGGTCAGTTCGTGGAACTCGCTGCCGTCGATGTTCGCCAGGTAGTGGCAACGCACGCCTTTGTGGGCATAGGACAGCAAGGCCTCCGAGACCAGTTCCGGGCCGAGGAACGAGCCACCGATACCGATGTTCACCACGTCGGTGATCGGCTTCTCGGTGTAGCCGCGCCACAGGCCGTCGTGGATACGACCGACCAGGTCAGTGATCTGGTTCAGCACCTTGTGCACGTCCGGCATGATGTTCACGCCGTTGACCGACAGCTTGTCGCCCACCGGGCGGCGCAGGGCGGTGTGCAGGGCAGGGCGGCCCTCGGAGGAGTTGACCGGTTCGCCAGCGTACTGCGCGTCGATAGCCGCCTTGAGATTGACTTCCTTGGCCAGGCCCACCAACAGGTCGCGGGTCTCGCTGGTGATCAGGTTTTTCGAGTAATCGAGGAAAAGTCCGCAGCTGCTCAAGGTGAACTGGGAAAAACGCTGAGGATCGGCATTGAACGCCTCGCGCATGCTGAAATCCTGCATGGCTTGGCGATGTTGAACAAGCGCTTGCCAGGCGGGCAGCGCGGTAACGTCATGAGGGGTGCGGTAGTACGCCATCGCTGCGGGTTTCCTTTTATTACGGGGACTGCCTTTAGGACACTTCAAAGCCCGGAACATCCAGTCTTATCGCAAGGATTGGGTTCCAGACAGCGCTAACCATAGCGCAGGGCAGTTACATTAAACCTAGCGTGTGGATATGTCTTGGCTTTGTCTGCGCTGTGGCCGGTACTTTTTTATACCGGCACAGCCGTCGGGGCAACAGGTTGAGGGTAAAACGAGGGTCAGGCGAGGTTCAGGTGCAGGTTATCGATGAGGCGTGTTGCCCCCAGATAAGCGGCGACCAGGATCACCACATCACGATCTTCAGCCGTGGCCGGGCGCAGATGTACGCCTTGGCGCACTTCCAGATAGTCCATGCGCAGCCCTGCGGCTTCAATCTGCTGGATGTGCTCGGCGCGAAGCCTGGCAAAATCGTGATCGCCGCCTTGGATGGCCGTGGCGATCTGGCTGAGCGCGCGGTACAGCACTGGCGCGACCGCCCGTTGCTCCTCGGAGAGGTAACCGTTGCGTGATGACAGCGCGAGGCCGTCCTCGGCGCGCACGGTAGGCTCGCCGATGATCTGGATCGGCATGTTCAGGTCGCGGACCATGGCGCGGATCACCGCTAACTGCTGGTAGTCCTTCTGGCCAAATACGGCCATGTCCGGCTGGACCATGTTGAACAGCTTGCTGACCACCGTGGCCACGCCTTCGAAGTGCCCTGGGCGGCTGGCGCCGCACAAGCCTTCGGACAGCTGAGGCACGCTGACTCGGGTCTGGCCGTTCATGCCATCGGGGTACATTTCCTCGACCGTGGGCGCGAACAGCAGGTTGCAGCCCGCCTGCAGGAGTTTTTCCTGGTCGGCGGCCAACGTGCGCGGGTATTTGTCCAGGTCTTCGCCAGCGCCGAATTGCAGCGGGTTGACGAAAATGCTCGCCACCACGAAATCCGCTTGCTGCGCGGCCTTGGTCACCAGGGTGGCGTGGCCGCTGTGCAGGTTGCCCATGGTGGGTACAAAGCCGATGCGCTTGCCGGCACTGCGGGCGTGGGTTACGGCAGCCCGCAGTTCGCGGACGGTTTTTACGGTGTTCATGCCGAGAATCCGTGTTCAACGCCTGGGAACGTCACGTTTTTGACTTCGCTGACATAGGCGCTCAGGGCGGCGTGGATGCTGTCCTGGCCGGCCATGAAGTTCTTCACGAACTTCGGTACGTGGCCGGTGATCGACAGGCCGAGCATGTCGTGCAGGACCAGCACCTGGCCGTCGGTGGCGGAACCGGCGCCAATCCCGATCACGGGCACTTTGACGGCCTGGGTGATTTCGGCGGCCAGTTCGCTCGGCACGCACTCCAGCAGAATCATCGCAGCACCGGCCTGTTCCAGGGCGATGGCATCGGCGCGCATCTGGCGGGCCTGGGCTTCATTGCGGCCCTGGACCTTGTAGCCACCGAGGATATTCACCGACTGCGGCGTCAGCCCCATGTGTGCGCACACTGGCACGCCGCGCTCGGCCAGCAACCGGATCGACTCGGCCAGCCACACGGCACCTTCGACTTTGATCATGTGCGCGCCGGCCTGCATCAGCTTGCCGGCGTTCAGGAAGGTTTGCTCAAGGGTGGCGTAACCCATGAACGGCAGGTCCGCGATGATAAAGGCGCCATCGTTGCCACGCTTGACGCTGGCGGTGTGGTAGGCGAGTTCATCGGTGGTCACAGGCAGCGTGCTGTCATTCCCTTGAAGAACCATGCCCAGGGAGTCGCCCACCAGCAGCACTTCGACTCCAGCCTGGCAGCTGGCGTGGGCGAAGGTGGCGTCATAGCAGGTCAGCATGGTGATTTTTTCACCTTTGAGCTTGAGGCTCTGCAAGGTGGTCAGGGTAACGTCTGGCATGAAAAGGGTCCTCGTTCAGGCGCTTGGAAACAGCGAGTAACGCGCGTGAGTCTTCGTTTATACAGGCGCACTGTCTTGAAAGCAGTGCTTATAAGGCCTGGATTGCGCCCTGTCGCGCCGGGTTGGCGGCAGCGGGACGCCTATAGTCGTGAGGAGGACACGGGAAGTCAATTGGATGTGTTACCGCATTGTTACGATGGCGGTGTTACCGCTGTTACTGAAGCGATTGCGCAACGTGTGCGCTGTATTACGGCAGAGAAGATCAAAGGTGGGAGCTGGCTTGCCTGCGATGGCTTCAACTCGGTGTGGCTGATATAGCGAGTCGCTTGCATCGCAGGCAAGCCAGCTCCCACATTGACCGAGTCATTCTTGAGGGAGGCGTTCCAGGCCGACGAAGGGGCAGGCTGTAAGCAGGTCGCTCAAGCGTTGGTCGTCGGGCAGTTGCAGGTCGGCTGGCGCCAGTTCAGCCAGCGGGTACAGTACAAACGCACGCAAATGCATCTGGTAGTGCGGCACCTTGAGGCGCGGCTCATCAATCAGGCGATTGCCGAACAGCAGGATATCCAGGTCCAAGGTGCGCGGGCCCCAGCGTTCCAGGCGTTCGCGGCCCTGATCGTTTTCGATGGCTTGCAGCGCATCGAGCAAGTCCAATGGCGCCAGGTGACTGTCCAGCGCCGCAACGGCGTTGGTATAGCGCGGCTGGCCTGGAAGCAATGAGTCGCTTTGGTAGAACGCGGACACACCGGCGAGGTGGGTGCCAGGCAGTTGCGCCAGCGCCTCGATCGCGCTGCGCAATTGTTGTTGCGGGGCAGCCAGGTTGCTGCCCATGCCGATGTAGATACGTTCCACGTTTATTCGCCCGCAGCGCCCGAGGCATCGGCACTGCTGCGTTTACGCTTGGTGCCGCTGCGGCGACGCTTTTTCGGCCCTTCGCCGGCGCTATCGCCTTTGCTGCCCAAGTCGCGAATCATTTCGCGGCGCTGGCTGTCATTGGCGTCCTGATAATCGGTCCACCATTCGCCCAGGCCATCGGTCTGCTCGCCCGCGCTTTCGCGTAGCAGCAGGAAGTCATAGCCGGCACGGAAGCGCGGGTTGTCCAGCAACAGGTCTGCGCGCTTGCCGCTGCGGCGTGGCAGGCGCTCCTGCATGTCCCAGATTTCGCGGATCGGCATGGTGAAACGTTTAGGGATGGCGATGCGTTGGCACTGTTCGGCGATCAGCTCGTGAGCCGCTTCCTGCATGGCCGGGATCGGCGGCATGCCACGGTCCTGCAGGCGCAGAATGCGTTTGGGCAGGGCCGGCCACAACAAGGCGGCAAACAGGAACGCCGGGGTCACCGGCTTGTTCTGCTTGATACGCAGGTCGGTGTTGATCAAGGCTTCGCTGATCAAGGTGTGGGTGTACGTCGGGTTGTGCTCCAAGGCCTCGGCGCTGGCCGGGAACAGGGGGTCGAACAACTGCAGGTCCACCAGCATTTCAAAGGTGTCGGCGGCGTAACCCGAAAGGAACAGCTTGAGCACTTCCTCAAACAGGCGTGCCGAGGGGATTTCCCGCAGCATCGGCGCCAGTTCGCGAATCGGCGCGGCGGTGTGTTTTTCGATGCCGAAGTTGAGCTTGGCGGCGAATCGCACGGCACGCAGCATGCGCACCGGGTCTTCCTGGTAGCGCTGCGTCGGGTCGCCGATCAGGCGGATCAGGTTGTTGCGAATGTCGTGTACGCCGTTGGCGTAATCGAGGATGCGCTCGCTGACCGGGTCGTAATACAAGGCGTTGATGGTGAAGTCGCGACGTTGCGCGTCCTCTTCCAGTGTGCCATAGACGTTATCGCGCAGGATGCGCCCGCTCTCGTTGCGGGAAGACTGGTTAGTGTCCTCCTCTTCATCGTTTTGCGGGTGACCGGCGCGGAACGTTGCGACCTCGATGATTTCGCGACCAAAGTGGATATGCACCAACTTGAAGCGCCGACCGATGATTCGTGCATTACGAAACTCGGCGCGCACTTGTTCAGGCGTGGCGCTGGTGGCGACGTCGAAATCCTTGGGTGTAATGTTGAGCAACATGTCGCGTACGCAGCCACCCACCAGGTAGGCCTGGTAGCCGGCGTTCTGCAAACGTTCGACGATGTTCACTGCATAACGGCTGAATTGAGCGCGCTGCAGCGAATGCTGGCTGCTATTGAGCACTTCAGGCGTGCTGCGTTTGTGTTGCGTTCGACGCAAGGGAGAACGGAATGACTGGAACAACTTCTTCAGCATGGGATGCACTGTTTGAAGGAATGTTCGGCCATAACGAAGAATGACCGCATGATGGGCGGGGATTCTAGCATTTAGTCAGGGGATGGTGTAGGAACAAGCTAAAGGCATTGCGCCATAAGCGTTTGAAGGTCAAATTCCGGAAACTACAAGGGGAGCCGAAGCTCCCCCAGAAGTAGTTGCGTGCTCTATTTTTATTATTGATGTCGGGCTTCTTGTTTTTGTTGATCGCCCTCGCCACGAAGCTTCACCTTCATGACACTCCCAATCGGGAGTCAAGAGCAAACGGATTGCTTTGGTCGCTGTGTTGCTGATCTACGATCCAACCAGTTCAGGCTCTGCCTTAGGGCAGTTTTTGTTGTTCTCGGCCTGGTTGCGGGGCAAGCCCCAAATGCAACGCCTCTCCAAAAGAATCAGTTAGCTGCGCCTCCGCCGTGTTGTTTTTGTTATGCGTGAGTCGATTCGTCTTATTTTTATTGTCTTGTACAAAGCTTGTTATTGTTTTTGTACTAAGCATATAGCAGGGTGCGTGCCAACTTTTGCGCCGACCAGCGAAACCGGGGGGTTGGGCTGGTTTCGCCAGATTGAGGGCCAAAAAAAAGCCGGGGTTTCGTTACCGTAAGCCCCGGCTTTTGTTACGTGAAAAGTCAGCGGTAACAGTTTTTTCACATCAACAGGTGTTACCTGTGGGGCTGCACCCTCAGCTTTCGCTGGCCACCCCGGTCTTGCGCCGTGGAATGCCCAGGCGCTGACGCCGCTCCCACAGGCATTTGCGACTCACGCCCAGCTTGCGTGCCAGCTCGGTCTCGGTCATATGGTCCTGATGCTCGAGCACGAAGTGCTGGAAGTAGTCTTCCAGTGACAAATCTTCCGTCGGTTCATGGCTGGTATTGCTACCGCCGCCCTGCTGCGGGGCCAGGCCGATGAAGTCGTCGTCATCCAGGTCGCTGAGCTCAATGTCAATGCCCAGCAACTCGGCGGAGATCTCCGGGCTCTCCGACAGAATCACGGCGCGCTCGACCGCGTTCTCCAGCTCACGCACGTTCCCTGGCCACGAGTAGTGACGGATCGCCTGCTCGGCGTCTGCGGCAAACTTCAGGTCGGTGCGGTCAATGCGCGCGCCTTGACGCAACAGGAACGCGTTGGCGATCTCGTTGACGTCGGCGCCACGCTCGCGCAGGGCCGGCAATTTAAGCGCGATGACATGCAGGCGGTAATACAAGTCCTCACGGAATTGGCCGATCTTGGCCAGGCTCTTCAGGTCTCGGTGTGTCGCCGCGATCAATCGAACGTCGACCTTCTGCGATTGCACCGAGCCGACACGGCGAATTTCGCCTTCCTGCAGCACGCGCAGCAAACGCGCCTGGGCTTCCAGGGGCAACTCGCCAATTTCATCAAGGAACAAGGTGCCGCCGTCCGCAGCTTCCACCAGGCCCGCACGCCCGGCGCTGGCGCCGGTGAACGCACCTTTCTCGTGGCCGAACAGCTCGGACTCGATCAGTGATTCGGGGATCGCCGCGCAGTTCACCGAGATCATCGGTGCCTTGGCACGCTTGGACAGGTTGTGCAGGGCGCGGGCCACCAGTTCTTTACCGGTGCCCGATTCGCCCTGGATCAATACATTGGAGTCGGTCGGCGCCACCTTGCGGATCTTGCTGTACAAGTCCTGCATCGGTGGGCAGGAGCCAATGATGCCGATCTCGCCGTTGCTGTTGTCGACACCCGGTTTTTCGCCGCCGCTGGCCTTGCCGGTGGGGCGTTGCTCGGCAGGCGCGCTGCTGGCCGATACACGGTCACGCAGGATGCGGGCCACGGCCTGGAGCATTTCATCGTGATCGAAAGGCTTGGCGATGTAGTCCACCGCACCCATCTTCATCGAGTCCACCGCCGAGCGCAGGCTGGCGTAGCTGGTCATGATCAGCACCGGGGTGCCCTGGCCCAGCTTGATCAGCTCGGTGCCCGGGGCGCCGGGCAGGCGCAGGTCGCTGACAATCAGGTCGAACGTGGGAATGCTGAATCGCTCTTGGGCTTCCTGCACCGAGCCGGCTTCGCTGACCTGGTACTGATTACGTTCAAGCAGGCGACGCAAGGCAGAGCGGATAATGGTTTCGTCTTCGACGATCAAAATGTGCGGCATTGATTCAATTCTCTCGACGGTCTCAGTTCACAGCGGACGTCGCTTCGACATGACGCGGCAAGGTCACCCTGATACGGGTGCCGCGTTGGCTTTGTGTGTCAGCCGGGCTGTCGATGGTGATTTGTCCATAATGCTCTTCAACGATGGAATAGACCAGTGCAAGGCCCAGACCGGTACCTTCACCCGGGTCCTTGGTGGTGAAGAAGGGTTCGAACAATCGGTCCATGATGTTCTGTGGAATACCGCTGCCTTCGTCTTCCACGATCAGGTCGACCGTGTGCTCGAAAGCCTCGCTCTTGACGCGTACAGCACTGCCGGCCGGCGACGCGTCGCGGGCGTTGGACAGCAGGTTGATCAGCACCTGGGCCAGGCGTTGTGAGTCGCCATCGACCCAATGGTCCGGATCGCACAGATTAAAGAACTGTACTTCGAAATTGCGCCGGTTCAAGGCCAACAGCCCAATGGCATCCTGCGCCACTTCGGCCAGGCATACCGCTTCGTCCTGATTCTGATGGGCGCCGGAGTGGGCAAAGCTCATCAGCGACTGGACGATGCGTGAAACCCGCTTGGTCTGTTCAAGGATTTGCCCGCTGATTTCGGTGATTTCCCCGTCTTCTTCGCGCTCTTCGCGCAGGTTTTGCGCCAGGCAGGCGATACCGGTGATCGGGTTGCCGATTTCGTGGGCCACGCCGGCCGCCAGGCGCCCAATACTGGCCAGGCGTTCGGAGTGCACCAGCTTGTCTTCGAGCATCTGTGTATCGGTCAAGTCTTCTACCAGCAGCACCAGGCCACTGTTACCCGGCGCCAGGGGTTCGTCGATGGCAGCTTTGTGCAGGTTGAGCCAGCGGGTCTGGCCGTCGAGGGCCAAGTGCTGCTTGTGCAAGTGCTCGTCCGGCAGGTTGATGAAGCCTTGCAGCAGCTCTTTCCATGGATCGCCCAGGGTATTGAGGCGCGAACCCACCACCCGCTGGGCGGCGATGCCGGTGAGTTCTTCCATGGCTTTGTTCCACATCAGGATTTCCTGGTCCTTGGCCAGGGAACACACGCCCATCGGCAGTTCCTGCAGGGTCTGGCGGTGGTAACGGCGCAGGGCGTCGAGTTCGGCGGCCAGGCCTGTGAGGCGTGAGTGGTAATCCTCCAGCCGGCTTTCGATGAAGTGGATGTCTTCGGTGACGTAGTTTTCGCCACCGGCCTTGTAGGGCAAGAAGGTTTCCACCATGTCCTGGGACACGCTAGGGCCCATCAACCCGGACAGGTTGGCCTCGATGCGATCACGCAGGCGGCGCAGGGCATAAGGGCGGCGCTCGTCAAATGGCAGGTAGAGGTCGCGCAGCGCCTGTTCGACTTCCTTTTGTGCGGCCTTGGCGCCCAGGGGCTTGGCCAGTTGCGTGGCGAACTCCTGGGGCGAGGCCGCATGCAGTTCGCGGCGTTGCGGGCGGCGCACGTTATCCACCGCGCAGGCTTCGGCGGCGCTGGTTTCTTCGGCGCTGGCGTTGGTGAACAGCGAGATCAGGGTAAACATCAGTACGTTGGCGGCCAGCGAGGCGATGGCAGCCATGTGCCAACTGGTGTCGTCCAGCACGTAAATCATGTTCAGCAACGGGATATAGAAGCCCTGCAAGTTGCCGACCAGCGGTAGCAGCATGGTTACGGTCCACACCAGGATCCCGGCCAGCAGCCCTGCAATAAAGCCACGGCGATTGGCGGTCGGCCAGTACAGCACCGACAACACGCCCGGCAGGAACTGCAAGGTGGCGACAAACGCGACGATGCCGAGGTTGGCCAGGTCTTGCCCGGCGCCCAGCAGCAGATAAAACGCGTAGCCGGCCATGATGATCGCGACGATCAGCGCGCGTCGGGTCCATTTCAACCAACGGTAGATATTGCCCTCAGCCGGCGGCTGGTACAGCGGCAGTACCAAGTGGTTGAGCGCCATGCCCGAGAGTGCCAGGGTGGTGACGATGATCAACCCGCTGGCGGCCGACAACCCGCCGACATACGCCAGTAGCGCCAGGGCTGGGCTGTTGGCGGCAATACCGATGCCCAGGGTGAAATACTCAGGGTTGGTGGTGGCCCCCAGTTTCAGGCCGGCCCACAGGATCAGCGGCACCGCCAGGCTCATCAGCAACAGGAACAGGGGCAAGCCCCAGCTGGCGCTGACCAGCGAGCGCGGGTTGAGGTTCTCGGTGAAGGTCATGTGGTACATGTGCGGCATCACGATCGCCGAGGCGAAGAACACCAGCAGCAGCGTACGCCATGGGCCTTCCTGCAAGGGGGTATGCAAGGCGGCGAGGGCGGTCTGGTTTTGCAGCAGCCACAGCTCCAGCTGTTGGGGGCCGTCGAACACGCCGTAGAGCGCATAAAGGCCGACGCCGCCGATGGCGATCAGCTTGATGACCGACTCAAAGGCAATCGCAAACACCAGGCCCTGGTGTTTCTCGCGGGTGGCGATATGGCGAGAACCAAAGAAGATGGTGAACAAGGTGATCAGCGCGCAGAACGCCAGGGCAACCCGATGTTGCACAGGCTCACGGGTCAGGATGCTGATGGAGTCGGCCACCGCCTGGATCTGCAGGGCCAGCAACGGCAGCACGCCGATCAGCATGAAGATCGTGGTTAGCGCACCGGCCCAGGTGCTGCGAAAGCGAAAGGCAAACAGGTCTGCCAGGGAGGACAGCTGGTAAGTCCGGGTGATTTTCAGGATCGGGTACAGCAGCACCGGCGCCAGCAGGAACGCGCCGGACACCCCCAGGTAACTGGAGAGAAAGCCGTAGCCGTACTGATAGGCCAGCCCCACCGTGCCGTAGAACGCCCACGCACTGGCGTACACGCCCAAGGACAAGGTGTAGGTCAACGGATGGCGAATGATCGCCCGCGGAATCATTCCGCGCTCACTGATCCAGGCCACGCCGAATAACGCAGCCAGGTAGGCGGCGCTGATCAGCAGCATCTGGGTGAGACTAAAGCTCATCGGCATCTTTTTGGCTCTGCAGGATGAAGGTCACGACGATCAGGATCAGCCATAGCAGATAAGGGCGATACCAGGCGCCCGTGGCGTCGATCCACCAATCCATGATGGCGGGGGAGAACAGGTAGATCCCGACGACCAGCAGCAGGACCAAACGATAGATGTACATGTTGGCCTCTGATTAAAAATCTGCCGCGATGTTAACGGATGATGAACAACCTGCAAGCGCCTTCAACTCAATTGCGCTTCGGCCAGGGTAGGTGTGCGCGGGATGCGGGTGGCGTCCCAGTGCGCAATGCCCCAATCCAGCAGTTCTCGTGGGCTGGCGTGCAGCAGCTGCGCGTCGGGCTGTTGGCCAAGTGCACGCAGCGCTCTGAGCAGCAAAGGCGTGGCCTGGTCGGCTGTCAACGGAGCAGAGCGGTAGGACTTGCCCAGCTTGTTGCCGTCCGGCTGCACGATCAGCGGCACGTGCAAGTAACGGGGTTGGCGCAGGTCGAGCAGCTCTTGCAAGTAAAGTTGGCGCGGTGTGGAGTCGAGCAGGTCGGCGCCGCGCACGATATCGGTTACACCTTGCCAGGCGTCGTCGAGCACCACCGCCAGTTGGTAGGCGTAGAGGCCATCACGGCGACGGATGATGAAGTCGCCGGCATCGCGGCCCAGATGCTGCCGGAACTCGCCCTGCACACGGTCGGTAAAGTGGTATTCCAGCTCGGGCACGCGCAGGCGGATGGCGGCATCCTGCTGTTCGTGGCCGGCATTGCGGCACAAGCCTGGGTAAATCCCGTTGTAGGGCTCCAATTGCTTGCGCGAGCAGGTGCAGGCGTAGGCCAGGCCGTGGTTGAACATATCGTTCAGCACTTTGGCGTAGGCATCATGCCGCTCGCTCTGGCGAAGCAGTTCGCCATCCCATTCAAAGCCGTAGCTTTCCAGTGCATGCAGGATCGCCGCCTGAGCGCCGGGCTCTTCACGGGGAGGGTCAAGGTCTTCCATGCGCATCAACCAACGGCCATGGTGGGCGCGTGCATCGAGGTAGGAGGCGAGGGCGGCAACCAGGGAGCCGAAGTGCAAATGGCCGCTGGGTGTGGGGGCGAAGCGCCCAATATAGGTAGAGGCTGTCATGGGCCGGATACTACTGCATAACCGGTAAACGCCAGAAACAAAAATGGAGCGTTCGCACGCTCCATTCGTTCAATTCGGCAAAGTTACTTGCCGACCTGTTTTTCCTTGATTTCAGCCAAGGTCTTGCAGTCTACGCACAGGTCCGCGGTTGGGCGGGCTTCCAGGCGGCGAATACCGATTTCGACGCCGCAGGATTCGCACCAGCCGTATTCTTCGTCTTTGATCAGTTGCAGGGTCTTGTCGATCTTCTTGATCAACTTGCGCTCGCGATCGCGGGCGCGCAGTTCGAGGGCGAACTCTTCTTCCTGGCTGGCACGATCGGCCGGGTCAGGGAAGTTGGCCGCTTCATCCTTCATATGGTCAACCGTACGGTCGACTTCCTGCATCAAGTCCTGTTTCCACTTGTTGAGGATCTTGGTGAAGTGCTCGCGCATGGGCTCGCCCATGTACTCCTCGCCCTTTTTTTCGACATAGGGTTCGAAGCCGCCGAGGCCTTGAGTCTGCTGTTGCTTTGCTTGGGTGGACATGAATAGACCGCCTCTCACTCTTCTAATCCATTGCGCAGGATTGCAACGTCACCGACACCTGCCGGCCCTGCGGCTGCAAGCGGGCGAACTTACCAGATACATTCAGGGTGCGCTACTCCCGGTTGTCGAGGTCCAGGGCAAAGGGGTTGCAAACCGCAGCAGCCCGCCATGACTGGGTATGTATCGCCTCGACTATTGATTTTAGCTGTTTTACGAGCGCGCGCAGGGTGCACTTGCAGCCCCAATCAGGCAATAGAGCATGTTTTACCGTGAGGGTTCGGTAGAATCCAGATTTTGTCCTCACCGTCTAAGGAAGGCTAATGGCTCAGCCCTACAGTGCGCGCAGTCGCGCCATCGAACCTTTTCATGTCATGGCGTTACTGGCGCGTGCCAATGAGCTGCAGGCCGCCGGCCACGACGTGATCCACCTGGAAATCGGCGAGCCGGACTTCACCACCGCCGAACCGATCATCCAGGCCGGCCAAGCGGCGTTGGCAAACGGTAAAACGCGCTATACCGCCGCCCGCGGCTTGCCCGAGTTGCGCGAAGCCATCAGTGGTTTCTACCAGCAACGCTACGGTTTGAGCATCGACCCGCAGCGCATTTTGATCACTCCCGGTGGCTCCGGCGCGTTATTGCTGGCCAGCAGTTTGCTGGTGGATCCGGGTAAGCATTGGCTGCTGGCGGACCCAGGCTACCCCTGCAACCGACACTTCCTACGTCTTGTGGAAGGCGCGGCGCAGTTGGTGCCGGTCGGCCCAGACGTACGCTACCAGTTGACCGCCGATCTGGTGGCCAGGCATTGGGACCAGGACAGTGTCGGCGCGCTGGTGGCATCGCCCGCCAACCCCACCGGCACGATCCTCACCCGGGACGAGTTGGCTGGTCTGTCGGGCGCCATCAAGGCGCGCAACGGTCACCTGGTGGTCGACGAGATTTATCACGGCCTCACCTACGGCACCGACGCCGCCAGCGTGCTGGAAGTCGATGATGACGCCTTTGTCCTGAATAGTTTTTCGAAGTATTTCGGCATGACCGGCTGGCGCCTCGGTTGGCTGGTGGCGCCCCCTGAAGCGGTGGGTGAGCTGGAGAAGTTGGCGCAGAACCTCTACATCAGTGCGCCAAGCATGGCCCAGCATGCCGCTTTGGCCTGTTTCACCCCGCAAACCCTGGAGATTCTGGAGCAGCGCCGTGCCGAATTTGGTCGCCGCCGTGACTTCCTGCTGCCGGCCCTGCGTGAGCTGGGGTTCGGTATCGCCGTGGAGCCCGAAGGTGCCTTTTATCTGTATGCCGATATCAGCGCGTTCGGCGGCGATGCCTTCGCATTTTGCCGTCATTTCCTCGAAACCGAACATGTGGCCTTTACGCCCGGGTTGGATTTCGGTCGCTACCAGGCGGGGCATCATGTGCGTTTTGCCTACACGCAGAACCTCGATCGGCTGCAAGAGGCGGTGGAGCGCATTGCCCGTGGTTTGCGGAGCTGGCAAGGCTGATGCGTTTTAATCCTCCTCTTGAAGAAGGGCGGCTGATCCGCCGCTACAAGCGCTTTCTCACCGATATCGAAACCGTTACCGGCGAGTTGCTCACCATTCACTGCCCTAACACCGGTTCGATGCTCAACTGCATGGTCGAAGGTGGCCAGGTCTGGTTCAGCCGTTCTACGGATCCCAAGCGCAAGCTGCCGGGCACGTGGGAAATTGCCGAAACGCCCCAGGGCCGGCTGGCGTGCGTCAACACCGCGCGCGCCAATCAGTTGGTTGAAGAAGCTTTGCTGGCCGGTGTGATCACTGAGCTCAACGGCTTTACCGCGTTGAAGCGTGAGGTGCCTTATGGCCAGGAGAAAAGCCGCATCGACTTTCGCCTGGATTACCCCCAGGGCGCTGCGTTTGTCGAGGTCAAAAGCGTCACCCTGGGCTTTGATGGCAGCTCGGTGGCGGCTTTCCCCGATGCGGTGACGCAGCGTGGGGCCAAGCACTTGCGTGAGCTGGCTCATCTGGCTCGCGACGGTATACGGGCGGTGCAGTTGTATTGCGTGAACCTGTCGGGGATCGACGCGGTGCGCCCGGCTGTGGAAATCGACACGGGTTATGCGGCCGCGCTACGTGAGGCCAAGGCTGCAGGTGTGGAGGTGCTGGCCTACGGTGTACGGGTCACGCCGCAGGAAATTTACGTCGAGCGTCGGCTGAAGGTGCTGCTGGGCGATTAGAGCTCGACCCATAATCCCTGTTCGTCTTCACGGCCGGGCAGGGCAGTGAGGTATTGGCCTGCGCAGGGCCCGGCGATGCACTCGCCGCTTTCAATCAGGAACAATGCGCCATGGGTGGCGCATTGGATCAGGCTGGCGCTGTCGTCGAGGAAGCGATCAGGTTGCCATTCCAGCGGGATGCCGCGATGGGGGCAGCGGTTGAGATAGAAGTACGCAATGCCGTCCCGCCGCACCGCCAACAGCCTGTGGCCATCGATATCAAAACCGCGGCTGCTGTTGGCGGCGAGGTCGCCTGAGGCGCAGAGAAACTTCATTTCAATCCTTAAGTGCCTTGACGTTCAAATGCAAACAATTATCAAATGCCCGCTTCGCCCGTCAGCTGACTGGGTGCTCAATACGATGCCTGGCAGGGGTTATCTGTCACATCAATGAGTGCTTGAGTGGCCCTGCCCTAGGAAGGAAACCCTGTTATGCGCCTGAGTACCAGCGCTATCGCGCTTGTTGCCTCACTGCTGGTCAACCCTGGGGTGCACGCCTCTGAACTGCCGCAACGCTGGGTCAGTGCCGGCGGGGCGCTGTCGGAATGGGTGACGGCCCTGGGCGGTGAGTCGAAGTTGGTGGGAGTGGATACCACCACTCAGCATCCCGCCTCGCTCAAGGCCTTGCCGAGCATTGGTTACCAGCGGCAGTTGTCGGCCGAAGGCATTCTCAGCCTGCGCCCGCAACTCCTTGTGGGCACTGAGGAAATGGGGCCACCGCCGGTGCTGGCACAGATTCGCAGTGCAGGGGTGCAAGTGGAGATGTTCTCGGCCCAGCCGGATTTGCCTACGCTCAAAGGCAACCTTGAACACTTGGGGAAGCTGCTCGGCAGTGAGGCCCAGGCTAATGCCTTGTTTGCCGGGTATGAGCAGGCGCTGGCACAGCAAAAAAGCCGGGTGACCAAGGCCCAGGCCACGCAAAAAGCTCCAGGCGTGCTATTGCTGCTCGGCCATGCCGGTGGCAAGCCGCTGATCGCGGGCAAGGACACGGCCGCTGATTGGATGTTGCAGCAGGCTGGGGGGCGTAATCTCGCCACGCATGTGGGCTACAAGCCGTTTTCCGTCGAATCGCTGGCGGGTTTGAGCCCTGAGGTGCTGGTGTTTGCTGATCGCGCCCTGACCGGGGACGCGGCGCGCGCAGCTTTGTTCAAGGAAAATCCGATCCTTGCCTCTACGCCGGCAGCCAAGAGCGGCCGCGTCTTTGAGCTGGATCCGACCTTGCTGGTAGGTGGCCTGGGGCCGCGATTGCCGCAAAGCCTGGAGAAACTGTCTGCCGGTTTTTATCCGTCCCAGCCTAAGCCTGCTCCATGACCACTCTGGTTAAGCCAAAAACGCTGTTTATCGGGCTCGCGCTGCTGTGTGTATTGGCGATCTGGCTTTCATTGGCACTGGGGCCGGTCAGCCTGCCGTTGGTGGACACCCTCAGGGCTGCGTTAAGGCTGATGGGCGTACCGCTTGAGGCCCAGGGGTTGGAGCAGGCCGAGTTGATCCTGGGGCAGATTCGCCTGCCGCGAACCCTGTTGGGGCTGGCGGTCGGCGGTGTGCTGGCGTTGTCGGGTGTGGCGATGCAGGGGTTGTTCCGCAACCCGCTGGCCGACCCGGGCTTGGTCGGTGTGTCCAGCGGCGCAGCGCTGGGGGCGGCGGTGGCGATTGTCGGTGGCTCGTTCTTTGGCGGCCTGCCGGATGCCTTCGGGCCATACCTGTTATCGCTGTGCGCCTTCCTCGGTGGCTTGGGCGTCACGGCATTGGTCTATCGGCTGGGGCGTCGCAATGGCCAGACCAATGTCGCGACGATGTTGCTTGCCGGTATCGCGCTGACGGCCCTGGCCAGTTCCACCGTAGGCCTGTTTACCTATCTGGCAGACGATGCCACCTTGCGCACCCTGACGTTCTGGAACCTGGGCAGCCTCAATGGCGCGAGTTATTCACGGTTGTGGCCCTTGCTGCTGGTGAGTGCGGGTGTGGCGCTATGGTTGCCGCGCCGGGCCAAGGCGCTGAACGCGCTGCTGTTGGGGGAGTCCGAGGCCAACCACCTGGGTATTGATGTGGAGGGGCTCAAGCGCGAGTTGGTGTTCTGTACAGCCCTAGGTGTTGGCGCCGCAGTGGCGGCGGCGGGCATGATTGGTTTTGTCGGTTTGGTGGTACCACATCTGGTGCGGCTGTTGGCGGGGCCGGATCATCGGGTGTTGTTACCGGCCTCGGTGTTGGCGGGTGCGAGCCTGCTGCTGTTTGCGGACCTGGTGGCGCGCCTGGCGTTAGCACCGGCGGAACTGCCGATCGGTATTGTCACTGCGTTTATCGGTGCACCGTTTTTCCTCTATTTATTGTTACGAGGGCGCGCCTGATGTTGCGGGTAGAAGCGTTGCAGATCCGGCGCGGTGGTAAAACCGTGCTGGCCGATATCACCTTGGACCTGCTGCCGGGCGAAGTGCTAGGCGTGCTGGGCCCCAATGGCGCCGGCAAAAGTACCTTGCTTGGGGCGCTGTGTGGGGAGTTGCAGCCGGATCAGGGCAAGGTCTGGCTGGATCAGCAGGCGCTCAAGCATATGACCGGCGCGCAACGTGCCCAGCGCCTGGCGGTGCTGCCACAATCCTCCACCCTGGACTTTGCCTTTCGTGTCGAAGAGGTGGTGGGCATGGGCCGCTTGCCTCATCAGACCGGGCGAGTGCGCGACGACGAAATCATCAACGCCGCGCTGCAGGCTGCTGATGTAGGCCACCTGAGTGGCCGTAGTTACCTGGCCTTGTCGGGCGGCGAGCGGCAGCGTGTGCACCTGGCACGAGTATTGGCGCAGTTATGGCCGGGTGAGGCAGGGCAGACGTTGTTGCTGGATGAGCCCACATCAATGCTCGACCCTCTGCACCAACACACCACCTTGCAAGCTATTCGACATTTTGCCGACAGAGGCGCTGCGGTGCTGGTCATCCTGCATGACTTGAACCTGGCGGCGCGTTACTGCGACCGGATCCTGTTGCTGGAAAACGGGCGCCCCCACGCGCTGGATACGCCCTCGAAAGTCCTGCAACCAGAGCCGCTCAAGGCTGTATTCGGTCTGGATGTGCTGGTACAGCCGCATCCGGAGCGTGGGCATCCGTTGATCATTGCGCGCTGAGGTCGGTTAATTCATAGGCAAAAAAAGACCCGGCAAGAGCCGGGTCAAATAACCGTGATTAGCCTGATGAGGAGATAATCTGAGAGTCCGAACCAATGGTCTTTCAGTTATCGGCTGATCTCGCGACCAGTTGTGATAATCATAACGATTCTCATTTGAGAGTCAACATTTGTTTTTCTGCTTCATCCATTTTTCTCAAACGCTTGTTTGTAATGCTCATAAACACTGGGTTTGAGTGCCACTCTAGTTCTTCTGATGCACTGAGATCGCTTCCAACTGACGGTTCAAGGCCTCCTTGCGCTCCGTGGGTATGTCATTCCAGTGCACATCCATCAATGCCCCTTCAATGGCATACAGCAGAACCTTCGAGGCTCGAAACCCGCGCGTGCGCACGGCTCGGTAAGCATCGACCGCCCCCAGCCGGCGCAGGTCGGACGCGCTGTGGATGCCCACCGCATGCAGCCACTGCGCTGACGTCTTGCCAAGGTTTTTCAGGTGTTGCAGCTCATCGTTCATCAAGCCTCCTTGCGCTGGCTGAATGGTGCGGTGGGTGTCGTGACCAGGCAGCCTGAAAATGAGTGTAGCGCTCAGTAGGAAAAGCGTGGTTCTTTGGTCAGATAGGGCTGAAAAGCTTATAAGGATGGCGCGACGGCGCTTACTCGCAGGCAGGCGCAAAGCGCCCGGCAGGCAGGGGGTGTGGCCGGAACTCGGCGTGTGGGGTTACTTGGTGCGGTAGCGCAGGCGAGTACCGAAATTGACCGACATGAGTATTTCGTCAGCCGTGAGTTCGGGCGGGAAGTAAGCCCCCGATATCTGCGCATGGGCCAGGCTGGCGCCTTCCAGTGAGCAGCCACGCAAGTCCAGGCCGCGCAGATCGGCAGAGCGAAAATAGGCGTCGGTGAAGTCAATACCGGTGGCGTTCAGGTCGCGCAGGTCCAGCCCTCGAAAGTCGCCACCGCGCATGTCGAGGGTGCCGTTTTCAGGGCGCTCCTGGTTGAAGCCGCGGATGTCGTCTTTGTGCAGGAGGGCGTAGAGCGGGGTATCAAGAAGCTTGGGCTGACTCATGATCGCGACTCTGGCTGGCGTTATGGGGCCAGTATAGTGCCACTATTGCTAGGTCGCGCGCCGAAGACGACGACGCGACCAAGAAATATTTCTTACAGGCCCGGCAGGTGCTGACGGATATGCCCGACCAAAGCGTCGAGCGTCCCGCTTTCATTGGTCTCCACACGCTTGCTGAGCAGCAGCTCCTCGGCAGTCAGCGGGTCACGACTGGCTTGTTGTTCTTCGATAACGGTCAGTGTGGCGTCAGACGGATCGTTTTTATCCGCCTGACGTTGTGCCAGCCAACTGGTGATAACGGCTTGCGGGGCGTTGCAGTCGAGGATCAGGAACGGCGCCCCGGTGGCTTCGGCAACCTGGGCGGCGGCGTCACGCTGCGCGCGTTTCAAGAACGTAGCATCCAGCACCACCGGGTAGCCGGCGCGCAGCACGGTGTCGGCAATCTCGTTCAGGCGTGCGTAGGTGGCGGCGCTGGCGTCCTGATTGTAGATGCCGGCCTGCAGGGTGTTCTCTACCTGTTGTTCGCCAAACAGGCGCTTGCGCTCTACATCCGAACGCAGGCGTACCGCGCCCAAGGCTTCGACCAGGCGCATGGCCACGTGGCTCTTGCCCACTGCTGAAACGCCATGGGTGATTGCCAGGAAGCGCGAGGGGATGGTGCTGTAGCTTTCCGCCAGGTTGGCGTAGTTGCGGTACTGGCGCAGGGTGGTAGCGCGTTGCACCGGGCTGGCTTCGCTCGGCATGCTGAACAGCGCAACCTTGGCGCGTACCAATGCACGGTAGGCTTTATAGAAGTTCAGGAGCTCCAGGCCCTGGTAGTCGCCGGTCAATTCCAGGTACTGGCTTATGAAGCGCCGTGCCAGGCATTTCAAGCCGCGATCTTCCAGGTCCATGGCCAAAAAAGCGGTGTCTGCGTATACGTCGGTAAAGCGGAAAGGCTCGTTGAACTCGATGCAGTCGAAGATCACCACGCGGCCATCGATCAGCGTGGCGTTGCCCAGGTGAATGTCGCCGTGGCATTCGCGGGTATAGCCATCGAGCTTGCGCTGCGCAAGCAAAGGCTTGAGGCGTTCGAAGCTGCTTTCAGCCCAGGCTTGTAGAGCCTCCAGCTGAGTCAGGTCGGCCTTGTCGCTGAGGAATGGGCGGATTTGGTCGAAGTTCTGGCGTACCGGAGCCATCACTTCCTGCGGCGTGCCGGCGGGGTGATCTTGCGGGACTTTGGGGGCGCTGAGGTGGAACTGCGCAATCTGCTTGGCCATCTCATCGATGTGCGCGCTGGTCAGTTCGCCGTTGGCTTGCAGGGTGCTGAGCATCTGGCTTTGCGGGAACTGGCGCATTTTCAGCGCGTACTCGATGGCCGGGCCGTCGCCACCCAGTTGCGGCGCCTCGGCAGTGCCGGTAATCGGCAACACTTCAAGATACAAATCTTCGGTAAGGCGCTGGTTGAGGCGCAGTTCCTCGCGGCAGAAATGCCCACGGTCGTCCAGGTGGGTGAAGTCCAGGAAGCCGAAGTTCATCGGTTTCTTCAGCTTATAAGCGTAGGGCCCCGTCAGTAT
The DNA here is from genome assembly GCF_003408955.1 of Pseudomonas sp. GL93. Classification (NCBI taxonomy): domain Bacteria; kingdom Pseudomonadati; phylum Pseudomonadota; class Gammaproteobacteria; order Pseudomonadales; family Pseudomonadaceae; genus Pseudomonas; species Pseudomonas sp. GL93. The sequence goes on from NZ_NKRF01000133.1 coordinate 68,286, forward strand.
CACCCAGGAAATATGGGTCTCGATGACTTGAAACGCTTCAACCGGATGAGGGTACAAGGCCGGGTTTTGCAGGGCAGCGATCAGGGTCTGGCTCACGGGCGATCCTTCAAAGTCTGGGGAAAATCATGGGGAGCATTATGGCTGCTGAGGCCAGTCGTGCAAACCGCTGTCCGGCTCATGTTGATCATCAATAAAGTGCGTATAATCCGCCGCCATGACTCGAACCCGATCTCCCCGTTCCCGTAAAAAACCTCCTTCCCGCGGCCCGCGCCCTTGGCTGGGCTGGGTGATCAAGCTTGGCCTGGTGGGCCTTGTGGCGGTCGCCGGCCTTGCGGTGTACCTCGATGCCGTGGTGCAGGAAAAATTCTCCGGCAAGCGCTGGACGATTCCGGCCAAGGTGTATGCACGCCCGCTGGAGCTGTTCTCTGGCCAGAAGCTGAGCAAGGAAGACTTCCTTACCGAGCTCGATGCGCTGGGCTACCGCCGCGAACCCGTGAGCAATGGCCCTGGCGCTGCGGCGGTCAGCGGTAATACCGTCGACCTGAACACCCGTGGCTTCCAGTTCTACGAAGGCCTGGAAAAAGCCCAGCCGGTGCGCGTGCGTTTCTCTGGCGACTATGTGGCTGAGCTGTCGTCGCTCAATGGCTCCAAGCTGCCGGTGGTGCGTCTCGAACCGTTGCTGATCGGCGGTATTTACCCGAAGAATCTTGAAGATCGCATCCTGATCAAGCTCGATCAGGTACCGCCGTATCTGCTGGAAACCCTGGTCGCTGTCGAAGACCGCGATTTCTATAGCCACTGGGGTGTGTCGCCGAAGTCGATCGCCCGTGCTATCTGGGTCAACACCTCCGGCGGCAAGATGACCCAGGGCGGCAGTACGCTGACGCAGCAGTTGGTCAAGAACTTCTACCTGACCAACGAACGCAGCCTGACCCGTAAGCTCACCGAAGCCATGATGGCGATGTTGCTGGAGCTGCATTACAGCAAGCAGGAAATCCTCGAGGCCTACCTCAACGAGGTATTCGTCGGTCAGGATGGCCAGCGCGCCGTGCACGGTTTCGGCTTGGCCAGCCAGTTCTTCTTCGGGCAGCCGTTGTCAGAGTTGAAATTGCATCAGGTCGCGTTGCTGGTGGGGATGGTCAAGGGGCCGTCCTATTACAACCCGCGCCGCAACCCGGAGCGTGCGCTTGAACGTCGCAACCTGGTGCTCGATGTACTGGAGCAGCAGGGTGTCGCCACTGCTGAACAAGTGGCCGCTGCGAAAAAAATGCCACTGGGTGTGACAACCCGCGGCAAGCTGGCGGATAGCTCATTCCCTGGCTTTATCGACCTGGTCAAGCGCCAACTGCGCGAAGACTACCGCGACGAAGACTTGACCGAAGAGGGGCTGCGGATCTTCACCAGCTTCGACCCCATCCTGCAGATGAAGGCCGAAGCGTCGGTCAACGACACCTTCAAGCGCCTGACTGGCCGTAAAGGCTCGGATGAAGTCGAAGCCGCCATGGTCGTGACCAACCCGGAAACCGGCGAGGTCCAGGCCATGATTGGCAGCCGCCAGGCCAGTTTCGCCGGTTTCAACCGCGCACTGGATGCCGTGCGGCCGATTGGCTCGCTGGTCAAGCCCGCGGTCTATCTCACGGCACTGGAAAAACCCAGCAAGTACACGCTGACCAGTTGGCTGTCCGATGACCCGCTGTCGGTCAAAGGTGCGAATGGCCAGGTATGGACGCCCAAGAACTTCGACCGCCGTTCCCATGGCACGGTGTTCCTGTATCAAGGGTTGGCGCATTCCTACAACATCTCGACCTCGCGCCTGGGGCTTGAAGTCGGTGTGCCGAATGTCCTGAAGACCCTGGCGCGACTGGGGATCGAACGTGAGTTTCCGGCGTTTCCGTCCATGCTCCTGGGCGCTGCGGCCATGACGCCGATGGAAGTGACCACCATGTACCAGACCCTGGCCAATGGTGGCTTCAATACGCCGATGCGCGGTATTCGCAGTGTGCTGACCGCCGATGGCGAACCGCTCAAGCGCTACCCGTTCCAGATTCAGCAGCGCTTCGACGCGGGCTCCATCTACCTGATCCAGAACGCCATGCAGCGCGTAATGCGCGAGGGGACGGGGCGTTCGGTCTACAGCGTGCTGCCGTCGAACCTGACCCTGGCGGGCAAGACCGGTACCAGCAACGACTCCCGCGACAGCTGGTTCGCAGGTTTCGGCCAGGATGTACTGGCCGTGGTATGGCTGGGGCGCGACGACAATGGCAAGACGCCGTTCACCGGTGCGACCGGCGCGTTGCAGGTATGGACCAGTTTCATGCGCAAGGCTGACCCGTTGCCGCTCAACATGCCGCAGCCGGACAATATCGTGCAGGCCTGGATTGATCCGCACACCGGCCAAGGCTCCGACGCCAACTGTCCGGGCGCGGTGCAGATGCCGTATATTCGCGGCAGCGAACCACCACCCGGCCCTGCGTGCGGTGGCAGTGCCCCTGCTGACGCGGATTCGGTGATGGATTGGGTCAAGGGCTGGATGAATTAAGCAAAGAGGGTTTCAAGTGAACAAGTTGTGGATTCCAGCAATTACGGCTCTGGCTTTGCTCGGCGGTTGCTCCAGCGTGCAGCGCGGCTCTATCCCTGTGGTGGACTCAAGCACGTCCGTCTCCAATAACGACCGCATTTCGGCCAATGGCGGCTTCCGTCAGACCGTGGGCAAACGGCCTGCCCAAGCTGCAACCCAGGCAATTCCCCAGGATTCCGGCGTCGTGGTGATGGTGCCCGGCAGTGGGGCTGCAACCTCGGCGCCTATCAGTGCCGAGCCATGGACCCCAGGCCCGAGCACTTCCGGGCCGGTGAACTCCACGCCGATTCAAACCGCGCCGGTCAACCAGGGCACCTACAACATGCCTTCGACGCCGAGCGGTATTCCGTCATCGTCCAATGCGGGCGGGTTGTCGGCTGACGAACAACTCGATGGCCCGGTGCTGGCGTTGCTCACCACCGCTCAGCAGCAGCAGGCGGGTGGCGATTTGAATGGCGCCTCTTCGAGCCTTGAACGTGCCCAGCGCGTGGCGCCGCGTGAGCCACAAGTGCTCTATCGCCTGGCCCAGGTGCGCATGGCCCAGGGCGATGCGCCCCAGGCGGAGCAATTCGCTCGCCGTGGCCTGAGCCTGGCCAATGGGCGCCCAGACCTGCAAGCCAGCCTGTGGGCCTTGATCGGTGATGCACGTGCCGCCCAGGGGGATGCTGCGGGTGCTGCCCAGGCGCGGCAAAAAGCCAAGGTCAGCCTTTGATGGATGCGCGTTTTCCCGCGATTGCCGAGCAGTTATTGCTGATCGAGCGCGAGCTGCGCGTTCAGGGCTGGTGGGATGAAGTCTCCCCCAGTGCTGAAGCGCTCAGCAGTGTCGAGCCCTTTTCCGTTGATACCCTGGACTTCCACCAGTGGCTGCAATGGATCTTCCTCGCGCGTATGAAGCAGATCCTGGAACAGGACCTGCCCTTGCCGAATGCGTCGGGGATCCTGGAAATGGCCGAGATGGTCTACGCCGATCGGCCGCGGGAGAGCCTCGGCTTGCGTAACGCGCTGAAAAAGTTCGATCAATTGATCGTCGACGCTCGTTAATTGCCTGACTGCCGGTTTTTCCGGCAGTCTTGCGCACATTTCTACCGCTTGACGACATTCAGGCGAGTTTTATCCCTCCTCAAAGCCCTTTCTTCTACGTTCTCATGCGCTTAGTTGGAAAAAAGCGCAATTATTGCTTGACTTGAAGGGCGTGAAACAGAAGAATCCAAAGTCCGCTGTATCGGGACTGCCAGAAGCAGGCCCGCTCAGCAGATCATGAGGCGCACATCCGCGCCGACCTGTAACACCCGCAACGCGTTACCTCGCGCTGGGTGGGAAAAGCCCGCAACACTTGGGACGATCCCAATACTTGCTCAGTCAGTGCTGACGTAGTCGGCGACCACCGTCGCTCATGCTCTGTTGAGAAGTAAACCTATTAAGACCCGTCGGTTTTTTAACGGACGGTATTCTGGCGTTTTAGAGGTGAACAACGTGGAGCTTTTATCTGGCGGTGAGATGCTCGTCCGCTTTTTGCGTGACGAAGGCGTCGACTATATCTACGGGTACCCAGGTGGTGCTCTGCTGCATGTCTACGACGCACTGTTCAAGGAACCGGCTGTTACCCACATCCTGGTTCGCCACGAACAGGCCGCGACCCATATGGCTGACGGTTACGCCCGTGCCACCGGTAAAGCCGGCGTGGTACTGGTAACGTCCGGCCCAGGCGCAACCAATGCCATTACCGGCATCGCGACTGCCTATATGGACTCCATTCCGATGGTGATCATCTCTGGCCAGGTGCCTAGCACCATGGTCGGCACCGATGCATTCCAGGAAACCGACATGATCGGTATTTCCCGGCCGATCGTGAAACACAGCTTCATGATCAAGCATCCCTCGGAAATCCCGGATGTCATGAAAAAGGCGTTCTACCTCGCCCAGTCCGGTCGCCCGGGCCCGGTAGTGGTCGATATCCCGAAAGACATGACCAACCCGGCCGAGAAGTTCGAATACGTCTTCCCGAAAAAAGCCAAGCTGCGTTCCTACAGCCCAGCCGTGCGTGGGCACTCGGGGCAAATCCGCAAGGCAGCAGAAATGCTCCTGGCGGCCAAGCGTCCTGTGCTCTACTCCGGCGGTGGCGTGATTCTGGGTGGCGGTTCCGCTCCGTTGACCGAACTGGCCAAGTTGCTCAACCTGCCGGTGACCAACACCCTGATGGGCCTCGGCGCATTCCCGGGTACGGACCGCCAGTTCGTCGGTATGCTCGGCATGCACGGCAGCTACACTGCCAACCTGACCATGCACCACGCTGACGTGATCCTGGCCGTGGGCGCGCGGTTCGATGACCGTGTGATCAACGGCGCGAGCAAGTTCTGCCCGAATGCCAAGATCATCCACATCGACATCGACCCGGCGTCCATCTCCAAGACCATCAAGGCCGATGTGCCAATCGTGGGTCCTGTAGAGAGCGTATTGACCGAAATGGTCGCTGCACTCAAGGACATCGGCGAAACGCCGAACAAGGAATCCGTTGCCAGCTGGTGGAAGCAGATCGACGAATGGCGCGGTGATCGCGGCCTGTTCCCTTACGACAAGGGCGACGGCAGCATCATCAAGCCGCAAACCGTGATCGAAACCCTGTGCGAAGTGACCAAGGGCGACGCCTTTGTGACCTCCGACGTAGGCCAGCACCAGATGTTCGCGGCGCAGTACTACAAGTTCGACAAGCCTAACCGCTGGATCAACTCCGGTGGCCTGGGCACGATGGGCTTTGGTTTTCCTGCGGCCATGGGTGTGAAGCTGAGCTTCCCGGATGCCGACGTTGCCTGTGTGACGGGCGAAGGCAGTATCCAGATGAACATCCAGGAACTGTCGACGTGCCTGCAGTACGGCCTTCCGGTGAAGATCGTCTGCTTGAACAACGGCGTACTGGGCATGGTTCGTCAGTGGCAGGACATGAGCTACGGTAGCCGTCACTCCCATTCCTACATGGAATCGTTGCCAGACTTCGTCAAATTGGTTGAGGCCTATGGCCACGTCGGCATTCGCATCAACGATCTGAAAGATCTGAAGCCGAAAATGGAAGAGGCGTTCGCCATGAAGGACCGCCTGGTGTTCATCGATATTCAGGTGGATACCAGCGAGCACGTCTACCCGATGCAGATCAAAGACGGCTCTATGCGCGACATGTGGCTGAACAAGACGGAGCGTACTTAATCATGCGGCATATTATCTCCCTGCTTCTGGAGAACGAACCCGGCGCTCTGTCTCGTGTTGTCGGCCTGTTTTCGCAACGCAACTACAACATCGAAAGCCTGACCGTGGCCCCGACCGAAGACCCGACCCTGTCGCGCCTGACGTTGACCACCGTAGGCCACGATGAGGTGATCGAGCAGATCACCAAGAACCTCAACAAGCTGATCGAAGTGGTCAAGCTGGTCGACTTGTCGGAAAGCGCTCACATCGAGCGCGAGCTGATGCTTGTTAAAGTCAAGGCGACTGGGGCGCAGCGTGCCGAGATCAAGCGCACTACCGATATTTATCGCGGGCAGATCGTCGATGTGAGCGCCAGCGTTTATACCGTTCAACTGACCGGTACCAGCGACAAACTGGACAGCTTCATCCAGTCGATCGGGACGGCCTCGATTCTGGAAACCGTACGCAGTGGTGTCACCGGGATTGCCCGTGGCGACAAAGTACTCAGCATCTAACCCAATTAGCGAATGGCCTTACGGCCTGGATATATAGAGGAACCTCATGAAAGTTTATTACGATAAAGATTGTGACCTGTCGATCATCCAGGGCAAGAAAGTCGCCATCATCGGCTACGGTTCCCAGGGCCACGCCCAAGCGTGCAACCTGAAAGACTCCGGCGTTGACGTCACCGTTGGCCTGCGCAAAGGTTCGGCCACTGTCGCCAAGGCTGAAGCCCATGGCCTGAAAGTGACTGACGTTGCTTCTGCTGTCGCGGCTGCCGACCTGGTCATGATTCTGACCCCGGACGAGTTCCAGTCCTCGCTGTACAAGAATGAAATCGAGCCGAACATCAAGAAGGGCGCCACCCTGGCCTTCTCCCACGGTTTCGCGATTCACTACAACCAGGTTGTGCCACGCGCTGACCTCGACGTGATCATGATCGCGCCGAAGGCACCGGGCCACACCGTGCGTTCCGAGTTCGTCAAAGGCGGCGGTATCCCTGACCTGATCGCGATCTACCAGGACGCGTCGGGCAACGCCAAGAACGTTGCACTGTCCTACGCTGCTGGCGTGGGTGGCGGTCGTACCGGCATCATCGAAACCACCTTCAAGGACGAGACCGAAACCGACCTGTTCGGTGAGCAAGCCGTTCTGTGCGGCGGTACCGTTGAGCTGGTAAAAGCTGGTTTCGAAACCCTGGTTGAAGCTGGCTACGCGCCGGAAATGGCCTACTTCGAATGCCTGCACGAACTGAAGCTGATCGTTGACCTCATGTATGAAGGCGGTATCGCCAACATGAACTACTCGATCTCCAACAACGCCGAATACGGCGAGTACGTGACCGGCCCGGAAGTGATCAACGCCGAGTCCCGCCAGGCCATGCGCAACGCCCTGAAACGTATTCAGGACGGCGAATACGCCAAAATGTTCATCAGCGAAGGCGCTACCGGCTACCCTTCGATGACCGCCAAGCGTCGTAACAACGCCGCTCACGGTATCGAAGTCATCGGCGAGCAACTGCGCTCCATGATGCCGTGGATCGGTGCCAACAAGATCGTCGACAAAGCCAAGAACTAAGTCGTACGCATCAAGGGAAAACGCGGCTTAGGCCGCGTTTTTTCGTTTGGAGGGCCGGTTCTGGTATAAAGCTGCATCGTTTGCAGGCGAACACTCGCCGCAAGTACCTGTCGAATTTTTTCACACCGTTGCAAGGTAAAGTCCATGAGCGAACGTCCCGAAGAGCCACATCAGGCTTCCGACGCCGAAAGCATGCTGCCGATCGATGAACATGTCGAAGAAGGGCATGACGCCGAAGGCCGCAAGGTCCGGCATCGTGGCATCTATCTGCTGCCCAACCTGTTCACCACGGCGAACCTGTTCGCCGGCTTCTACTCCATCATCAACTCCATGAGTGCCCAGAGTGCGCTAGCGGCGGGTGATGCGGCGAGTGCCAGCAAATACTTCGGATTTGCCGCTATCGCAATCTTCGTCGCCATGGTGCTCGACGGCCTGGATGGGCGTGTCGCGCGCATGACCAATACCCAAAGTGCCTTCGGCGCCGAGTACGACTCGTTGTCGGACATGGTTGCCTTTGGTGTCGCCCCCGCACTGCTGGCGTTTGCCTGGGCACTGGGTGACATGGGCAAGGTCGGTTGGATGGTTGCCTTCATCTATGTCGCGGGTGCCGCTTTGCGCCTGGCGCGCTTCAACACCCAGGTGGGGACTGCCGACAAGCGTTACTTCATTGGCCTTGCCAGCCCGGCAGCGGCGGGTGTTGTCGCGGGTATTGTCTGGGCGTTCAGTGACTACGGGATTCAGGGGTCGAAGATGTCGTTCCTGGTTGCCCTGATGGTGGCGGCGGCCGGCATGCTGATGGTCAGCAACATCAAGTACAACAGCTTTAAGGAATTTGACCTCAAGGGCCGCGTGCCTTTCGTGGCCATCCTTGTCGTGGTGCTGGTGTTCGCGGTCGTGTTCAGTGATCCGCCGCGTATCCTGCTGCTGGCGTTCCTGGCCTACGCTGCTTCTGGCCCGATTCAGTACTTGTTGCGACTGCGTCGGGACAAAACATTGCCTTAATGTAATTTCCCCCATACTCCGCAGTCTATTGGTGCATCAGTTCTCCAACGCTGCGGAGTTACCATGTTAATCAAATTACCCAAAGCGTCCGATTGTCACGAATCGGATGTCACGCCTGAATCCTTCTATCTCTCTCGCCGCAGCCTGCTCGCCGGTGCGCTTGCCGGTATTGCCGCCAGCAGCTTGCCGCGTTGGGCCAGTGCGAGCGATGCTTCGCGGTATGCCGACGTCGAGCCGGGCAGGGCGCCTGACTGGTTTACGGAAAAACTTCCGAATACGAAGTGGCAGGCGGTGACGGTCAAAGATGAGGCCATCACGCCATTCAAGGATGCAACTCACTACAACAACTTCTATGAGTTCGGCACAGGCAAGGGCGACCCGGCAACGAATGCGGGCTCACTCAAGACGCAGCCCTGGAGTGTGGTGATTGATGGTGAAGTCGCAAAACCTGGGCGCTATGCCCTGGAGGACTTCATGAAACCCTATGAGCTGGAAGAGCGCATCTACCGCCTGCGTTGCGTCGAGGCATGGTCCATGGTGATTCCGTGGATAGGCTTTCCCATCTCGGCGTTGCTCAAGCAGGTCGAGCCAACCTCTAAAGCCAAGTACATCCGTTTTGAAACCCTTCAGGATCCCAAGAGCATGCCTGGGCAACGCTCAAGTTTCGGCTTGATCGATTGGCCTTATGTGGAAGGGCTGCGCCTGGATGAGGCGATGAATCCGTTGGCGATCCTCGCTGTGGGCATGTATGGACGGGAGTTGCCTAACCAGAACGGCGCGCCGTTGCGCTTGGTGGTGCCGTGGAAGTATGGCTTCAAGAGTGTGAAGTCCATCGTGCGTATCAGTCTGGTCAGTGAGCAGCCGAAAACGACCTGGCAGAGTATTGCCGCTGATGAGTATGGGTTTTATGCGAATGTGAATCCTACGGTCGATCACCCGCGCTGGACCCAGGCACGGGAGCGCCGTCTGCCGAGCGGCCTGTTTAGTCCGAATGTGCGCGAGACGCAGATGTTCAATGGCTATTCGGATGAGGTCGCTTCTTTATATGCAGGCCTCGATTTGCGGAAGAACTACTGATGCGCTATCCCATCTGGCGCATCGGCGTGTTTGTAGCCGCAGCAGTGTGGCCATTGCTCTGGTTGTATGAAGCGTGGAATTCTGCGCTGGGGCCTGATCCAGGTAAGGTGCTCGTCGATCGCCTGGGTTTGGGGACGCTCATTCTATTGCTGATCACGCTTGCCATGACGCCGCTGCAGAAGTTGAGCGGTTGGGCGGGGTGGATAGCGGTGCGTCGACAGTTGGGGCTGTGGTGCTTTGCTTATGTTGTGCTGCACCTGGCGGCCTATTGCGTGTTTGTCCTGGGGCTGGATTGGTCGCAGCTCGGCGTAGAGTTGAGCAAGCGGCCCTACATCATTGTGGGTGCGCTGGGGTTTGTTGCTCTTCTTATGTTGGCCGTCACGTCGAACCGCTATAGCCAGCGTCGGTTGGGGAGTCGCTGGAAGAAGCTGCATCGTCTGGTCTATGTGATTCTTGGGCTCGGTTTGCTGCACATGCTATGGATAGTGCGGGCGGATCTGAAGGAGTGGGCTATCTACGCTTCTGTAGGTGCGCTACTTCTGTTGATGCGGGTGCCGCCGGTAATGCGTCGAATCCCTCGCCTTATTGCTAAAAAAGCGCCTTCTGCAACAAAAGCGTAATTAAGCCTTGACGGCAGATTCTGGAAGCCTATAATTCGCCCCACTTCCGGCGCAGTCGAAACGGAAAACTCCTTGGTAAACAATGAGTTACGAAGTTTCTGGCAGCAAGCTGCTTCAGTTCATCGAAGCCAAAAGGAAGTTGAAAAAGAGGTGTTGACAGCAGCGTGTAACGCTGTAGAATTCGCCTCCCGCTTACGAGAGATCGCAAG